>DAQK01000016.1 GCA_002502855.1 Methanobacterium sp. UBA279
ATAAAAAGTAATGCATCTAACTATAATAGCATCAATTAAACAATGCAATCGGGAATTTAAGGAGGAATAAAATGAATGATTTTGATGTTTTACTGGAGAAAGGCAGGGCTTTCCATGGTGAAATTTGCCCAGGTATAGTTATAGGGACTAGAATAGCCATGGTCGGGCTGAGAGAACTGGGAATGGATCAATTTGAGAGAAATCGCGACTTAATGGTCTACGTGGAAATAGACCGTTGCATGGCGGACGCAGTTCAAGCCGTGACCGGGAACACCATGGGCCACCGTACCCTTAAATACAAGGATTACGGTAAATTTGCAGCTACCTTTCTGGATCTATCCTCTGGAAAGGCAGTGAGAGTTTCCGCCGTGGAAGATCCTCGTGTATCACCAAAATCTGACGATGCTGGAAAACCAGATATGAAGGAAATGGTGGAAAACCTTTCCAAGGTCCCTGAAAAAGAACTTCTAGTAATAGAGGAAGTTAAAGTAGATATAGGCGAGCATGACCTTCCAGGCTTCCCCAAATTTAGGGCATACTGCGAAGAATGCGGGGACAGAGTGTTGGACAGTCGCGAAGTCATAGTTGATGGGCGAACGTTGTGCAAAGCCTGTGCAGAAGGCCCATATTATCAAAAATTATAAGATGATAAGATGAAGCTGATAAACGAACTAATCCAAGCTGCAAGTGAAAATAATTCTCCTGTAAAGGATGTACGGGTTGGAGTATCCTGGACAGGTGTTCATGGAAAATATGGAGGAGTTTCCAAAACCTACGGGATCCCGGTAGTTCATGGTAACTACACTCGAGATATGGGGGAGTTAACAAGTAAAACCACTCTGGAACTGGCAGAATATGTGAGATCATGGAATCTGGTGGAAGCCAGCATCGGTGTGGCTGCCATCAACTCCATGATCAAACCCAGGGGAAGAAAAGACGTGAATGCCCAGGATATCATCATAGAAGAAAGCAACAATAAGAAGGTTACCATGGTGGGCAAGTTCCCCAAGATCCATGAAATAAGATCCATGGCCAGGGAGTTATGGGTTCTGGAATCTGATCCAACACTCCTAAACCCCAAAGAAGGAATTATTACCGAGACAGCCGCGGAATACGTCTTCCCAGGAAGTGATATAATAATTATAACTGGTTCTACCCTGATAAATAAGGGACTGGAACGCTACCTGAACCTGGCCAAACAGGAAGATGCTTACACCATAGTCATGGGACCCAGCACCACAATGAGTGATGTTCTATTTGATTATGGTGCTGATATGTTGGCAGGAGTTGAATTATTGGATCCTGAAGCCATTCTACGGAAGATCAGCCAGAGTGGAGGTATGATCAACACCAGGGTATGCCGGGGTGAAATAGGGTTAAGGGTGCTGGAAGGCTAATTTGACTATTTAAAGTTTAAGTAGAGATGAATCTAAAATGGATGTTGAACAGTTTAAGTTTACAAAAGAAGAATAAGCATAAGATGTAGTCTATGGTTCACTAACCAGGCCACATAAAAATAGTTCATCAAAGAAGGGACACATACCCCTGCAATCACTACTTTTATCGCATTTTGAACAGTTCAATTTACATTTCCCATCCACGTAACTTCTGTAGTTGGAGAAAGCATCCTGCCAGATATCTTTGAAGCTGGATCTCTTCAGGCTGTAACTGTATTTTTTGTTGTTACAGAAGGAGCAGGGTGATACATTCAGGTCTTCATCTATGTAAACCGAGAAAAAGCCGCACTCACAGCTATCTACCATAGCATTATCGATATCTGTCTTTTTAAGTAGAATTGGAACGAAACAGGCGTCGAACCCGATTTTTATATTAGTAGCAGGTTTGTTACCAGGTCAAGGAATGATCAGAGTTTCTGGGGTGATCTGATGGTGTCTTCTCTTCTGGCCCGGCCGGTTGGTTCGATCGGCCGCCAGGTGCAAAAAATTGGCATCTCAAAGATGTATTTATTTTTCAAATATTATCAGGTAATGGGATTTAATTCCTCCTTCAAGGTCTTCTCCCACCTCAGTGTCCAATTTAACCATTTTCAGGCCGTGTTTATTGAACATATCTTCCAGTTCTTCAGGGTTGCGCTTGAATTTAACTGGTGGACCATAACCTGTATCCGCCTTCTTGTAATCCATAACCGCTATTTTGCCCCCGGGCTTTATAACCCGTTTAAGTTCACTGATGGCTTCATCTGTTTTTTCCATGGATACGAAATGATGGAATACGTTGATCATAAGACACATATCCACAACATCATCATCGATGGCGATTTTATCCGCTATATTGGACTGTACAGGGATCACGTTAGTGATCCCATCCTTTTTAAGGTCAATTTCCAGGTCCTCTATGGATGGTCCGTAAATATCCACTGCATAGATAGTTGCAGTATTATCCATCATATCATAAGCTTCCATGGTAACGTGCCCATCACCACAACCTGCATCCATGAACACCTCGTCTCCTTTAAGATCCAATCGAGAAATAACATCCCGGGCGTCTATAAAGGATTCTGTAGTCCTGCCTTGGATACGGTGGCCGTTTGATGGGTGTAGTCCGGTATCTGATGACATATCTTTTATCTCCTATTAGTTTTTTTATTAGTTTGTTCGAAATGTGGATATATACATTTCCAACGTGTATTTTAAATTTTCTTTCTTTAAGCATAAAATCTTTTTTTTAATAACTAAAACAAGGGATAAAACCTTAGTATTCAGTTTTTACTAAATATTCAGAGATTATATTCATTAGACATAGTTTTAGTCAGATATAATCTTTAATGGGGCTGTTTTATTTATTTTTATAATAATTTATTAACTATACTATCCAGTTTTTATTTGAAATAATATTAATAGAGTACTCTGACTACCAGTAACGGTAGTTCGGTGACTGTTGGTAAATCGGGGCAGTGGTAAGGTTTTAACCTAACCTATCTGCGGTTAACAGCCAACACGAGTACACGCTGATAATACACACTGGAGCCGTGACAGACAAAGCAGAAAACCCCTTCGCAGTTAAAACCTACACCTTCACCACACGTCGTACCTAAAAAATTATTGTTTCCCCTTTTCTTTTTTCTTTTGGAAATATTTTAGATCCTAATTTTCTGAAATTTAAATTGTAGTAGGGTATTCATTTTAAATTAATAAGTTGCCCTTTAAAAGAGATTAAATACTCAAAATGATTGTAATATTCAAAAAAAGTTTTTATGCAGTTAAAAAGGAAAAAAATTAAGGAAAATAAAAAAATCTAAGAAAAAAAATTATTTAGACTCCACCCCAACCAGTTTGTCCAGCTGTTTCTGCCATGATTTGGAACGGACGTTTTCCATGTTTATTTTATCCCTTCTTATGATGATTCTGTCTTGAGGACAGGCTTTTGCACAGGCTCCGCAGAGAATACAGAATTTGGGGTTTATAACAGATTTACCATCCACGAGGGAAATTGCGTTGCAGGGGCAGACATCCATACAGGCATGGCATGATTCTCCTTTACATTCAGCTTCTTCTGCAAATATTGCCTCACCTTCGAAGGGTTTGGAAACTGTTGCAGCGTCTACTGGGCAGATTTCCTGGCACCAGCCACAGTTGACACATGTATCTTCATCAATGAAGGAGTATCCTTTGGTTTCGGCGTCTTCCGGGTCTATCTCGTATATTCCATAGGAGCAAGATCTGCAGGCTGCCTTTATGGCGTCTACTGGACAGGCTCGTTTACAAATAAGACAGTATACGCATTTATCCTCATCGACGGAGATCTCAGGAGCTTCTATGTTTTCATTATTCATGGTTATAGCGTCTGCTGGGCACATCTCCTCACAGATACCACAGTGTATACAGGTATCTTCGTTGATTTCAATTTCTCCGACCACAAGTTTAGATCTTTCCGGCAGTTCCCTGGATACTGTTATAGCATCTCTGGGACAGGCAGTTTCACAAGCCTTACAGTAAAGGCACTCTTCTTCATCAATTTCTGCTTTACTCGTCCATTTTGGATACAACTCATGTTCTTTGATGTCTATATCATCAATTTTGAATTCAAAGGCTTCAAATGGGCAGGAAGCAGCACATAGGCCACATAGGGCACATTTATTTTTATCCACGTTAACGTAATCCATGTCAACGAGACCTCTGGCTATGGGTACTAAAGGCCCTAACCTCAATGCTTCGGTTGGGCATATGTCCGTGCATATGCCGCAACCAACGCATTTATTTTTTCTATAACTGAGTGAACGTTTTTGTTCCCCTTCTCTTTCCACGGACACCATCTTTTATCTCCTCAACTTTTCTTTGATATGGCCTGATTTGGACAATTCTGGATACATAAATCGCAATCATCGCATTTTTCCGGGATTATAACCAGTTTACCATCTTCTTCAATGAGTGCTCCTTGTTCACAGATTTTTATACACAGTCCTTCACCAGGACAGTCCTTTATTTGACCACATTTTTCCATGTCTATTTCTACTGGCATTTGTATCATCCTCTTGAATTATCCTCGATCAATATTCGATTTATGTTTTTTTTTATTAAACGATATGTTTATATAAACATATCGTTTTGCGTGTGGTTATTAAAATTTGAAATAAATGTAATAATCTATTGAGAAATAATTTTTTTTAATAGGATTAATAAACAGAAAAAGTATTAAAAAGAGAAATAAGAAAAGGTAATTTATTCTTTTTCAACCATAACTTCTGTGGCTTTTATTATGGCGGTGACTTTGTCTCCTTTTTTAAGACCAAGTTTTTCAGCAGATTCTTTGGTAATTAAGGCGGTTACAAGACCTGGTGAATCTACCTCTATTTTGATGCTGGCCATAACTGCTCCTAATTCAACATCCTCTACGGTACCTTCTAACATGTTTCTGGCACTAATCTTCATAATATCACTCCCTTAATGGTTGATATTATATATTGATTTTTAATGTATTAAAAATTATGACATGAGGATGTCATGGTATTCGCATTCATTTCACGTTACGATGGGTATCTCCTTCAATTTTTTGGTAAATCCCATGAACTGTGTCTGGAACGAATATATTTTATATAAAATAAATAAATACATGGTCCACTAATAATAAGAGAAATGTAAAAAAGGGGGTTTTTTGTAATTCTTCCTGGTTTGAATTTATAGGCTTTATCCCTTTGGCTAGATCATTCCAGCTACACCTTATAAGGCGTGATCAGGGAATATAGATCTTGACAACAGTTGCTGGTCGATTAAGGTACAGGTTGTTATTTATAGTTTTACTCCTACTACCTTTTACTGGAATAATATGGGTCTATTGTAGAAATGAACTTGATATAGTATGATTGGAGGTTTTAATCACCCCCACCTAATTTTTAGTAAAGGTTTAATATTGACTTAATCTGAAAGATCTTATCTGGAGTTGCAACTAAAATTAAATAAGTTGTATATACCCAATTCAACCAAATTTTAAGTGATATACATGGACATAATCGAATACAAACCAATAGGAATTATAAGGTCTCCCTTTAAAAAGTTAGAGGGCATGCCCATCCAGCCGGTGGGTGCTTGCGGTGTCAAAGGGGAGATCCATATCGAAGAGGAGTACACTGAGGGACTTACTGATCTGGAGGAATTTTCTCATATTATCCTTATCTACCACTTACATCTCTCTAGGGGATTTTCTTTAATGGTTAAACCCTTTATGGATGATAACAAACACGGTATTTTTGCAGCCAGAGCCCCTAAACGACCGAACCCCATAGGACTGTCGGTGGTCTGTCTGGATAAGATTGAAGGCAACATCGTCTATATCTCCAATGTAGATATTGCAGATGAAACACCCCTACTTGACATAAAACCATACATACCGCAGATGGAAAGAAGGGAAGATGAAGAGGTATGTATAGGATGGTTTGAAGATCATCATCATAAAGCTTCAGATATGAGATCAGATGATCGTTTTATTAATTGAAATATAATTTTCCTTAACTTTTTTTATTAACTTTTTATAAAATATACAAATAAAATTTAGATGTTCTAAAACTCTTCCATCTCGGAGATATCCAGCATGGCTTCCACGGCCTTAGGCTCCACATGGATTCCAGCCTCGTGAATAGCGGCTATAGGGTTTAAACCACCAGGTGTTACTATACCGACATGGTATCTTTCCACCTTGGCATTGTAGATGAGTTCGCTTGGTTTTCCCACCTTCAGGATGGAGAAACCTGCTGTCTTTTTAATTTCATCCAGGATACTCATGGTCTCGGGCCGGGCGATGTAGGGTATTTCCTTCAAACTGGCCAGAATCCTTCCACTACTGTTAACTGCTTCTAAAACAGAGGTCATACCCTTCGTTAAGTATATCTCATGGGGATCCAGGGACGAACCACTGTAGGCAGTTAATTCAATGAAACGGGGGTTTTTTGTCTGGGTCTCCAGGACACCTCCATACTGGGGTGCCGATGGTATTCCCCTCTTATTTAAAATCCCATCGATGGTCAGACTGCACACCGTGGCGATGCTGGATTTACCCTCCTTGAGATCAGGAATAATCTTGAAATATTTACTGACGCAGTACTCTGGTTTAGACATCACCTCGGTGAAGACATCCAGGGCATCCTCCAGGTCCTCCTTGTTTACGTGGGAGATGTTGGCGATGACCTGGCCGGTATGGGTTTGCGGGTCGAAACTCACCATATTTATGAGGTTCCAGGCCTTGGACAGTAAAAATCTAACTTCTTCTTTGGTCCCCTGTTTGGCTGTCTTCAACACAGGTTCTGGTTCGGTTAACTTTTCCATGGTGGAAAATTCCACAGTCTGCTCAGCCAGTCTTATGTTAACATCGTATCCTGCTTCTTTTGCAGCGCATAAGGGATTTATACCACCCACCACGGCGATGCCCACCATTTCATCAACTACCGGAATGCCCAGTACAGATTCTCCGCTTTCACCTATCTCCATCACACCGGAGACTCCGATACCTTTCATCTTCTGGAAGGTTTCCACGGCCTTCTCCCGGGCACTTTCTGGTATCAAGCGGAAGTTCGCCGGGATGTGTCCAGTCCCCTCTCTAACCACCTCTAAAACAGAGGTCATCTCCCGGTCGGTGAATGCCTCCAGGGGGGTCATGGATGTCTTTTTATAGGCGATGAGTTCGGTGAATCTAATGGGAGTATAATCATCAACTTTTACCAGCCCACCATATTGGGGAATAACTGGTATTCCCGCTTTACGTAACATACCATCTATGGTGGTACCGCATATGGTGTCCAGTTTAAAGTATTCTTCATCATTTTCATCTTTCTCACTGGTGAGCCTTACATAGGGACTGACCGCTATCCCCCTGGCAAATACTTCCTTTAAGATGTCCATTACACCCTTTTTTTCCCGGAAAATGGAGGTGTTCACCACCACATTTCCCCAGGCCTGATTGAGGTCGAGGGTGGTGTTGTAGATCATGTTTTCGAATTTAGAGAAGATAAAGTCGACCTGATCATAGATGAGGCCTTTTTCAAGCTCTTTCAGTCCTTTGGGGGTGATTTTTCTTCCGGCGTATCCTTTACGTTCTGTGAATCCCTTCTCATCCAGGATTCGCATATGGTATCTTACGGCACGTTCTCCCAGATCGTAACCCTTCTTTTTAAGCTCCAGGGCGATGGTTTTGGCTCCAAGAACATTATCTTTATCGGCAAGAATCCTTAAAATTTCCATCATTTTGCGATCAGTTTCATCAGGCATTTATTCACCAGATTGAATCGATTTAACATTTTAATGGTTTGTTTATTGTTAAGGTTTAAAAGCTTTTTGTGAAAAAAAATTAAAGTGATAAAAAAAATTTTGTTTAAAAGATATTTGTTATAAAAAATAAAAAAAATTTAGGGGATGGATAAACCCCTAGAGTAGCTGGTAGTATTTATCCAGTTCCCACTGGGTTACCTGTAAGCGGTACTCTTCACATTCTTTCTTTTTGAGAGTTATGAATCTTTCGAAGCTGTGTGGGCCTAAGATTTCTTTGACCAGTTCAGATTTTTCTGATAAGGCCACGGCCTGTTCTAATGAGGCAGGTAGTGATTCAATTCCTTTAACTTCTCTTTCTTCTTCGGTTAAGTTGTACAGGTTGAACTCCATAGGATCGGGCATTTCATATCCTTCTTCGATTCCCTTGAGTCCGGCCATGAGCATGGATGCCAGTTGCAGGTAGGGGTTTCCTGATGGGTCAGGACACCTTAGTTCCATCCTGGTGGCAACTTCTTTACCGGGCTGGTAAAGAGGCACACGGATTAATGCAGAACGGTTTCTTCTGGACCATCCGATGTACACTGGTGCTTCATATCCAGGAACCAGTCTTTTAAATGAGTTAATTGTAGGGTTCAGTATGGAGACGATTTCAGGTGCGTGGGTTAAAACACCACCTATGTAAGCTTTAGCATCGTCTGAAAGGTTGTACTCATCATCAGCATCGAAGAAAGCGTTTTTTTCTCCTTTAAACAGTGACTGGTGGACGTGCATACCGGAACCGTTTTCTCCGAATACGGGTTTGGGCATGAAGGTAGCGTAAAGACCGTACTGGAGGGCGATTTCTTTCACAGTTAACCGGTAGGTAACCATATTATCGGCCATTTTAAGGGCGTCATCGTATCTCATGTCTATCTCATGCTGTGATGGAGCTACTTCGTGGTGAGAGTATTCCACGTTAATTCCCATATCCTTGAGGGCTAAAACGGTGTCTCTTCTTAAGTCGGAAGCAAGATCCCGTGGTGTTAGGTCAAAGTATCCACCGTTGTCTATGGGTTCTGGATGTTCAGCGGATGTGAAGTAGAAAAATTCCAGTTCAGGTCCCACGTAGAAGTGGTCGAAGCCTAATTTTTCCATCTTTTCCAGAGCTCTTCTTAAGGCGTAACGGGGGTCTCCTTCGTAGGGTTTTCCTCCCGGTATGAGGATATCACATATCATTCTAGCTACTGCTTTTTCCTTTGGTCTCCAGGGGAGAAGTTGGAAAGTATCGGGGTCTGGCATGGCGATCATATCGGATTCTTCGATGTCCTGGAAACCGGTTATACTGGATCCATCGAATCCCATTCCCTGATCAAGGGCAGTCTCGAGTTCATCCTGAGTGATGGCAAAGCTTTTCAGAATACCGTTTATATCGGTAAACCACAGCCTGAGGAACTCTACATCGTTTTCTTGTACTATCTGTATAATTTCATCTTTACTTGGCATTTTTTCAACTCCTTAAATCTCTAGGATTGGTCTAGAATTGTTAAAGTTATCACCGGAAATAGGTTTCCTACTCGTGGCATATAAATGTTTTGGATTTCTAGGATTGGTCTAGAATTGTTAAAGTTATCACCGGAAATAGGTTTCCTACTCGTGGCATATAAATGTTTTGGAAACGTTTCAGACCACTATTTCCATGGGGACTACCAGTAAAAAAAGTTAAAATTAAAAATATATAACAAAAGGATTCACGAACTTTCCTTATTCAATTTAACAATTTCACTTTTAAAGGCCTGATATATAGATTCAGCCCCGATCAACCCATCTGGGATGTTCCATTCTGAAGGGTGTAGTATGAATGGAAATGACTGTTCTCCTCCCAATCCTCCATGACTACCTACCAGTTCTTCAAATGCGGCCACTTCATTTTTTTCAGGGTCGTATAAACTTATAGCCAGTATGTCCGGTGTGTATTTAAAGCTATTAGTTCTCTTAAGGTGCCTGGTGGCATTTGGGCCGTAATTAGCCAGGGGGTTAGCCCCGTCAACTGTGTCATTTTCCAGGTAGTAGGTGCCACCGTTACCTATAACCAGGGAGCCGTGTTCATTGGATTCAACGAGAATAAATCCTATCCCCTCATGTTTGGACAAACCAGGAATCAGATCAGGGTACAGGCGGTTGATTTCCTCATAGGTGAGTCTGTTTCTATGCTCAGTTAGATAGACCAGGCCCATATTTCCTGAAGCCAGGACCATCACGTTAGGTTCAACTTCATCGGATTCCTCTTTCTTATATCTCTGCAAATAGTTGGTCTCACCTGCATCATCGATTAATCCTTTAACTCTATCTACCGGGGCGGTAAAAGCCACAGAGAAGTGATCACCGGTACTTGGTGACATATCACCGAATATACGAGCATCAGGTAACAGGCCCTTGACCATTTCTTCCAGAGTATAACCATAACGCTGCTTAAAGGTTGCTCCATTGGTCTGGCCATGATCAGAATGGACCACCAATTTATAATCCCTGTAGGCCAGGTATGAGGCCATTTCCACCCGGTGGAATTGTTTGTCAATACTTCTAAGGGCATGGAAGGCATCTTCATCCCTTATGCCGGAGTGATGGGCGATTTCATCATATCCCAAATAGGTAACATAATTAACATCTGTTTTACCCTTTAAAATATCCCCAATAATAGCCAGGGTGGTTATTTCCCTTAAAAATACATTTGCTCCTGCTCTGATGAATGGATAAAATAATCCCCGGGATATTCTGGGTTTAATATTTCTGAGCCTGTGGATTAACTGGGAGTTGTAATCTAAAAACGCATCCCAAAATACCAGGCTGACGATTCGACTGAAGTTAGAAGAGTTGCTGAAAACATACTCCCAGGCTTTGTTATAGAATTTACCCACATCTTTCATCCGGCTGAAGGTGAATATAACATCTTCGGCATCACCTGAAAATAAATTAGCCCGACTAGCACCATTCCAGGATAGAAGTCCGTTACCATCAGATATACGTTCTTCCACAAGAGGGGCGTCACTTAAACCAGTAGACACCATGAATTTGTTGTTATTTTCCTTTTCCACCCATCTGAAAGCCATGATATCTTCATTGTTACCATGGAGAATTCCCGCATGGCTGGCACCGGTCTGGCTGGACAGGTCAGTCTCCCATCCACTGACTTTATGGCTGCCCTCTTCAATCCACCTTTTAAGCGTGGGCATATCCCCCCTTTCCACCGCTTCCAGCAGGATATTTTTGCCCAGGCCATCGATCTCCATGAAGACCACCCCTGGGGTATCTTTAACATCCTCCTCATCTGATTTCTTAACAGTTTTCCCGATACTACGGTACCAGGCCGCATCGTCATCAATTGTTAAAAGCCCCATAAGCAGGGTTGAAATAGCAGACATGGTTATGGGGGCTAAAACAAGCGCTGCTCCTTCAATGGTCACACCAACGACGAACTCACTGGCTAACCAGATCAAAGCACCGTTAACCAGTAACGAACCCACCCCTACAGTTAAAACCATGAAGGGCAGTAAAATACGAGAAAGGACAGGCCATAAGAGAGTATTTAAAATACCCACTACTGCAGTGGCTATAAAAGTTGTTTCCCAGGAATCAACGGATAATCCCACGGAAATATAGGCGATGAATAAAAAACCCAGTGCAGCACCTATCCAGAGTATAAATGTCCTCTACACCCAGTAAAAACGAGATTTATAGTACAGTTCATCCTAATTTACCATCAACATCACTATAAATCTATTTGATAAGAACATGTAAAAATGTTCTTTTTTTAAAGTGCAATCATCCTAAGTTGAGGTTAACAAACATCTTTGACAAGTTTAATCTTCAAGGGGCAGGTTAAAATAGAATTTAGAACCCTTTCCCAGCTGGGAATCCACCCATATATCACCACCATGCCTTTCAATAATTCTTTTAGTGATGGCCAGGCCGATTCCAGTTCCACTGTACTCTTCGTTGGTATGCAGACGTTTGAAAATCAGGAAAACACGCTCAAAATATTTAGGGTCGATTCCGATGCCGTTGTCTTCCACTTTGAACAACCAGTTATCATCCTCTTTCTTGGCCGATATATGGATTTTCGGTGCTTCTTCGTCACGGTATTTAATGGCGTTGCCTACCAGGTTCTGGAATACCTGTACCATCTGGGAATAGTCGCCGTTAACCGTTGGTAATGGTTCGCGGGTTACATGCGCATCGTTCTCCTTGATCGATAATTTATGGTACATCAAAACTTCGTCCAGGACTTTTTCCAGGTCTACTTTTTCGAACTCGCTGGTGGTTCTATTTACCCGGGAATAAGCCAGTAGATCGTTTATTAACTCCTGCATGCGTGCTGCCCCATCTACAGCATAATCTATAAATTCATCGGCATCCGAATCTAACTGCCCCTCATAACGGCGCTGGAGAAGCTGTAGGAAACTGGATATCATCCTCAGGGGCTCCTGCAGGTCGTGGGAAGCGATGTAGGCGAACTGTTGAAGCTCCTTGTTGGAACGTTTCAGCTCTTCCAGGGTTTTTTCCAATTTTTTTCCTGTTTTTTCTCGTTTTACAAATAGTGTGGCATTTTCCAGGGAGATAGCCGCCTGTGATATTAGTAACTCTAAAAGCTCCGTCTTTTCAGGAGTGAACACGGAATTTGCCAGACGATTTTCCAGGTAAAGTATTCCAATCATCTTTGACTGCTTAAATACGGGCATACAAAGGACTGAACGCAACTTCATATCCTGAACTTCCCTGTTATCTTTGAATTCTCCTTCCTCTGAGGCATTATCGAGAATCAAACGTTCTCCTGTACGTTGCACATAACGGACTATGGCTTTGCAGATCCCACCTGCTTTTTCCAGTTTTTTCTTGGAAATCTGCACATCCTCCTTGAAAGTGGCATGGCTTTCAGCATGGATGAAAAGACCATCTTCCTCTTCCATGATCAGATATCCGCTCTGTGCACCGGAACTCTCGATGACCACGTTCATGATCTTCTTAAGTAATGCTTCCAGTTCTATCTCCGCAGAAATAGCCAGGGCGGATTTCATCAGGTATTCAATGTCAATATCCGGGAGGGTGAGGGGAGGTTCTTCCACCTCGATTTGTGGATAAGAAATATCATCCTCGAAGTAGGTAGGATACCTTTTTAAGAGGCTGAACTCTTTTCTTTCCGCTCCACAATTTTTATACAGGCGCGCTGCCTGGTTGAAATACATCTCTTCAGAACACTGTCCATAGCAGAGTAGAAGCTCCCCCAGACATTCATGGAGATGCCCCTCCAAGAAGGTGTAGCCCTGCTTATGTGCGGAATCTATGGCATCCATATAAAGACTCCTGGCTTTCTTGAATTCACCGGTAACTCTTTCGAGTTCAGCATGAAGGAAGGCAAGATAGGGTTCGAGGAGCGGCCCCAGCTTGGCCCAGGTCTCCACCTTATCGATGAGTGGCTGGATTTCATCCATCAATTCAACTTCATCTTCAAAGTCAACCCCTTTTTCATAGAGTTTCAAAGTGTTCAGCACCCGGAAGACGTACCACTGTCTCTTGAGCACGTTATCAGTTAGACCCGACAGGTAGCGCTTCACTCCCTGCAGATACTTTTTGGCCATGATGTGTTCTCCCAAGTAGTAGTGGGCCAGGCCCATATGCACGTAATAGCTTCCTGCTGAAGCTATGTGGTTGTCCCCTTCCCATTTACTCAGTTTTTCTTCCATGGGGACTGGTATGTAATTTTTCTTCATGGGTTCGATCCATCCGGCCTGCACAGCTTCGGCCAGTCCTACGGAGAAGGATAGATGATATCTCTGTGAAAATTCAAGGCATTCATTAGCATAATCCTCGATGATGGACATATCCGCCCCTTGAACCTGTAAATTCCACATCAAAGGTCCGTAGGAGAGCCCGGCATTGTACAGGTCACCGCAGTTCTTTCCAGATTGTATGGATTTGAGGCAGTAAGCCACGATCTCCAGGGGGTGGCTTCGGGAGTGCATGTTGCACCATACTATTCCGTTCATGCCACGGGTGGCTCCGAAGGTGTCGGGGTACTTTGCCGAGAGTTCCTGGGCCAGATCCTCGTATTTAAAAGCAGCCTCGAACTCTTCCTGTTCCCCAAGTTGAAGCCCCATTATGCTGAAGGAGTAGATAACAGATTCGTCCATACCTCCGGCCAGGCAGTGCTGGGTGGACTGTGCCGCTGAAAGATAAAGCTGTGGCACCAGGCCTGACATGTACAGATCAGGGATGAGTTCACTGTAGAAGGACAGTTCAATTTTATTCTTCCGGTCCTGGGTGAAGGGCATGTGTAAAATAGTTTCCCAAACATCTATGTCCATGGAGGCAATTTCATCCATCAATTCCTTCCTTTTACGGTCTGCTTCCTGGGGATCTTCAGGAATGGCTTTACCAAAATAGGCCAGGCCCTGGTTGGCGGTTTCAATGGCTTTATTAAAATTACCTACCGAGGAGAGGGAGGTGGTCTGCTCAGCCAGACATTCTGCCTTATCCAGGTCACTCTGGGCATGTTCCAGCAAATGATTGAGCAATTTTTTTGATTTCTCGTAGTTTCCACACATGAGTTCCGTCTTGGCAGCTTTCTGAAATATCCGGAAAGTACGTTTGTAGTGTGCATCCTCCCAGCAGTCATCGGGTAGTAATTTTTTGCTCTCATTGAAATATTCATTGGCCGCTTCTGTAGCTAAAGAGTCTAAAGCTTTATTACCGGCATGGTAATTAATATCTGAGAGAAGGTAAGCTGTATCTGAATCGAGTTGGTCTTCTCTTCCCAGGTTCAGGTGCGATACAATGGTGAACAGGTTTTCCAGGATTTCCAGGTCTTCAACCTCATTAGTAGAAAAAAGAAGATGGTTACCCACTTCCCAGTGAATATTACGCCGTTTTTCAGGTGGAATAGCGGATGATGTAGCTTCCTGAACTTTATCGTGAATGAACTGCAGCTGGTTCTTATTTTCAATTAATAATCCCTGTCCCAGGGCGGGTTTTAGAATTTCATAGGTCTTTGCCAGTGGCATTTCCCTGATCAGTGATAATTCTACAGGTGAAAAGGTATTTCCCATACATGCACAATACTCCAGGAGATCTATAAGATCTCGTGGTAGTTTTCGAATCTTTGAACTGAAGAGGGAGACCACGGTGGTGGGCATGCGAGATTTTCGTATTTTCTCCATATCCCATCTCCATTCTCTGTTTTCGTCTAAATAGATGAGATCTTCCCCATGGAGGTAGGATAGGCTTTCACTCACGAAGAGGGGATTTCCTTCACTGAGGGTGCTTATGAAATCTGATAAGGCTTCTGTCTTTTCAAGGGGTGAGTCAAGGATATAAGAAACCATCTCATGGGAGTATTCACTTTTTAAGGGTCCTAATCTGATTTCTTGAAGTGGTTGTTTATTTTTTTTCACTTTACGTATGATTTTGGATAAGGGATGGCTGGAATCCACTTCATTGTGGCGGTAAGCCCCCAATAAGAAGAGATATGGATGATCCTTATAGTTAGCGAATATGTTCGAGAAAAAGTCGAAGGAAGCTCCGTCACACCATTGCAGGTCATCTATGAAGATTGTCAGGGGGTTTTCCTCACTGGCCAGGCAGGTGAGGAAACTGTCGAAGACGTCATGGAACCTGTTAAGAGATTCAACAGGGGGTAAGGGGCGGACTTCTGGTTGGGGTCCAATAAGGATTTCCAATTCTGGAATTACATCAGTTAAAATCTTCCCATTTTCACCTACAGCGTCCAGTATCTTTTTCTTCCAGTTTTCCAATCTTTTGTTGCTTTCGGTTAGGAAGGTACGCATCAGGTTTCTAAGTGCCTGGATAAGGGAACTGTAGGGAATATTTTTCTGATAAACATCGAATTTTCCTGAGGTGAAATACCCCCTGTTTTCTACAATAGGCTTTTGTAGCTCCTGTATCAGGCGTGTTTTACCAATTCCAGATAATCCTGAAATTAAAACTGAGCGAAAGTTTCCTTCTATGACTTTTTTGTATTCTTTAAGGATGATTTTCGTTTCCTGGTTGCGTCCGACCATTTTGGAGATGAAGTTAACCCTTCGGGTGGTGATATACCTTTCCAGGGGGAAGTCAGTTATGGTGCCGGTTTCTAAATATTCCTCCTGGCACCTGGTTAAATCTGCTAGAAGTCCGTTACTGCTCTGGTAGCGTTTTTCAGGTTCTTTAAGCATTAATTTTGAAACGATCTTGCCGAGTGTGAGGGGGATATCTGGATCAAGCTCATGGACCTTGGGTGCTTCCTGGGCAAGGTGGGAGTGTATCAGTTCCAGGGGGTCCTGGGATGAGAAGGGGAGTTCGCCGGTGAGCATTTCATAGAACACTATTCCCAGGGAATACAGGTCTGATGAGAAACTCACCTGGTGGTTGATTCGCCCTGTTTGTTCAGGGGATGTGTAGGCAAGGGTTTCTCTTATAAAAGAGCGTTCATAAATGAAATGGCTTACATCCCTCACATCGATGGCCGTTATGAAGTCTATCAGACGGATGTTGAGTTTATCATCCACCAGTATGTTGTGGGGTTTGATACCTCCGTGGATTATTCCGGTGTCATGGACCTTATCTAAAACACGGGCCAGCCCAATACTCATGGTGAAAAAATCTTTCAGGGAAATCCTGTCATTTTCTGCCATTATCCTGTTAAGAGATGTCCCATGGAAGTAATTCTGGATTATGTAACAGGTTCCATCCTTACTGTTGAAATTTATAGGTGTGATTACCTCAGGATCGTTTAAAACACGGAGTTGTTCAATTTTCTGCGTGATCTGGGTTTTTTTATAGGGGGATAAATAGTTCCCATTTAGAACCTTAAGCACCAGTAGTTGCTGGGGATTCTCTTTATGATAGGCCTTGTAAACAGTTGCCTGGGGGCTTTCAGCTATCCTTTCAATTATGTTGTAGTTGTGGATTATCATCTCTAAATTAACCTCACCAAAACACCGTAATCGAATTTAAAATAGCGAATAATCGGCATTTAGAACTTAGAAATTATATATATTATGTATTCTTTTAACTATAATTTTTTCCTATATTGCTTTTTTAATAAAGGGGATTAAAAAGTTATTAACAGAAAAGGTAATTCCTTTAATGAGAACTATTTTACACTTGAAGTGTATGTCTTACTTCAGTTTGAACATGGAAAAATATTAATTATATTAATATTAGTATTAATAATTATGAATGAAATCCTAATAAAAGTGGATTTTTTGGAAAATTTAGCAAGGGATGATATCAATTTAAAATCTCATTCAACTGATTGGATGAAAAAGCGACAAATTAAAGGCTAAATGGATTTATCATTGCCTTATAAGAGATAGAGCGTAGGATGAGTTGAAATGAAAAATCAATTCCAACTATATAAGAAAAGATTATGATCTTGAATCTGATGTTTTATGGCTCAGTATTGAGGATGATTACAATTATAGGGAATCCATTGGTATAGGAAATGTGATACTCGACTTCGATGAAAACTGCATTCCAGTAGCAGTTGAGATATTAGATGCTTCCAAAGTTTTTAATTTAAGTAAAAATTCTTTAAAAAAAGATTTTAATGTAAAGGTGGACATTTCCGTAGATGAAGATTTGATTGCTATACATGCTCAATTTGCTTTTCCAGATAAGAAACAAATACCTGTTGAAAAGGATTTTAAGACAGTGAATGATATACATTTACCATCTAGAGAGGTGGGGATGGTTATTGGTGGATTTTAAAAATAACAGGATTTAATCTACTTTTTTATTTTGTTTTTTAAAACTTAAAATCTACAATGAATCTTCTTTTCTCAAACCCGCTCGTAAAGAGTGTTACGCTCTACAGGGACACGGTCTATCTCTTTTATAATTCTACGCATCTCTTCACGGGTTAAATGTTCACCGTAAGACGCCCCCGCCGCTATGGATATCTTGTCTTCCATCATGGTACCTCCCAGATCGTTAGCACCACAGCACAGGGCTATCTGCGCCAGTTTAGTGCCTAATTTTATCCAGGAAGCCTGAATATTGGGTAATTCCTTACCGAGGATGATCCGGGCAATAGCATGTATCTTCAAGTCATCCATACCACTGGAAGGAGATAACTCGGCGCCTAAAACGTTGTTTTGATTTAGAAAAGTCATGGGGACCAGTTCTGTAAACCCGTGGGTTTCACGCTGTATGTCCCGTAGTATCAGGAGATGGTCAATACGGTCTTCCCAGGTTTCTACAGTGCCGTACATAATTGTGGAGGTTGTGGGGATCCCTACTCCATGGGCTTCCTTTATAATCCTCACCCAATCTGCAGTGGAAACTTTGTTGGGACATATCTTGGCCCTGACAGAGTCTACCAGGATTTCCGCCGATGCACCGGTTAAGGTATCCAACCCGGCCTCTTTAAAATAGCTTAAAGCATCTATTGTGGATACTCCAGACAACCGGGCAGCATGGAAAACTTCCACCGGGGATAATCCGTGAATTTCAATGTCATAATTAGATTTTATAGTAGCCAGAAGATTACAATAATATTCAACAGTCATTTCAGGGGTTACACCACCAAATATGCATATTTCAGTGGCATTTACGTCCACCGCTTCTTTGACACTGGAGAGTATTTCTTCCGTGGTCATATGATAACCGATACTGTCTCTGAAAGAGCAGAAACCACATCTGATCATGCACTCGTCTGTGATATCTATGTTCCTGTTGACCACGAAGGTGACTTCTTCACCCACTATATCCTTACGTAACTGGTCTGCTACATCGAATAGCTCGAAAGGGTTCGAATTTACCAGTTTTATGGCGTCTTCTCTGGTGATATCTCCTTGAATAGAACGTTCGTAAATGTCTTCCATGATGAACTCTCCATCTACTTGCTTAATTTCAATATAAAAAAATCAAGTATTTAAAAGTACTTTATTTCATGGTGGAAGTAGGAACAGATTTCAAGCAGCTCTGTTAAAACATTAAAAAAAGAGATAAATGCCGGGGGCGGGATTCGAACCCGCGGCCTCACGGTATCCCAGATATAAGTCAGAGCACTTGCTTAATACCCTATGAGCCGTGCGCTCTAACCAGCTGAGCCACCCCGGCGTGGCTTATATGACATCAGATTTTATCTAACTTAAAGTTTTCTATGGGGCTTTTAGAAGATTTTCATCTCATAATATATAATTCTTCCAGACTATTTTATACCATACTGGATAATTAAAAATTTATCCTAAAAGGATCACTATCTTAAAAAAAGGAACACTATTAGATCAAGGGGATTTAAGGAAAACATCACGCAGGTGACTAAATGGCCGATAAAGACGAACACGTAATCGAAGCACTGGGAAAAACCAGGGTGGTAATAAAAAATGGGAAAGTAGTGGAAGTAGGCAAGCCAAAGATAGAATACTGTCCCATATTTGATAAATACAGGGGAATTAAAAAGCTCACACCAGAACATGTCAAAGAGAACATAGAATTTAGAATAAAAGATTTCGGGATGTGCACCGGCGTCAGGACCCTGCGGATGAAGGACTTCCTCTCCTTCGGAGTTTCAGAGACATTAAACACCCTGGCCGAGGAAGGACTGATCGATGCCACGGTCACGGTCTGTGAAGGATGTGGAACGGTGATCCTCACAGAATCAGAACTCATCCAGGGCATAGGGGGTAGAGTATCCGGTCTTCTCAGCACCACCCCACTAGAAGAAGTTATAGATGTCATAGGTAAAGAAAACGTCCTTGACCCGGAAACTGCAAGGATCAATCAAATTGACGGGGTTCTAAAGGCCATAGACATGGGTTATAAAAAAATAGCAGTCACCGTGGTATCCGCCGATGATACTATAAAACTCAGGGAAGTGGAAAGCCAGCACCCGGAAGTTAAGATATACATATTCGTAGCCCACGCCACGGAGGCATCCAAAGAAGATGCTGAGATTATTTTGGGTCATGCCGATGTAGTGACCGGTTGCGCATCCCGGTACATCAGGGATCTAGGTACAGAGAGAGGATTTTTCCGTGCTGGAGATAGCATACCCATATTCGGGATAACCGAGGATGGTAAAAAATTCCTGGAGATAAGAATAGAGAAAATAGGTGGGCTGAAGGAAAAAAAGGATGCCCAAATCCCAAAACCATTGATTTAATGGTCCAATTGATTTTTATAGTTCAAATAGTGGAACAAATCTATCTAGGGACTGACTAACTCGGCAATTGCACGTATAACCGAGCTTTGGGTTACTAGTCCAATTAACTTTCCATTTTGGACTACAGGGATTCTTTGATAACCTTCGTCAACCATAATTTTGATGATTTCCAGTAAAGACGTGTCTGGTTCAGCTGTTCTAAGGTTTTTACTCATTAATTCTTCAACTTTAAGCCCCACTGCCTCGCCACCTGCAAGTAAGATATCTCTATGGGTTATAATACCCACCAATTTCCCATCGTCCACTACTGGGAGTCCACCAACGTTACTGCGCATCATCTTAAGCTTGGCAGCAGCGATGAGGTCGGTTGGTGAGATGGTCTGCACCGTTTCGATCATCACATTCTTTGCTTTTAGATCATCTCTCATGGGTTTATTTTTATAGCTACTAAAATAA
Organism: Methanobacterium sp. UBA279; assembly: GCA_002502855.1. Lineage (GTDB taxonomy): Archaea > Methanobacteriota > Methanobacteria > Methanobacteriales > Methanobacteriaceae > Methanobacterium_A. The sequence goes on from DAQK01000016.1 coordinate 20,311, forward strand.
AAGGGTAATTATTCTCTGTAACCGGATAAAAAAGGGCTTTATTTTCTTTTAAAAGTATTTTATGGACAATTAATAAGTAAAAATCGGGTTTAAAGGTTTAAATTTAAGAAAACTTAATATTTAAGTAGAATCATGTCCATAAATCATATAAGAATTCAGTAAAAATTTGTTGGTGTAAATAATTTATAAATAAAAAACAATTCTTTATGGAAAAAATTTAGAGGGGGATTTTAAAATTTCTAATCCATCTAAAGAGGATTTATCTGTAGTTATATGTGGAGAAGCAGGTCAGGGCATACAAACGGTGGAAATGATACTGGTAAGGGCCATTAAAATGGCTGGATATCATGTATTTTCTTCAAAAGAATATATGTCCCGGGTAAGAGGAGGATTAAACTCTACAGAGATACGTATTTCGTCTAAAAGAGTCGCTGCATATGTGGACCGCATCGATATTCTTCTGGCCATAAATGAAGGTGCCATAGGACATTTAGGCAGAAGGATAACAAAGAACACCCAGATAATAGGTGATGAAGACCAGTTAAAGTCAGTAACTGGAGAATATAACGTCCTGAAAATTCCAGTTCTGAAGAGTGCAGAGGAACTGGGAGGCATAATCTTTGCCAATGTGATAGCTGCCGGAGTCATTTCTTGCATGCTCAACATCCCACCAGAGGTGTTCGACCAGATAATCAGGGGTATGTTCGCCCGTAAAGGAGAAAAAATCGTAGAAAAGGATCTCCAGGCCGGAAGGAAGGGATACCAGCTGGGGGAAGAATTGATGGGATCAAAGGATTTCAAGTTTGAGATAGAAAAGGATCCGTCAGTTAAAGATGAACTGCTTTTAAGTGGAACAGAGGCAGTAGGTTTGGGGTGTTTGGCAGGTCACTGCAAATTCATGGCATCCTATCCCATGACCCCTTCAACACCACTGCAGATATTCATAGCCGAGAATGGAAAGGATTTTGATGTCATTTTTGAGCAGGCAGAAGATGAAATAGCCGCCATAAACATGTCCATCGGGGCTTTCTACGCGGGGGCCCGGGCCATGATCGCCACCTCCGGAAGTGGATTCGCCCTTATGGAGGAGGCTGTAGGATTATCTGGAATGACAGAAACACCCGTGGTAATATACGTAGGCCAGAGGCCAGGACCAGCGGTGGGGCTTCCCACCAGGACAGCACAGGAAGACCTGAACCTAACACTGTACTCCGGGCCGGGAGAGTTCGCCAGGGTAATTTTCGCCCCAGGAAATTTCAAAGACGCATTTGAACTATCACACAGGGCGTTTAACCTGGCAGATAAATACCAGATACCGGTCTTCATCCTCTCAGATCAATACTTCGCTGAATGCAACTATAACCACCCGTCCCTTGATTTGAGTAACCTGGTGGTTGAAGAACATATCGTCAGTACAACTAAGGATTACAGGAGATACGAACTAACACATGATGGTATCTCCCCCCGGGGCATTCCAGGATATGGAGATGGACTGGTGGCCATCGATGCCGATGAACATGATGAAGAGGGCCACATCACTGAAGACCTGGAAATTAGAGCCAGGATGGTTGATAAACGATACACTAAAAAGATGAAGCTGATCAAGAAGGATATTATTCCTCCTGAACTCATTGGTAGTGATGATTATGAAATCCTGGCGGTAGGCTGGGGATCTACTTATGGAACTATAAAAGAAGCGCTGAATCATTTGGGTTGGGAAGAAATCTCCTTTTTACACTTCAAACAGGTGTATCCACTGCATCCTGATACAGTAAATTATCTGGATACGGCTGATAAAACAGTCATATTCGAAAATAATGCTTCTGCACAGTTTGCTAATCTGATTAGAGTGGAGACAGGCTTTGAAATCGATGAAAAAATCTTAAAGTATAATGGAATGCCCTTTTCCGTTGAGGAAGTTACAGAAACCTTAAAAAGTATCAGGGGGTTATAAAAATGGATGTGAAGGACTTCAACATGGATGATGCCGATGTGGCCTGGTGCCCTGGGTGCGGTGACTTTTTCATACTGGAAACACTTAAAGAAACCCTGGCAGAACTGGAAATAAAGCCAGACAACCTGGTTTTAGTAAGTGGAATTGGACAGGCCGGGAAACTCCCCCACTACATTAAATGTAACGTATTCAACAGTTTGCACGGTAGATCACTACCTCCAGCAGTTGCCATTAAGGCAGTAAACCCGGAACTTACGGTGATAGATATAAGCGGTGATGGCTGTATGTATGGGGAAGGGGGCAACCATCTCATACATAACATCCGTCGAAACCCGGACATAACCAACATAGTCCACAACAACATGGTCTACGGACTGACCAAGGGACAGGCATCCCCCACAAGCAGGACAGAATTTAAGACCAATTTACAGGTTGAAGGAGTATTCTTAGAGCCGTTCAACCCAATATCGGTGGCCATTGCCCTTAAAGCATCCTTCGTGGCTAGGGCCTACTGTAGAGATACAGAAGAAACCAAAAACATCCTGAAAAAAGCCATAAAACATAAAGGCTATGCATTGGTTGACATATTCCAGCCCTGTGTAACCTTCAACAAGGTGAACACTTACCAGTGGTTTAAAGAAAATACCTATTACCTGGAAGACTCCCACGACCCCTATAATATTGAACAGGCCTTTAAAAGATCCATGGAGACCGATAAATTTCCCCTGGGAATATTCTATATGAACCCGGATAAAAGAACCTTCGAAGAAAACTTAGAAGTCTACCTGGAGGATAAAACACCTGTATATAAACGTAGAGTAGATATGGATAAATTGGAAAGATTGATAGCATCCAAAAGGTGAACATAAAACCATGGAAACACAAGAGGTAGAGGTAACTGAAGAAGACGTCATAGGATTGATGGATCAGTTCACCCAGGTCCCACCCTTACTTTTGAAGATGGTTGTATCCGGCAATTCAAACGTGGTGAACTCTTTCCAGGGCCAAATCGAAGAATACAAAGACACTTTATCCCCTGAGGAGATGGCTGAGATCAAGAAGGTTCTGGAGATGCCTGTAGAGGATTTGCAGGAAGTTTTAAAGAGGGCATATCTGGAAACTAAACAGGAACAGTTGAAGATACTGGCGGACCCCAAAGCACAACCATTCATCCAAAAGAACCTGGATGAACTGAGGAAGATATTGTTTTGATCAGTATTTCCACAGATATTTCCTATACAATATTGAAAAAATTAATAATGCAAAAAAGACGAATATGAAGGTCACGTAGGGCTGTGAGAAAAACGCCCAAAAAAAGCGTAGAATGTAAGTCATATAAACAAATTTGATTGATAGAACTATAATCACCACGAAAATAGCAATTAATACATTCAATAGGCGGGGAAAGAATGGTTTTTTCTTGTTGGATTGGGATTTATCCTCGTTTTTAGATACAATGGAAGTGATGGGGGTATCCTTTTTACCTGTAAGATTTTCTTTATATGTTAATTCCCCACCGCACTGACACTCTGTGAAGTCTTCCGGCTTTCTTCTGGTTGGAGTTTGTAGTATCCTCCCATTTTTTACATATGAGATAACCCATGGTTATTCACCAATTAATTGTGTTGGTGTTAGTGTATACTATCATGACTAAGATATTTAATTAAGTTACAGATAAAAGTATATTCATTGAATATTCATTTTCATATTTTTATGAGGTATAAAAATTGACACAATTAGAACAGGCGCGTAAGGGTCAGATCTCTCCGGAAATGGAGAAAGTAGCGGAAAACGAAGGTATCGAGATCCAGAAACTGGTGAGGAGAATTTCAAAGGGCCTCATAGTCATCCCTAAAAATGTTAACGGGAAAACCAGCCCCCTGGGGATAGGAAAGGGCTTAAGGACCAAAGTAAACGCCAACATAGGTTCCTCATCAGAACTGGAGGATGTCTCCTGGGAAGTGGAGAAGGCCAGAATCGCAGTGAAGTATGGTTCAGATACTCTGATGGATCTTTCAACAGGCCCCCAGTTTAAAGAGGTTAGAAAGGCCATAATGAAGGAAATCACAGTCCCCATAGGCACCGTACCCATTTATGAAGCAGCGATAGGGGCGCTCCAATCTAAGGGTGCTATCGTAAATATGGATGAAGATGATATGTTCCGGGCCATAATAAACCAGGCTAAAGAAGGTGTTGATTTTGTAACCGTCCACTGCGGAGTAACCCAGGATACGGTGGAGAAGGTTAAAGAGTCTGACAGGATTATGGGCATCGTCAGTAGGGGAGGAGCTTTCACCGCGGCCTGGATACTTAAAAACCAGGAAGAAAATCCTTTATACAAAAATTATGATTATCTACTGGAAATCGCAAGGGAATACGATGTTACATTAAGTTTAGGAGATGGCCTCAGACCAGGATGCACCCATGACTCTACAGATATTCCCCAGTTAAGTGAACTCAGTATCCTGGGTAAACTGGTTGAAAGAGCCAGAGAAAAGGGTGTTCAGGTCATGGTTGAAGGCCCGGGGCATGTTCCTTTACACCAGATTGAAAAAAACATTCAAATTCAAAAGAAAGTCTGCAAAGGAGCTCCTTTTTATGTTCTGGGGCCACTGGTAACCGATATTGCACCGGGGTATGATCATATCACATCTGCTATAGGCGGGGCCCTAGCAGCAGGTGCAGGTGCGGATTATCTCTGTTACGTTACACCGGCGGAACATCTCTCCATACCCGACGAAGAAGATGTTAAAGAAGGAGTCATCGCATCCAGAATAGCGGCACAGGCAGCGGATATTTCAAAAGACATTGGAAGTGCTTGGTATGCTGAAAACAAAATGGCTCACGCTCGTAAAGCATTTAATTGGGATTTACAATTCGATCTAGCCTTAGATCATGAAAAACCCAGAAAATACCGGGAGAGAAGACCCAGTCCAAAAGAAGACATGTGCACCATGTGTGGGGAGTTCTGTGCTATTAAACTGGTTAGGGATAATATCAAAAAATAATATCACAGGCTTTAACTGGTTTTTCATTCACCGTCCTTTTTCTCCACTGTTCAAATGAGTAATTCCCTGAAAATTATTAATAAAAGGATTTACATACACTAGAGTGAAAAATTTTTAAGAAAAAAATTAAACCACAAAATTCTGTTAAAACAATTAAGGTTATCTAAAAATTAAGGGAGGTGTATTTCCATGCCAATGGAACATGTAGATGGTGAAGATAAGGGTAAAATAGTTCTTTTTGCTTTAAGCACCTGTCAATGGTGCAGGAAGACCAGATTACTCCTGGAAGAGTTGAAAGTGGACTTCAATTATATCTACGTCGATCTTTTAGAGGGTGAAGAACGCAGTGAAATTATTGAAGAGGTTAAAAAGTATAATCCCCAGTTGTCCTTCCCTACTCTGGTACTGGATGATGGAGACGTCATCGTAGGATTCAATGAGGAAGGAATTAGGGAGGCACTGACATGAGCCAGGCAGATGATGCCCGGGTTGATGAATTCTATGAGAGATTAAAAGAACAGGTGGAGGAGGCGGGTTATCATCTCAATTCGGATGTGGAATTCACCAAAGCCCTCCTTGAATCTATACTGGTAAATGAAGACCGTTACGGCTATGGGGCTTGTCCCTGTAGACTGGCTTCTGGAATTAAAGAGGAAGACTTGGATATCATATGTCCCTGTTACTACCGTGACCCTGATCTGGAAGAGTACGATGCCTGTTACTGCGGTTTATATGTCTCAGGTGACATACTAAGCGGTAAAAAGCAGTTAACAGCCATACCAGAGAGAAGGCCGGCGCCTGATGAGAGAATTGTGCGTAGCGAGGATGAAACAGAGACCCTTGGTCTGGAAAGTATATCTAACCTTCCCCTTCCTGTCTGGAGATGTGGTGTCTGCGGTTATCTATGCGCCCGGGAAGGACCGCCTGAAATTTGCCCCATTTGTAAGGTTAGTAAGGAAAGATTTGAAAGGTTTATATAGAAATCTTAGGTTAATTCTATTTTTTAAATACAGGGAAATACCAATATTTATCTGATTCCGTTTGTCCAGAGGTTTTGGAGAATAGTGATGTCTGAAGAAGCAAAAAGCCCCATGAAGTATGAAGAGCTGGTGAAATTATACGAGGCTATGGATTCCACCACTAAGAGACTGGAAAAAACCGCTATTTTAGCGGAATTCCTGGAGATGGTGGGTGAAAAGGAGCCGGAAAATTTACCAGTGGTTACTTTACTGTCACTGGGCCGTATATTCCCCACCTGGAGTGAGGAAGAGTTAGGAATAGGGTCTAAACTCCTCATGAAAGCCATTTCCCTGGTGGTAGGTGTGACACCGGAGGAGGTGGAGGATCAAATCAGGGACAGCGGGGATATAGGAACGGCATCCCAGGAGCTTTTCCAGCGTAAAGTACAATCCACGCTTTTTATGAGATCCCTATCCATCGATAAGGTCCACCAAAACCTGGTGAAAATCGCAGATATCAGTGGAGGAAGGTCGCAATACAAGAAATTAGAGATACTGAGGGAACTTTTATCATCAGCATCACCACAGGAAGCAAAATACCTTACCCGTACAGTACTGGAAGAATTACGGGTAGGTGTGGGAGAAGGAACCCTTAAAGATGCCATCTCCACGGCGTTTAATGTGCCTAAAGAGACGGTGGAGAGGGCGCATATGTTAACCAATGATCTGGGACTGGTGGCAAAGGTGGCCAGAGACGAGGGGGAGGAAGGACTTAAAAAACTTACACTCAAACCAGGCAAACCAGTAAAACCCATGCTCGCCCAGTTATCCCCGGATTATCAGGTCACCATCAGGGAGATGGGATACGCTCTCTGTGAGACCAAATATGATGGTGTCCGGGTCCAGATCCACCGAAAAAATGATGAAATAAACATATTCACCAGGAGACTGGAAAACATCAGTCTTGCTGTTCCAGAAATCACCGAATATATTAAAAAAGCCATTAAACCATCTGATTTCATTGTTGAAGGGGAGATAATAGTTACCAAGGAAGGGAAGCCCATATCCTTCCAGTATATGCTGCAGAGAGTCCGAAGGAAATACGAGATAGACAGGTTGAGGGAGGAGATTCCCCTTACACTGTACCTTTTCGATGTTCTTTATTATAAAGAACCCACCCTAGATGAACCTTTAAAGGACAGGAGAAAATTACTGGAAGAAATAGTAGAAGTCATTCCTGGTAAGCTTGAATTAAGTAAACAGGTTAAAGTCACACCTGAAACAGCAGATTTAGCCCTGGATCTGTTCAATGAATCTATTGAGGAAGGTCATGAGGGTGTCATGCTGAAGGATCCAAACGCACCCTATACCCCCGGTCTCAGAGGTAAGAAGATGTTGAAGTGGAAGGCCACGCCGGAAACCCTGGATCTGGTGGTGGTGGGTGGAACCTACGGTAAAGGGAGAAGAGCTCATGTGATTGGTTCATTCCTCCTGGCTTTACAGGATGAAAACAAGGAACTCAAAACAGTGGCCCATGTAGCTACTGGCCTGGATGATAAGACACTCCAGGAGCTGAATGAAATGTCCGAGCCACTAATAACTCGTAAAGTAGGCCAGAAGGTGGAGATGGTGCCAGCCATCATCATGGAGGTAGCCTTCAGTGAGATAGTTAAAAGCCCGGAATACGAGAGCGGCTACTCTTTAAGGTTTCCGGTGGTTAAAAGAATCAGGACAGACATCAGTATCGATGATATCGACACTGTGGAACGTGTGGAGTCCATGTATGCCACTATGAAGCTTATCTAGATCTGTTTTTTCTACTCGTTTTTTTTGAAGTAAAGGTTAAATAATACTTTCTCTTATATTAAGTATTACACTGGAAATGGGTGTCTTACGTGATCATAATGGAAGATAGTTTTATCTTTAAAATAGCGTTAACTATGTCAATTGTGGGCCTGGTAGGTATGATGTTCTCTATTAACCTGATAACCGCCCGAGAAGTTAAGATCAACGAGATTAACCGGGGAATGCTGGATGAAGATGTAACCCTACAAGGATTGGTGCAGGATGTTAAAAAATCCTCCCGGAGCAACACCTATTTCCTGGATATAATGGATGGAACCGGTAAAATAACAGTGATAGTCTTTGAAAGCAGTGCAGTTGATCTAGAAAAGACCAATCAGAGCATTTACAGCCTGAATAATAAGAGAGTGAAAGTCACCGGTAAAATAAGTGAATACCAAGGGAAGATGGAACTGATTCTCAAGGATGCTGCTTCACTTGAAATACTAGGATGAAACGATGTTTATACAAAATTAAACGTTTAAATTCCCTATTTATCTGGAGACAGGCTAATTGTATACTTTTTAATTTCATCCAGAATATCCCGGGCGTAATAGGCGGAGAAAATTATGCCCAGCACATTTACCAGCCAGAAAGAAACCAGCCGATCAACCAGGGTGATGCTACCAGCCAGGGCACTGGGCACACCGAAGAGTACGAATAATCCAGTTAAAGAAATTTCAATGGAACCAATTCCACCGGGAAGGGCACTGAGTACTCCAATTACATTGGCCAGGAGAAAAATAATGATTATCGCCATAAAATCCATTTGAAGGTTGAAAGCGTAGAATACAGTGTAAAGCCGGACACATTCCAGTAACCAAGACATCAAAGATAATATAAATACAAATGACAGGTTTTTCAGGTTGGAGAATGACTGGGCATAGTTTATAATCCCCTCCAGTCCGGTGGTAAGCCGGTCATAAAGGTTATCCAGTACTTCCTCTTTTATAGGTAGTTTGTTGATTATGGGATGTATCTTACTGTATAACCATACACCACTGCCCTCCCTCCAGTTAATCAGATAAACTATAAAAGTCACCCCTAAGGATAATAAACCACCGATTATGGCGATGAAACGTATTTTAGGCAGGAATAATCCGGCGATAATTAAAAGAGAACTGGCTATGGCCAGGTCAAAGAATCTCTCAGTCAGACCGGCGGACATACCTTCAGATAGACTTATTTTATTTAATTTTTTACCAGCCACTGCGGTCAGTACTTCACCAGCACTTTTCATGGGACTGAAGTTCCCGGCGAAGATTCCAATGGTTTTAACCACGAAGTTATTTTTAAATTCAGTGGTCTGGTCGATGATGAAACCCCACCGGAGAGACCTGATAAATACCACCACGATATGTATAACAGCTGCAAGTAAGATAAACCACCAATCAGCAGTTTCAAGGGCAGTTAGGATATTGGATGGCCCAATCCATAATATTAACAATACCACCAGGAGTATGCTGAATAAAAGCACGATAAACTGCTTCAATTTTTAATCCTCCTTCTTAAATCCCTTAAAAGGAGTTTAAAGATGTAATAAGTGTACTTCAATATCTTAACCCCGGTGATATATGACTTCTCCCCCTTATAGGAACACGGAATGGGAATCTCCTTGACAGACAGGTTATTTAATGAGGCCTGATACAGCATCTCTGACTCGAATTCATAATCATCATAGGGTATCCCTGAAAAAACACGGGCTGCCTCCCTGGAGAAGATTCTAAAACCGCTCTGGCTATCAGTTATATGATATCCGGTGGTGAATTTCAACAAGTTAGTGGTTAAATTGTTGGAAAATTTCCTCTGTAATGCCATTTCCTCTGGAGGGCCTTCTAAGAAACGGGAACAGATGATCATCCCTGCATCATCCAGGCTATCCAACAGTTGGGGGATGAACCGGGGGTCGTGCTGTCCGTCTCCGTCTAACATAACCATTGCATGGTATCCCTCTTTTAAAGCGTATTTTATCCCGGTTTTTAAAGCAGCACCTTTACCCATATTTTTCCTATGTTTTATCACACTACCCCCTGCTTCCCGGGTTAACTGGGATGTACGGTCACTGGAACCATCATCCACCACCAAAACATCCGAGTACTTTAAAGAATTGCTTACAACCTTTCCTATGGTTGCCTCTTCATTATAAGCAGGGATTATGATTATATATTTCATCTTAACTTTCCTATGTTGAATCACAGATTTTAATTTTCCATTGAATATTTCAGAAGGATTTAGGAGCTTGAACTTTAAAATACTATCATTATTTTTAAATGTTTACATATTATATTAGAATAAAGTGATTTATAATGAATATATCGTATATTAAAGAGATCAGAACTAATTTTTGGTGGATTTCCCCGGCGGTGGTGATGTTTTTCCTAGCTCTCATCCCCACCCTAAAATATTGTTATCCCTTAAGCTGGGATATCTATTACCACACGCACATGGCCCACCTCTATCTGGAACACGGGTTCACATACTGGGATCCCTTAACCTACGCCCCATTCGGAAGACCCATCTTCTATCCGCCTCTGTTCCAGTACTTATTAGCCGCCGCTGGTGTTCTATTTAATCAGGATATTTTAACAGTTGCCCGGGTTTCCCAGCCGATATTTGCGTTTCTTGTAATATTATCCTTTACCTACACTACCTATAAACTTTATAATAAATGCACGGCGTTTTTCGCCGGGGTTCTGGCCATGTCCACCTCACTCGTCCATAGATTTGTTCTTCCCATACCGGAAAACCTGGCCCTAATGATTTTTCCCCTTTCCATTTACCTGTATTATCGGTCAATAAAGGATGATAGTTACAGGTATGCTGTTTTATCTGGTGTACTGGCTGGTATAATATTTTTAGCCCATGCACTTTCCATTTTAATACTGGTATTAGTTATAACAGTTTTCACCGTGTCAATCCTCATATTAAAGAGAAAAATGAATTTAAAGCAGTTCTGGATATTTTTAGGCTCCACACTCCTAGTAGGCTCTGTGTGGTGGCTTCCACTACTCCTTAAATATGGTTACATTTTCCTTAGCCCCCCTAACGAAGTGGTGGGCTTAGGAGGTTACCTCTTGATATTCGGTGTTTTATCGTTAATTTTAATGCCCATCGGTGGGTATTTAATTTTAAAAAGAAGGCAAGTAAGGGATTTACTCATCATAACTTGGCTGTTATCACTCCTGTTTCTGGCTAATATCTATCTACTGGGTGTTGATGTGTTGAGCGAGAGGATATTAACCTTCGCTGTTTTTCCCCTGGTTATAATGGCGGGACTGGGTTTGGATTACGTTAGAACCCATTTTAATCGAAAATTATTCTACTCCTTAGCCTCCCTCACTGTGGCTGTGGCTATCTTCTCTGGAGCTTACTATATGTCAAACACCGAACCCCTGGTTTCTCATTCGGAGATGGACATAGCTCACTGGTTCAAAGCCAATGGAGACGGTCAGGGAGTAGTTGTATCTTCAAATTATAAGTTAGACCCCACAATCGTTGCCATATCAGGACAACCGGTAGCCACAGGGGGATATGATAATGGTAGGCTGAATAGTCTGGATATAGGGAAATATACGAGTGGAAACTTCGCAAAATTAGATATAATAACGGATAAAGTGGGATACATAGTTTTTGATGGGGGAATGGAAACTCCGCCTTATTCCACGGTAGTTTATGAGAATAATGAGTATAAGATATGTAGGGTAGGTTAATGCTCTAAATTATGTGGTTTAGTGGATAAAACTTCATTTTGTTTAGTGAATAAACTTCATTTTCAGTAAAATCTAATTAAAATCATTTTCCCTTTAGTAAAAACTAATTTTTTTTTATGTGTTCCTGTATATCGTTTATGTTAGTTTTTACTTTTTCTTTCATGGATTTTTTCCTGGCAATGCTATCTACATTATGACTGTTCCCATATATCGTAGTTTTCTATAACCTCTGAAACTATGGTGGGATTAATATCTGATCTTATTACGCTCTGATTTATGCCTTCGTTGATTACGTCCTTAATAAAATCAAACATATTAGTGAAGAACTCTGTATAAATTTCGCTTATCATATCATATTTCTGAATACCTTCTATCAATAGTAGGTGTAGTGTTCTATAGTCTATTTTTTTGGGACCTCCCACAAGTTGAGTGGTTTCATTGATGACTGAATCATCACCAGTTCATTGATAATATTGCAACTTCTAATTTTTCTTTTTTTTTGGGGGGGGGGTGCCTTCAAAAATTTTTAATCTGTTTTCATGGTTAAATAGAAATAGTTAAATAAGTATTTTATTTATTACTTCAACTATCAATGTGTCTTTACTCTCAAAATGGTGATAGAATCCGCCGGTAGTGATGTTTGATTCTCTTTTAACTTCATTTATGGAAACATTATCAAATCCTTTTTTTTAAGTAAAAGTTTAAAAGCTGTTTCCATGATCCTTGATTTTGTATCCATAAATTATTCCCTTTTAATTTATATTTTATCTCTGTAATAAACTAAATTTAATATTAGAATCAAGTTTAGGTAATCTAAAAGAGTGATCATACCAGAGACTCTGTAACCTCATTTAACCTGTGACATTCTTTTAAATATTTTGATGTTGTGCTATAAATTAAATGTGGAATTAATGTAAGTATGGGATAATTCTCCCCATAAATTTGTTCTAAAAGTAATCCAATGTTGGAGGTAGAGTTAGTATCACCACTAAAATAGACTCCATGAATACACAAAAGGGTTGGAAAACCTTTTTGCTTGTAATTCCTGCTGTAATGGCATTTCTGATAGTGTTGATCCCCACCTTGAAATTTCAGTGGCCGTTAAGCTGGGATATCTATTACCACATCCATCTGGCACAGCTCTATCTGGAATATGGATTCACCTACTTTGATCCCTTAACAGTCGCACCGTTGGGAAGGCCCATAGCCTATCCACCTGTTTTCCACTTCCTCCTGGCCGGACTTTCCTATGTTTCGGGTACAGACCCGTTTCAGGTGGCCAGATACTTGCAGCCGGCACTGGCCATGGCCCTGGTTCTGTCCATCACCTACGTTACCTGCCGCTTATTCGGGTTTATTTCAGGAATATCCGCTGGTATAATCACCATATTTAGTCTTATAACCATTAATCGGGGATTTTTTGCATCCCCCGGTACTTTAAGCCTTATATTAATGCCACTGGTTTTATACGCATATTACCAGGCCAATGAGGATGGTAACTTTAAATTTCTCCTGGTTTCAGCCGTATTATGTGGGGTGGTGTTCTTAACACACAGTTTAACGGCATTCATGATACTCGTCGTAATGTTCACCTTCGCAGCAGTTATGAAGCTCCTGAAGAGAAGCTTTAACCCTAAATATCTGGCTATTTTCCTTACTATCACCGCAGTTATGGCATTACTCTGGTGGGGGCCGCTTTATATCCTATATCACCCCCAGTTCAACATTTTCCCAGGATACCCGCTCCCCATATCTGAATATTACATCCGATACCTGGGGATTATCCCTACTTTACTTGCCACTATTGGGGGTTTATCCCTGCTCAAGAAGGGTGAAAATAAGGGCATTTTTATCCTGATCTGGTCACTTTCCACGTTAATCTTAAGTCGAGCATATCTCATTGGTGTAGATTTAATTCCCATCCGTGTACTGGAAGTAGCCTCCTATCCCCTTATCATCATGGCCGGGTATGGGCTGGCAGCCACTTTAGATGTGTTAGAAAAGAGATTGAATAAAAATAATCGGAGTAAGAATAGAAATAATCAGAATGAAACTCATCAGAAAATCAACTCCTCTAAAAGCCCCATTAAGAACCTTAAAAAACATATAAAATTAACGGTACTAATCCTTCTAAGCGTCTTCACCCTAATTTCAGGCGCTGTATTTGCAGATAGCTACACACCGAACCTGATAAGTCAAGACGATTTACATTCAGATTATATCTTCCCCGAGAGCGTGCATATACTCTTTAACCCACTGGACTACATCTTCAAGTTTCAGGTTATCGCTGACCGGTTTGGGGATCTTACACTCGCCCAGAACAGAGAGGGTGTGGTGGATTGGTTTAAATATAATGGGGAGAGGAATAAAACAGTCTATTCTGTAGATTCCTACATGGATACCATAATAGTCTCCACAACCAGGATGAAGGTAATGAAGGGGGGATACAGTGAAAGTATACCCTTACCTGTCTTTAAAAGGAATATGGATGATGTTGGCAGTTTAAACCGTGAGCAGCTTTTAAAGGATAATATCAAATACCTCCTGCTTCGAAATGGAATGACTATTCCCCCTTACGCCCGGGAACTTTACAGGAATGGTAACTACGTCATCTGTGTAGTTGAATAATTTGCGAAAAAAATAAAGTGGTGTTGATGAATAAATCATATAAACTCCTTTGGATATTTGTTTGTCTCTTTATTGGAGTTTTAATTCTTTGTTTCTTAATTAATTCCGTCACCACAGATGAATCCTTTAACGGATTTTCTGGAGAAGTTAACGATACCGTCATCATCTGTTCTGCAACTGGTGATATGAAGGCTCTGGAGGTGGGTGTTGCATCCTACGCCGGGAAAGAGGGGATACCTCTTATTTTAACCAGTCAAACCATTCCCTTCCCATTGAATGAATGGTTTTCCCTGTTTAAAGACAGGGCTAATATCAAGAAGGTAATCCTGATTGGTCCGGTTTCCTCCTGGCAGGTTCTTTCCTTGAAACTGCTTAATTTAAATGTTGAGAGGATCGACGGATCTTCTAAAGCAGAAATCCTCACTGAAATGGCTGAGAAGGCTTACAAATCCCAAGATACAGTTATAATCACCTCTTCTGATCCATCGGCTTCACTTTTAGGGGCTTATATGGATGTCCCTGTTTTTGTGGTTGCTGAACCAGGTGAATACGTCTCTTCTGACACTCTAGAGCCTGAATACGAAAGTTACATATCAGATAATAATATAAAACGTGTTATTGTTGTGGGAACTGTTTCTCAAGGTATAATAGATAATTTGAATTCTAAAGACATCCAATTAGAGAAAATAGGGGGGGATGACAATTTCCAGACCAGTGTCCTGGTTTCCGATAGAATCAGGGATATCCTTGGTCAGAGGAGTGTTGAAGTTAAAACTGCTTACGCTGGTTTCTATGGGGAATTACCTTCCATCATACCCCTGGCAGTACGTAATAACTCGATAATCCTGACAGACCCTACTATTCACATGGATGAAGCATTAGATTATCTAACAACAGTTGGAATAGATGATGTAGTCATTACCAGGAACGGTCCGGCCGATTACCTGCAGATGGAAGAGCCGGATTTCGTATCAAGCAGGTTCATAGATAGACTGCATGCGGCGGGTATTGATACTTCCTCATTAACCAATTTCAGGACCATCAACGAGGCAACCGGTTTATACGAAACCAAGATGATGGCTGCCGAAGTTCTTCATGGAACTGGCCTTTTATGGGGGGATAAAGGATTGGATCCGAGTTTAACCCTTCTGGATTCAGTTAGAACTGTTACTACTGATTATCCACCTATCTTAGACACAGTTTTAAAGGGAGGTAATTGGGGTTCAAGTACAGGTTCTCAGCTAACTGTTAAACAAATAGGTTTGAATGAATGGTACTACCAGTGGAAAGGTATTCATCCATATATATGGCAGAAGATTAATGATGATGATTGGTACTGCTATTCAGGCATCCAATATTCCTGGCACTGGATCCATGCCAATAAAACAGAGCATGGCATACTCACCGACAGCACCAACGATACCTGGACAGTGGAATATCTAAGTGATAACCAGGTTTATAATCGGGTTTACTGGGTTAAAAAAGGAAATATATGGGAAGAAATACACTCTGAAGCATCATTCAACTGGAAAAAAGAATTAAATTCCTGGATATGCTACCAGAATGGAGTTAATGGAAGTTTTACCCTGTTTCCGCATTGTGTTGACTAATTAAAAGTTAGCCTAAAAGTTAATTAAATTTAGCTAAAAGTTAGCCAAAGTTTTCTTCAAACACCTTTCTAATTTCATGGGGAGTTCTTAATATGTAGGTATTGTCCATCTTGGCCAGTTTCTGGGCGTGCTCCACGTCCTCCTTCCGGATGGTTAGTTTCAAATCTTTACCGTCCGGGAGCTTGGTGATGGTGGTTCCTTCTTCTAAATCTGCCGGTAGAATGTAGAGAGGAACATTCGCTTTCTGGCCCATTATGGCGGCATTGGATATGAGGGTGTCTCCCATCCTCAGAGCTATCTTGGCCACTGTATTGGAGGTTCCCGGGGCAACTAGCATGAATTCATACTTTCCCAGCTGGATGTTACCAGCTAAAAAGGGAGAATTAGCATTGATTTCCACCCAGATTTTATCGAATGCGCTTTCAATTTCATGGGATATTTCATAATATTTTATAACCTGATCCCCAGCTTTAGAGATGAAAACTTCAATTTCAACCTTATTTTTGTAATCTTCATTTATATCCACCATCACTTGAACAGTTTCCTCTATCATATCTCCAGCACCGGTTATTCCCCAAGCCACTTTCCTTTTAGCCATAAATTCCCACCTCAAATAAAAATTTCTTCCAAACAACTTTAAGGGCCCTGAATGTTTAATTGATTAGTTATTTGGATTTATTCCTATAATTTTTTTTCTCGATACATATTTATTCATGAAAATTAGAATAGAATTAAACGAGTGAACTTGCAATTCAAGACATAGCTTTTTTATCCTAAATTATTAGTAATGGGGTTATTTTATGGTGAACAAACGATTATTCGGAACATTTGGCGTAAGAAGAAGGGCTAACGAGGTTTTAACACCTGAATTTGCTTCTAAACTGGCGGCTGCCTATGGTACCCTGATGAAGGGACAGGTTGCCGTGGGTGGGGACACCAGAACATCCACACCAATGATTAAACATGCCGTGCTATCTGGGCTGCTCTCTTCAGGCTGTCACGTTATAGATCTGGGAATTTTACCTACACCAGCTGTTCAATATGCAGTTAGAAATTATTATGACGGTGGAGTAATCATCACCGCTTCCCACAATCCTCCCCATGACAACGGTATCAAGTTCGTGGACGCCGATGGAATCGGGATCAGCGATGATATGGAGGAGAAGATAGAGGACATGTTTTTTGATGAAAATCCCGACCGTGTACCATGGGATGAAATCTCTGAGGTGGAAACTTCCGACATTATCGATGAGTACATAGAGAACGTGATAAACCGTGTGGACGTTGATGCCATTAAGGATGCTGGATTGAAGGTAGTGGTGGATTGTGGAAGTGGAGCGGCCTGTTTCACCACCCCTTATCTGCTGAGGAAACTGGGATGTCAGGTTACGACCATGAACTGCCAGCCAGATGGATTCTTCCCTGGTAGAAATCCGGAGCCCACCGAGGATAACCTGCAGGACCTGATAAATGCCGTGAAAAAATTAGGGGCGGATCTGGGAATAGCCCATGACGGTGATGCAGACCGGACCATATGTATAGATGAGAAGGGGAACTTTGTTTTCGGTGATAAAACCTTCGCCCTGGTTGAAAAGTACATGCTCAAAGAGAATAATGGAGGCCTTATCGTCACTACCGTGGCCACTTCACAGGCAATTTATGATATAGCCGAAGAATACGGTGGCGAAGTTATAGCAACCCGGGTAGGTGATCTTCTGGTTGCCCGGGCGCTTAAAGAAAATGATGGTCTCTTTGGTGGGGAAGAAAACGGAGGGCTTATATTCCCGGACTTTGTATACGGACGTGATGCTGCCCTTTCCACAGCTAAGATCGTGGAAACAATGGCCAAAGAGAAGAAATCTCTTTCCAAGCTCATAGATGAGCTTCCTTCCTACTGGTCAGAGAAGAGAAAGGTGGAATGTCCTGATGAACTTAAAGGGGAAGTAATGGAAAAGATAGCAGAAGTTACCTGTGAATTTGAAGTGGACACCACCGACGGGGTTAAAATCTTAACCGAGGAAGGATGGGTTATAATCCGCCCCTCCGGAACCGAGCCTATATTCAGGTGCTTTGCAGAAGCTAAAACAGAAGAAGATGCCAAGAAAATGGCAGAGTGGTGTATTAAACTGGTTTTAGAGCAGCTGAAATCTTAATTTTTTTTAACTTACAGCGAGAAAAAATAAGATTAACTATCTTTCATCGTAGAAACCGTAAAACTGGGAACAGTAATCGCACATGGGGAATTTACCGTACTTGTAGTGGCTGCAGTCGTCCTTGTTCATATCGAATTTCTGGAGGCAGAAGTAGCAGGTTTCTATCTTCACTGGCTTGTCTTCTGATTTGTCATTAGTTCCTTCTGTTTCATCGTTAATTTCTGATTTGTCGTTAGTTTTATCGGTTCGATCTACCTTCTCTTTTACTTGTGTGGTAGATTTTACCGTACTGTCCTTATTATTTATTTTAAACACCTCTAAAAGAAATGGAGTTGACTGACTTTACATTTAATCAGGTGTTCTTTAAATAATTTAGCATTGAATTTAAAAATTAAAAATATATAGGTAAAAAAGTGGATGAAAAAATTTTTATAAAAATTCACGCTTCAACTGCAGAGTGACGCTCATCTCCTGCACTCCATCTTCCACGTCCTTTATGGGGGAAATCCCTCGGAAAATGTATTCCACTGCACCTGCATCGGCTATTTCAAGAAAAACTGGTTCTAACTCATCTAAATCGTCGAAGTAGTTGTGGATGTTGGTGATATCTGCTACTGGGGCTACAAAGGATACTACGAGTGCATTTTCCCTCTTATTTTGCAGGGTGATGAATTCTTCACTTACTTCCAGCAACTTCTTATCTTTCTCTTTACTCCCGGTACCTCTTCTAAATACGAAATTATTTACCATTTCAATCCCTCTAAAGATTAAAAATTCTTACAAACCTATCATATACTGTTTTGTTGTCCAAGCTTAATATTTCTTTTTGCAGGGAAAAAATTTAAAAGAAGTTCCAAGAGGCTTGTTTAGAATTTATACCCGATATCTCTCAGGAACTTCTTACGACCTTCCATGTCGTCTTCAGTTTCTACATCACCGGGACTTGATCCGTCTATTACTCCTAATATCCCTCTGCCCTGTTTTGATTCGGCGATGATAACCTGTACTGGGTTTGCTGTGGCACAGAATAGGTTCACCACTTCCGGCACGCTTTTTATCCGTTGGGTCACGTTTATAGGGAAGGCGTTCTTCAGGTATATCAGGAAGCTATGTCCGCAGGCCATGTTCTGGATTTCACGCGCCGCCAGTTTGGTGAGTTCATCATCGTTGCCGGCCCGTCTGACCAGGCAATCACCGGAAGCTTCTCCAAAGGCAAGGCCAAACTCTGCCTGTGGTACGGTGTTTACTATTGCTTCATAAAGGTCTTCCACAGTTTTTATAAAGTGGCTCTGTCCCAGTATTAAATTACAGTCTTCTGGAACTTCTAATTGGTAGGTCTTGATTTCTAAGCCCATTTACAGTTCCTCCTGTTGTTTATTGGATTTTTTCAACGTCCGATTAATTGTCATTAACAATCATTATATATTAGAAATTTAAATTAATAATACATACCGATTTTTTTTATAATAAACTACAAATTGGAATTAGACTAAATTTCATTAAAATAATATTTGATAATATAACAGGATTATCGAAAAATAATTGATACAGATTGTGGTGTTACCATGAAGGAAAAGATGAAAGAAATTGCACAACGAATTTCAGAATTAAGGGAATTATCTGATATTAGTCCGGAGGAAATGGCGGATTACCTGGATATTCCACTGGATGTCTATTTGGGATATGAAAACTACACCAGTGATATTCCAGCCAGTGACCTCTTTGAAATATCCCATAAACTCGGGGTGGATATGGGTCTGCTTTTAACTGGTGAAGAAACCAGGATGAACATATTCACCGTAACCAGAAAAGGTAAAGGGATACGGGTGGAGAGGAGGAAACAGTACCAGTATGAAAACCTGGCTGAGAAATTCATCCACAAGAAGGCAGAAACTTTCATGGTGACTGTGGAGCCCAGAAACGATGGGAGTAAACCATCAACCAACTCACACCCCGGGCAGGAATTCGATTATGTCCTAGAAGGAACACTGAAATTTTACATCCACGACAACGAAATCATCCTAAATGAAGGGGATTCAATATTCTTCGATTCACAATATGAGCATGCTATGGAAGCATTAAATGATAAACCAGCCAGATTTCTGGCGGTAGTACTATAAAATTAACTGGGGATAAAATATGACAACTTTACTCTATTCATTTGTCCCGGAAATAGAATACGAGTCTTACCAGGAATTTATAGAAAAATTCGAGATAAAAGTACCGGAGAACTTCAACTTCGCCTATGACATAGTGGATAAATATGCAGAAATCAGCCCGGATAAAACAGCCCTGGTATGGTGCAACGATTATGATAAGGAACGTATCATAAGTTTTAAGGAACTTAAAGAATACAGTGACAAAACAGCCAATTTCTTCAAAAACTGTGGAATAAAGAAGGGAGATAAGGTGATGCTCACCTTAAAAAGCCGCTATGAATTCTGGTTCTGCATCCTGGCCCTGCATAAACTGGGGGCCATCACCATCCCCGCCACACATATGCTAAAAACCAGGGACATCGTGTACAGGGTGGAAAGCGCCGGTATCAAGATGGTGGTATGCATAGCCGAAGACGGGGTTCCAGAGTACTTCGACGAGGCAGACGAACAACTGAAGGATGTAAACCTTATTAAAGCACTGGTGGGAGATGATGAAAGACCAAACTGGATCAACTTCCGCAGTGAAATCGAGAAGGCATCACCTGAATTTGAACGCCCCACCGGAGACCAGAAAACAGGAAATAACGAGTCTATGTTGGTATATTTTTCTTCAGGCACAACTGGCCTCCCTAAAATGGTTGAACACGATTATATATATCCCCTGGGACATATTATAACGGCTAAATACTGGCAAAATGTAAAGGAAGAGGGTCTGCACTACACTGTAGCAGACACCGGATGGGCTAAGGCTATGTGGGGACAGATCTACGGACAATGGATAGCCGGGAGCGCAGTCTTTGTATATGATTATGAGCGCTTCGATGCAGCCCGTATGCTGGAGAAAGCATCAAAATATGGTGTCACCACCTTCTGCGCTCCACCAACCATCTACAGATTCCTCATAAAAGAAGATCTATCAAAATATGACTTTTCAACCCTGCAATACGCCGTGACTGCAGGCGAACCCTTAAACCCGGAGGTATACAATAAATTCTACGAATTCACCGGTTTGAGATTGATGGAAGGCTTCGGCCAAACCGAACTTGTGGTATGCATAGTCAACTTCCCCTGGATGAAGCCCAGGCCAGGTTCCATGGGAAAACCATCCCCCGGATACAATATAAAATTAATGGACAAAGACGGTAACATCTGCGATGTTGGTGAAGAAGGAGAAATAGTCATCGAAACCAGTAGACAGAAACCTCCAGGACTTTTCAATGGATACTACCGTGATCCAGAGAAAACAGCCGAAGTCTGGCATGATGATTATTACCACACCGGAGACACAGCTTGGATGGACGAAGACGGCTACTACTGGTTTATAGGTAGAAACGATGAAATCATAAAAAGTTCAGGATACCGGATCGGCCCCTTCGAAGTAGAAAGCGCAGTAATATCCCACCCCGCGGTATTAGAGTGCGCTATAACTGGTGTACCACACCCAGTAAGAGGACAGGTGGTTAAGGCCACAGTAGTACTCACCAAAGATTACGTGGCATCTGAAGAGCTTAAACTGGAAATACAGAACCATGTCAAAAAGGTAACCGCCCCCTACAAGTACCCACGGGTAATAGAGTTCGTGGATGAACTACCCAAGACCATCAGTGGTAAGATAAGAAGGATAGAGATCAGAAGCAAGGACCAGGAAAAAACAGCTGAATAAACCAGTCTGTTAAAACGCTAATCCTTCATTAATTTTTTAATTTAAGGAAATTCTAAAAAAATTAAGATAAATTCTAAAAATTTGATTTAATTATCTAAGATGAACAACATGACAGAAGAGAAGGAAAAAAGAAGACCTTACCCTGTAATTAACAAACTGGAGTGTAAGGCGTGTGAAAGATGTATATTAGCCTGTAAAAGGGGATCTTTAAAGATGAGTGATGATGTAAATCCCCGGGGGTACCATTACGTGGTTTTTGAGAGAGATGACTGCACAGGATGTGGGGACTGTTACTACACCTGCCCGGAACCCCTGGCTATCGAAGTTCATATACCGAAAAAAGCCGGGAAAGGCAAAACAACAACTGAGGAGGAGGAATAAATGGCCACCCAGCTAATTAAAGGAAACACCGCAGTGATAATTGGGGCCATGTACGCCGGATGTGACTGTTACTTCGGATACCCCATCACACCAGCCACTGAAATTCTCCATGAAGCTTCAAAATACTTCCCCATGGTGGGGAGGAAATTTGTCCAGGCTGAATCAGAAGAAGCAGCCGTAAACATGGTCTACGGAGCCTCAGCCGCTGGACATCGAGTGCTAACTGCCTCCTCCGGACCAGGAATAAGTCTGAAACAGGAGGGAATATCCTTCCTCGCCGGGGCAGAACTGCCCTGTGTAATTGTGGATGTAATGCGGGCCGGTCCGGGACTGGGAAATATAGGGCCAGAACAGGCAGACTACAATCAACTGGTGAAAGGAGGAGGACATGGAAATTACAGAAACATAGTCTTAGCCCCCAACTCCGTCCAGGAGATGTGCGACTTCACCATAAAAGCCTTCGATCTGGCAGAGAAATACCGCAACCCCGTGGTGATCATGGCCGACGGAGTGCTGGGCCAGATGGTGGAACCACTTAAATTCCCGGAAGAAGCAATCAAGCCCCAGATAGATGCGGGCTGGGCTGTCTGCGGGACCAAGGAAACCATGGGTAACTTGGTAACTTCCATATTCCTGAACTTTGACCAGCTGGAGGACTTCAATTTCAGACTCCAGGAAAAGTACCAGAAAATAGAGGAAAATGAAGTGGACTTTGAGGAATACCAGATGGAAGATGCGGAGATAATACTGGTAGCCTATGGTATAAGCAGCAGAATATCCAGATCAGCCGTTGAGCAGGTGAGAAAGGAAGGGATAAAGGCAGGACTCTTCAGGCCAAAAACCCTATTCCCCTTCCCAGAGGAGAGGCTTAAAGAATATGCCCAGAAAGGTGAAACTCAATTCATATCAGTAGAGATGAGTAATGGTCAGATGAGGGAAGATATAATCTTATCAATTGGATGCTCCCGCCCGGTGGAACTGGTAAACCGTATGGGCGGAAATATAATGGATGTAGAAAGTATCATACAAAAAATCAGAGAAGTAGATTCAAAAAGAGCCGGAGGTGAATGAACATGGATGAAAAGGTAAACCGGGATGATGAGTTAAACCGGGGTGAGTTAAAAACGAATGACCAGGTGTACGATGTCAAATCTGAAGAAAACTCCCCGGATGAGAAAATAATAGGCAAACCAGAATCCATGTTCAGCGAATTTCCCAGAAAAGGGGGTGATGCACCTACAGCGACCCATTACTGTCCTGGCTGTGGACATGGAATACTACACAAACTCATTGCAGAGGCTATCGACCAGCTGGATATACAGGAACGCACTGTAATGACCAGTCCAGTGGGCTGTGCAGTCTTTGCCTACTATTACTTCGACTGTGGCCATGTCCAGGTAGCTCATGGCCGAGCACCCGCAGTGGGGACCGGCTTATCCCGGGCAGAAGATGACGCCATAGTGATCCTCTACCAGGGTGATGGTGATTTAGCATCTATAGGTCTAAATGAAACCATACAGGCCGCCAATAGGGGAGAAAAACTGGCTGTGTTTTTCATAAACAACACGGTGTACGGGATGACCGGAGGACAGATGGCACCCACCACCCTCATAGGGGAAGTTACCGTGACCTGTCCAGAGGGCAGGGATCCCCGGTACACCGGATATCCACTGCACATGTGCGAGTTACTGGATAACCTTGATGCACCGGTCTACATAGAACGAGTATCACTCTCAGACCCATTACACATACGGAAAGCAAAAAAAGCGGTTACGAAGGCTTTACAGATACAGAAAGAAGGCAAAGGATATGCCTTCGTGGAATTCCTATCACCATGCCCCACCAACCTCCGACTGGACGTTGAGGGTGTTCAGAAATTCCTTAATGAGGAGATGGAGAAGGAATTTCCACTGGCCACTTTCCGGGACCGTAGCCGGGAAGTGGAAAAACTGTGCCGGGGGGAAAGTGATTTTTCCAGGGAATCCCTGGATCGTATTTTTGAGGTCGAAGGAGAAAAGACCCTGGAAGCACTTGACGACCCGGAGTTCGTACCACGAGTTGCCAAGATATCTGGATTCGGTGGACAGGGAGTGATGAGTATGGGACTTACCCTGGCCCAGGCAGCCTATAAAGCCAGGAGATACGTGTCATTTTACCCCACTTATGGCCCGGAACAGCGGGGAGGCACATCTGACTGTACCGTGGTGATCTCCGGCGAAACCATAAGTTTACCCGTTGCTAATTCCTTAGATTTACTGGTGGCCTTAAACGAGCCCTCCCTGGAGAAATTCTCACATCAGGTTAAAAAGGGAGGAACCATCCTCTACAACAGTGATCTAGGTGAATATGAAGGACCGGAAGGTGTTAAGACCATATCAGTACCTGCTTTAAGGATTGCAAATAAATTTGGGGTGGTTAAAGCCTTAAATACAGTGATGTTAGGGGTGGTGATGGCCATGACATCAACTGGACTTTCCCGTGAGGATTTCCGTCATGCAATCCAGGATACCTTTGCCAAAAAACCTAAACTGGCTGATTTGAACCTGGATATATTAGAAGCAGGGGCGGAGTGGGCCCGTGAAAATTTAGATCTCTAAATTATTGACCATGAGGATCTGGGCTGATAAATTTAAAAAATTCAGGGGTTCATGGTTAATTTTTCAATTTCTTTCTCTTTAGGTAATTTAACGATGTTAAGCCAGAATTCCTGGATGGCATCTATTACCTTTATAAAACGGTCCAGATCGACTGGTTTGGTTATGAAGGAATTGGCACTGTACCGGTAGGTTTCGATTATATCATTTTCTTCCCGGGAAGTGGTTAAGATGATTACTGGTATGTACATCAGCCGGTTATCATTCTTTATTTCCTTTAGAACTTCTTTCCCATCTATTTTAGGGAGGTTAAGATCGAGTAGAATAAGGTCGGGCAGGGACAAGTTGGTGAACTTTCCTTCCTGGTGAAGCATCTGGAGGGCTTCTTCACCATCAAAAGCAACGTTAACCTGATTTTTGACATCAGCATCCTTGAATAATTCCTTTATTAAGCGTATATCTCCAGGATTATCCTCTACCAGCATAATTTTCACTGGTATCTCTGTATTCTTCATCAAATCACTAATTCATTTTTTTTATTTGAATTTGTGTAAAGTAGCATTGATACATGGACTAGATTGGAATATACCTGCTGAATTTAGAATTATCCCTTGCAATTACTTATGTTATCCGGAGGTAATAAAATCATCGGTCTATAAATTTATTTTTAAAGGAATTCATGAATAAAAATTTAATACTATGTAATAAATATTCCCAAAATAATTAATGGAGATTTTGATGGGATTAAATTCACAATTTAGATGGTATAAGAGGAAATTTTGTGATTAATTTAGAGAGTTTTTCGACAAAATCCAACGATGAAATATTTAAGATTCTTACATCTAACTATTAGATGATCTAAAATTTTGTTTAAATTAAAGGTGGGAACTGTGGACAGAAAGTTAAGGATCATCTGCTGGAATGTGAACGGAATAAGGGCAGTACATAAAAAAGGATTTAGAGACTGGTTTATCCAGGAGCAACCGGATATCCTCTGTCTGCAGGAGACTAAAGCAACCAGAAAGCAATTTCCACCGGATATAAGAAGTGTGGAAGGTTATCACACCTATTTCTCTGAAGCAGAAAGGAAAGGATACAGTGGAGTGGCCTTATACACGAAGGAGAAACCAGAAAAGGTAGAGAAGAGTTTAGGAGTATGGGAATTCGACCGGGAAGGACGGACCATTATCGCAGATTATGGCGACTTCGTGCTCTTGACCATATACTTTCCCAACGGCAAAATGTCCCCGGAAAGACTGCAGTTCAAGATGGACTTCTACGATACCTTCTTGGAATACGCAGACAAACTCAAGGACGAAGGTAAAAATCTGGTGATATGCGGAGACCTGAACACCGCCCATAAAGAGATAGATATCGCCCGTCCCAAGGAAAATAGTAAGATTTCAGGATTTTTACCGGAGGAAAGAGCATGGATAGACACATTTTTGAGTCATGGATACGTGGACACCTTCCGTGAATTCAATAAAGAACCAGAACAGTATTCCTGGTGGAGTTACCGTACCAGGGCACGGGAGAGAAATGTTGGCTGGAGGCTTGATTATTTCTTCGTAAACAAGGAATTCATGGACCATGTGGAGTCATCGTACATCTTAACCGATGTGATGGGTTCAGATCACGCGCCCATTGGTTTGGATCTGGTCTGGGAAGATTAATTTTAAAAGAAGATTAGTCTTAAAATCTAAGAATAAGCTAGAACTCACGTTTAAAAAATAATTTTATTGGATATGAGGAAAATATAATGACTTACAAAGGAATCTGTAAAGAATTTTTAGAATCTTGCGGTTTATCAATCGGTGATAGAGTATCCATCATTAAAAAGGACATTAAATATAAGGGGATGATTTTAAACAGGGCAGAGGCCACAGATGATAAACATCTGGTCCTTAAACTGGATAACGGTTACAACATAGGTGTGGATATAACCGATGCCCAGGTAGAACTCCTGGAGACTGGTGAGAAACCGAAGATCGAATTACCACCCCTGAATGTGGAAAGAGACCCCGGAAAGATGGATATCTCCATAATATCCACCGGGGGGACGGTGGCATCCATAATTGATTATAAGACTGGTGCAGTACATCCTGCCTTCACTGCAGATGATCTCCTGAGGGCCAATCCGGAACTGGTGGAACAGGCCAACATCCAGGGAAAGGCTGTACTGAACATCCTGAGCGAGAACATGACCCCGGAGTACTGGGTTAAAACAGCCCGTTCCATAGCCCAGGAGATAAATCAGGGAGCTGATGGGGTGGTACTGGCCCATGGAACCGACACCATGCATTACACCTCAGCAGCGCTGAGTTTCATCATGGACACACCGGTCCCGGTGATAGTCACTGGGGCCCAGAGAAGTTCCGACCGGCCGTCATCCGATGCCTTTTTAAACCTCACAAGCTCGGTAACTGCGGCTAAATCAGATATCGCTGAGATCCTGGTCTGCATGCACGCCAACATGGATGACACCTACACCCACCTTCACCGGGGTACCAAAGTCCGAAAGATGCACACCTCCCGCAGAGACACCTTCCGATCAGTGAACACCGAGCCCCTGGCCCGAATTCTGGATGGTAAACTGGAAATTCTGGACGAAACATTCAGCTACAATCAGAGGAGAGAAGGAGAATTAGAGTTACATGACACCCTGGAAGAAAAAGTGGCATTTATAAAGAGTTACCCTGGTATTGGGGCCGATGCAATAGATTATTATATTGACCGTGGATTTAAAGGAATGGTAATAGAGGGAACTGGACTGGGGCATTGCCCTGAAGAACTCGTACCAACACTTGCCCGGGCTAGAGATGAAGAAATCCCAGTGGTAATGTCTTCCCAGTGTTTATATGGAAGAATCAATATGAATGTGTACAGCACCGGTCGTAAACTCTTAGAAGCCGGTGTGATTCCTGCCCAGGACATGCTGCCCGAGACGGCTTACGTAAAACTGGTATGGGTTCTGGGCCAAACACAGAACCTCGATGAAGTTACCGGTATGATGCAGACTAATTTAAAAGGAGAAATTCGCAACATCAGTTCCCAGAAATACTTCCTGATATAAATTGCAATTAAACAATGTTCCAATACAATAAAATCACAATTAAACGGTGAAATAATATGGACTATGAAAAACTGGGCCTTAAAATGGGCCTGGAAGTACATCAACAACTCGATACCAATCAAAAATTATTCAGCCCCTGTAAATGCCAGCTCACTGATAAAAAACCAGAGCTCAAAATAATCAGAAAATTAAGACCCACACAGAGTGAACTAGGTAAGATAGACCGGGCTGCATTTGAAGAATCCCGTAGAAAACTCCAGTTTATATACGAATCATACGACTACGACACCTGTCTGGTGGAGGCAGATGAAGAACCACCACACCCCCTGAATCTGGAAGCACTGGATGTGTCGCTCGTAATTTCAACCCTACTGAACATGCAGGTAGTGGACGAATTCCACACCATGAGAAAACAGGTCATAGATGGAAGTAACACAGGAGGTTTCCAAAGAACAGGCCTGGTAGCCACCGACGGATATGTAGATACACCTCATGGTATAGTGGCCATAGAAAACCTCTGTCTGGAAGAAGACGCAGCCAGGAGAATAGGCGAAAAAAAAGGAAGGGCTATTTTCCGGTTAGACCGTTTAGGAATACCTCTGGTGGAGATAACCACTGATCCCAGTATCAAAAAACCAGAGCAGGTAAAAGATGTCGCCTATCAGTTGGGTCAGATCCTGAGAAGCACCAGGGTTAAAAGGGGGCTGGGAACCATCCGCCAGGATCTGAACATATCCATCAGTGAAGGGGCCCGGGTAGAAATTAAAGGAGTCCAGGACCTGGATTTGATGCCTACCATGGTGGAAAACGAGGTTAAAAGACAGATAAACCTCCTTGAAATCAAAGATGAACTCGAGAAGAGAAATGCACAGGTTTACGATGAAATATATGATGTGAGTGAGATATTCCAGAAGTCAGAGTCCAAGATCATCGAGAGAGCACTTTCCCAGAAAGGGGTGATCATGGCCATTAAACTCGGCGGATTCATCGGCCTGATCGGTAGGGAAATCCAGCCAGGAAGACGGCTAGGAACTGAACTTGCAGGATACGCCAAGAAGATGGGTGTATCGGGCATCTTCCACACAGACGAACTTCCCTCCTATGGAATAAGCCAGAAAGAGGTTGAGGCCGTATTAAAATTCATGGACGCATCAGAAGGTGATGCATTTATCCTGGTGGCAGACCAGGAAGAGAAGGCAAGAAACGCCCTTATAGAAGTGCAGAGAAGGGCGAAAACAGCCCTAAATGGGGTCCCTGAGGAGACTAGGAAGGCACTGGATGATGGAAACACAGAGTATCTACGCCCACTACCCACGGCCAGTAGAATGTACGTGGAGACAGATATACCCACCACCAGGATACCCCGACAATATCTGGAGAAAATAAAATCAAACCTCCCAGAACTTCCAGATGCCAAAAAAAAGAGGATAATGGAGACATATAACCTGACAGATGATATCGCCACCAGCTTGGTTAAACAGGATAGGGCCGATGACTTCGAGAAGATAATGAAAGAGGTTAAAGACATAAACCCGATGGTCCCCGCCTCCAACCTAGCCTACACCTTCAAGGAACTTCGAAGGGAAGGCTGTGATATTGGGAAGGTGGACGTAGATGTTTTAATTGAGATTTACAGCTACGTGGAGGATGATACCATACCCGCTCAATCAACCCCCACCATAATAAGGGATGCCTGTACTGGCATAACACCCGCTGAATCAATAAAGAAACACGGACTTAAGAAGCTGGGCGAAGAGGAAGTAGAAGGTATCATTGACGATTTAATCGGTTCTAATGAGACTTTAATCACTGAAAGGGGAATGGCAGCCATGGGTTCCCTCATGGGAATGGCCATGAAGGAGCTTAAGGGTAAAACCGATGGTAAACTGGTCAACCGACTAATAAAAGAAAAATTAATTAAATTGGTTGACGATAGATAAGATACAAAAAATTAGGTTTGTGTTATATGGATAACTGTGATGTAATTATCATTGGTTCCGGGCCAGCCGGACTCACTGCTGCTCTCTATTGCGGTAGACAAAGTCTTAAAACTCTGGTTCTGGAGAAAGCCCTCATTGGTGGAATGGGGACCATGGTTCCCCGCATGGAAAACTATCCTGGATTTGAACAGATCCCTGGTAAACAACTCATAGAGTTCATGAAAAACCAGACCATGAAATATGCGGAAATTAGAGACAGGGAAGATGTGGAGAATATAGAGTTACTAGATGACGGAAATTTTACTGTCCACACCAAAGACAACACTTACCAGGCCCGAACAGTTATTTTAGCCACCGGTAGCAAGCACCGTCAGCTGGGAGTTCCTGGTGAGAGGAAATTATTAGGAAAGGGAGTTGCCTTCTGCGCAACCTGTGACGGCCCCTTATTCATAGACCGAAAAGTGGTGGTGGTAGGCGGTGGAAATGGTGCTGTACAGCAAGCCATCTACCTGGATGATATAGGTGTTCTGGTTGCTCTGGTGCATCGTAGAGGTGAATTAAGGGCGGAAAACTACCTTCAGGAACTCATGAAGGAAAGAGAGATACCCATTATCTGGAATTCAACTGTAGAAGAGATCAAGGGAGATACGAGAGTAGAAAGTGTCCTTTTAAATAACACAATGACTGGAGAACAGGAAGATCTACCAATAGACGGAGTTTTTATAGCGGTAGGTGAGATACCTGCCAACCAGTTAGCCAAAAATTTAGGGGTTGAACTGGATAAAAGAGGTTATATAATCACAGATAAAGCTCAAAAAACCAACATTCCCGGTGTGTACGCAGCAGGAGATATAACAGGCGGTTTCAATCAGTGGGTTATAGCCTGTGGTGAAGGTGCTATCGCCGCCCTTTCAGCATATGAATACATCCAGATGAAGAAGTAACTCCTTTTTTTAAGACTTAATTTTAATTTTATTCAAAGGCATGGTATCATAATGACATCTAACGTACGTTTCGGTCCCGCAGGACTTCCTGTAGGATATAAAGGTAACTCTAACCAGGTATGTAGTTATATCAGGGAAATAGGATTGGATGCCTATGAATACCAGGCCACCTATGGGGTGCGTATTTCCAAGCAATCCGCCCTTAAACTGAAGGAAAACTCTCGGGATAATGATATCCTGATTTCCATGCACGGTCCCTATTATATTAATTTATCATCAAATAAGGATGAAGTGGTGGGAAGATCTATCGAGAGATTGATCCAATCGGCCCGGGTTGCAGAGTGGATGGGAGCCTACCGAGTAGTGTTTCACCCAGGTTTTTATACCAAACAAACCCCGGAAGAGGCTATGGAAAAGTTAAATAAAGCAGTGGATGAATTAACTGAACAATTAGAATCCCTGCAAATTAGGAATTACACCTTCGCACCAGAGACCACCGGTAAAAAATCCCAGCTGGGAAGTCTTGAAGAGATAATAGAGATTTGCCGGCGTCATGAAAAATTCGCACCCACGGTAGACTTCGCCCACCTGCATGCCAGGGGATGCGGATTGTTTAAGGATAAAGATGATTATGGAAGGGTGTTTAGTTTATTAGAAGATGAACTGGGCATAGATACGCTGCACTGTCACTACACCCACATCGAATTTACTGATAAAGGGGAAAGAAGACACCACATTCTCTCTGAGGATTATGGTCCTCCACTGGAACCTCTCCTTGAGGAAATAATTGAAAGAGGATGGGATGTCACCCTCATATGCGAAACTCCCCTGCGAGATAGGGATGCTATTTTGATGAAGAAGGATTATAGAAATATTTTAAAGGATAAGATCTAGTTAAGAAAAAAGAGATCTGGTTTTCATGAAAAACTTTTTATCCTTACAAAAATAGAATTATAGTGCAATATTACAAACAAGTTTTTATAAGACAATAAACCATTCTATTAAAAAAATTTAATTAAAGATAGTAGGTAATTATTTGAAATTAAACAACATCATACAGGAACCAGTAACTTCCGATAAAAAATCAACCAAATCCTTAAACAAACCAGAAAAAGACGCTAAACTGGTTGTACTACAGCCGGTAGGTTACCCTTTTCTATGCAATTTAGTTGAAAACCCCAAGATAGAGATATTCGATAAGGAACTTTTTGAACTCTACGCCCGGGAACAATGGTTAGGTTACACAGTAGAAGAGGGTTCATTTATTTTTGATCAGAAATTACTGCCAGATTACGCCTTTAAAATAATTAAAGCCCATCCGGATAATTCTAAAATAACTGATAATACCTCTATCCTCCTTATAGAGGTGGAAGAGGTAAGGGAGATTAAAAGAATAGAAAGTACCCTTACCATGGAGGATGTGATCGGACAGGAACGGGCTAAGGATAAATGTAAGATCATAATGAAGTATCTGCAGGATCCAGAACACTTCGGTGACTGGGCCCCTCGTAATGTTCTGTTCCACGGTACATCAGGAACTGGTAAGACCATGCTGGCCAAATCACTCTCCAACGAGCTCAAAGTTCCTTTATTCCTTATTAAAGCCACCAGTCTCATAGGGGAACATGTAGGAGACGGAGCCCGTCAGATACATGAACTATTTGAAGCTGCTAGTATAAGCGCCCCATCTGTTGTGTTCATCGATGAGATAGATGCTATAGGTCTTGACCGAAAGTATCAGTCATTAAGAGGGGATGTTTCCGAGGTGGTAAACGCATTACTGACCGAGATGGATGGTATAAACCAGAACAAAGGAGTAGTGACAATCGGTGCTACAAATAACCCCCAACTACTGGATTTCGCTATCAGGAGCAGGTTCGAAGAGGAGATAGAATTCACCCTACCTGATGAAAAGGAAAGAAAGGCTATAATTGAGCTTTACACAAAATCAATGCCCCTTCCCATTGGTTTTGATATCAAAAAATTAGTTAACCCGACCAAGGGGTTATCCGGGAGAGATATAAAGGATCGGATTTTAAAGGTGGCATTACATAAAGCCATTCATGAAGATGAAGAAATCGTAACCTGGAATCATGTTAAATATGCTTTAAAACAGATTAAAGATAATAAAAATGAGCCTAAGGGGATGTTTGCCTAAATCTAATATCTTTGCATAAACCTAAAAACGGAATTTGGCATACATAAACGGATGTTCGCCTAAGCATTCCTCTACTTTTTTTAGTTACGACTTTACTCAGGTGGCGGTATTGTGAATATGAAGGATATAATTATAGATTCCCTTAAGTATTCATCTTCAAACTGGGTTAAAGTTCTCCTGCTGGGGTTGGTTGTTTTTTTAGTTGATTTATCCGATGCCTTATCATTCTTAGGTGGGTTGGCAGGCGAATTGAGCTTTACAATAATTGTTACCGGACTCATATTAGGTATCTATCAAATTGGTTTTATTTTCAGGATAGTAGAAGAGACAACCCACGGGTCTGATACCATGCCTAAATTTGATAAATTCTGGAACACATTCCTTCATGGAATGAAAGAAGGCCTGGTGACTGTAATTTATTTTATCATACCCTTAATATTGATTATCATTGGTGTATTTCTCTTTGGAGATTTAATTGGTCCCAACCCCATGGATATAGAGCTGGTGATTATTATCTTTGTCCTATTTCTGGCTTCCATCACCTACCTGATCTATCAGGCGGCGGTGCTTAACATGGCCAATCATCACGGTACCATCAACTCTGCCTTTGATTTTAAAAGGATATTTAAAAAGGCCCGGAATATGGGAATTAAAAGATTAGGTTTCATATACCTTTTAACTGTTGTCTTTGCCGTTACTGTAGAATCCACCATACATGATGCAGTTACCAGTAATCCCTTTGATCTGCTAAGTATTATTTCCGCGCTCTTGATTGCTCCTTTTATCCTAATTTTCATTGCCCGAACATTGGGGTTAATTAACCGAACACTGGAAATTTGAAAAAAAGTGTAATTGACAAGCATAAAAATTATAAACTTAGATATTAAAATATGATTTTAGAACACTTATAAGGTTTATATAGTGGAAAATTATAAGTATCAATTAATAAAAAATTATTTAAAACCATGAATATAATTAATATCCTAAAATTTTACGACTTTAATAGTTACAGGCGAATAAATTATGAAGGAAAATGATAAGAAGACTGAAACTGAAGAAAAAATTTTAGATGCTGCTTTAAAGGTGTTCGCCAGGAAAGGATTTGACGCAGCCACTACCCGGGTCATTGCAGAAGAGTCGGGATATACGGAAATGACTTTATTTAGAAGGTTCGGAACCAAAAAGAACCTTTTTGATGAGGTTATGAACAGGGGTAACCTGCAGATTGAAGAGGACTCTGGTAGATTATCGGTTCTAACAGATATCAAAGACGCTGGCGAATTTTTAAGGTCATTCGTTAAAACTTTAGATGAATTTGTTTTCCAAAATTTCGAATATTTCCATCTAACCATCATAGAAGACAGCAGCACAATTAAACCCATGGTAAGAATAACCATAGATAATCTCACCGAATACTTCAGCAAAAATTTCCCAAATAAAGAAATAGATTACACCTCCTTTGGATATTCCATATCCACATTCATATATTATCTCAATATTGACAGATATTACGGACGTAAAGCTACTTTCGAAAATTACGATGAAAGTCTGGATAAATTAGTGGACATATTAAATTGTATGCTTGAAAACAAAAAATAAAAGGATAATATGACCAACGAAACTGAAAAGAAAATTTTAAACGCGGCTTTAAACGTATTTGCAAGAAAGGGCCGGGATGCGGCAACTACCAAGGCCATTGCCGAGAAAGCTGGTCGTACAGAGATGACTCTCTTCCGTAAATTCGGAACCAAAAAGAACCTCTTTGATCTGGTTATGATCCAGAACATGGAGAAGATGAGGGAAGATATCAAAGCCATAATCGATGACATGGACAATAAATACGATGCTCCGGAAGCATTTATTGAAGAGTACATAAAAAGGAGTGTAATATTCTATGAAAATAACATAGAAGCCTTCACTTTAATTATCAACGATGACAATGAAAACGTCGATCCTTTAATGGGGAATTTAAACAATTATGTCGGCGATTTCATCGGTAGAAATTTACCAAAAGAAACCATCGACCCCAAAATACTGGGGATTTACATCAACACCTACGTCTATTTCTTAACTTTAGAGGTCTTCAATGGAAGAGACGTTGGGTTCGATGAGAGAATTGATGGATTGATCAACAACTTGAAGCTGTGTTTTTAAATATTTTCCATAAGATAATTTTCCTTTTCCGGGGATTAAATAGTAAAATTTATATGTAACCTCTCACTAACATTATGTTTCAGGGGGGGTGCTAAAATAAAGGGAAAGAAAAAAAGGAATAGATTTCAATCAATCCCGGAATATACACCAAAAATTAATCAAACAGTTCCTTTTATCTATATATGTTTAGAAAATTAGATTTACGATCTGAATAGATGAAAAAAATAGATAATGATCTGGAATATATAAAAAGTCTGGTAACTGGAATTTAACTTACCAGTTATTCATTCACCGGAGAATATTTTCTCCGCCGCCCGAATGGTTTCATCATCATCCTGTTCTGCGGCTTTCCTTAGATTTTTAATCACATCGAAGAATATCCGGTCTATTACCACTTGGGTTAAATCATCCACGATCTTTTCTTTACCGTTCAGGTCGCCCAGCATCTTAAAAGCTTTCCTGGTTTCGGCCAGCCTGACTTCCTCGGCACAGATCCGGATATTGGATATGAGTGGTTCCACTTCCAGGTGTTTAAGTGATTTTAATAGGAGTTTTAGTTCGTCCTCTACTATTTTTTCCACATTTGAAACTTCTAGTTGCCTCATTTTCATGCTGTTATCGGCTATGTCCCTTAAATCGTCTATATTAAATAGTTTAACTCCTAAATCTTTCACCTTTTCATCTATGTCCCGGGGATTGGCCAGGTCCACCATGACCAGGCTGCCCCGATTTTCAGGTAGAACAGATTCTTTAACCTGATCGTAAGTTAATATTTGGTGTGGAGCACCCGTGGCGCTTATAACCACATCAGCATCTGCCATGGCCTCCTGGAGTTTGTCGAAGTGTATGGCGTATCCTTTAAGTTCACCGGCCAGTTTAACCGCGCTCCCGTAGGTTCGGTTGGCCACTACTATGGCTTTCAGTTTCTTTTCAACCAGGGCTTTGGCCACCAGTGTCCCCATTTTACCAGCCCCTATGATCAGCACCTTTTTACACTTCAAATCACCGTGCACAGATTCTGCCAGTTCCACAGCAGCAGAACCAATGGATATGGTGCCCTGGTTTATGCGGGTGTTATTTCTGGCTAACTGTCCCACGTGTATGGCTTTGGTAAAAACAGTTCTAAGGACAGGACCTATGGAACATTCCCGGATAGCTTTCTTCCTGGCGTCCTTTATTTGGCCCAGTATCTGGTCTTCCCCTAAAATCATGGATTCAAGGCCGGATGCCAGGCGTAAAAGATGTCTGAGGGCCTCTTCATCCTGGTCTATTATGAAGTCACCTCCCGAGAGAAGGTCTTCTTGAGGTTTGCCCGATACCAGGTAGATTTCAGACCGGTTACAGGTCTTTATGTAGAGGTGTTCCTCAATATCATCATCATTCTGGCATCTTTCGAAGATATCCTCAAGTTTTCTGGTTGCCCGTTCTATCTGGGCGATATCTGCAGTGTGATGGTCCACTCTGATGTTCAGTATCATTGATATTCTCCTTATGGGCAGTTAAATGTATTATTCTGGAATTAAACCTAATTTATTACTCTTGAATTTATCATCTCATCAACGTAAGATTTGGCCTCTTCAATTTTACCCTCGTTTAAGAGCTTTTTAATTTTTTCATCTTCTAATAATTGATATAAATATGATCTACGATTTTTTTGACCTTCTACTTTGTCTTTTAAGATTTTGCGGGTGTAGTTTTGTAGATCCAGTTGTAGTACATCCTCTACAGTTATTACTTTTTCTATCTTTTTTCTTATCTCTCGGGCCATGAGGGGGCTCTTCTTCTGGGTGAATATGCTAATCTGTACATCTCCTATAAAAAAAGACGAGGGTACAATAACATTTCCTTCATCGGGCTGGTCTGCCCGGTTTAAAAGTTTATCTCCCGCCAGATCTGTTACCAGTTCATTTAACTTGAAGTCTCCAGAGGCGACCACCACTAAATCAGCCCATTTCACCCATTTTCCTGCTTCCTGGGGTGGTTTTAAGGATGCTCCCTTAGCTAAGAGTTCTGGATCAATCTGATTTCCCAGTATTATTACCTGGGAATCTGCTTCCAGGAATCTTATGGCTCTCCTACTCCCTACTTCACCTGAACCGACGATTAATACTTTTTTATCCTTCATATCCAGGAAGAGAGGAGTCCAGCCCATCTTATAAACTCCATTTTTGGATTAATGGAACGTGGTTTTATATCTCTAGATCTTTCATTCTCAAAACTTTGATAGCAGTTTTAAGATCGTTACCACATTCAGATAGCACCTGATAGGCTTCTTCTTCCGGTACTTTAAATGTTTTTGATAGAGCTTTAACACTTTCCTGTGCTGATGAGGGTGATGCCCCTACTAGTTCCTCAGAAAGCTCTTTTTTAAGCTTCATATATTCATCTTCGCTCATATCTATCCTTCGCAAAACCATGTCCCTTAAGGGGCAGGGTTTGGAAGGTTTACAGCACCATACTAAAGAACCGAAACAGGTTCCTTCTCCGTAGCCTAATCTAGTTTTTTCTCCAAACTTTTCCTTTATTTTAATGTAATCTTGAGGTGAAAGCTTAGCGTCCTCGAGTGCGTATATGATTGGACAAGGTTTTACTGGTGGACAGCAAAATGCTAAGGCTCTTTTATCTCCTCCTCTGCATACATGTGATGGTGAGTCTTCCCACTCCATTATTCTATTCCTCCGTAAGCATTTTCTTTTTCTCGGTGGGTGTTAAGTCTTCTACGATGGCCTTGGGGTCTCCGATTTTCAGGATTTTACCCCCGCGCATCAGCCCGGCACGGTCACATACATCCAGTACGAAGTCCA
>DAQK01000040.1 GCA_002502855.1 Methanobacterium sp. UBA279
CCAAGATCAAAGAATGCATAGAAAAAGATCCCGGAGCATTCGAAGAAGAAGCAATGGTCATTGAAGTAAAAGAAAAGGGCGAAGAAGAAGAAGAAGGTGAAGCAATACCACCTGTAGCCCCAGAAACCGCACTGATAGAAGCTCGAATGCGCAATATCCAGACCCAGATTAAAAGCATCGGTGGTCTCCAAAGGATATTTGCAGGTATGTACGCAGGAAAAGTTCAGGGAATAGTAGTAGGCCTGGCCTTCACACTGATCATTGGAACTATATTATTCCTGAGATAGGGGGTTTTCGAGATGGTTTTGATATCAAATAAACCTAACATTAGAGGCATAAGAAAAGTCGCAGAAGATGTTAAATACCGAACACAGTTGATAGGTAGAGACCAAAGATTATTTGCCGGGCTTATAGCCACCCGTATTTATGGTATAGCCGTAGGAGTGATCCTGGCTTTAGTCTTAGTTCTTCCATTTGTAATTTGGACATTATACTTCGGAGGATGATAAAATGGCAGACGAAGATAAAGATATAGTACCAGCCGTTCTTGTCCCTGCAGATGCATTCAACAAGGCAAATGAAAGATTAGACGACATGGAAGACAAGGTAGAATTCAGTTGGGGTGAAATCAACCAGCGTATGGGTCAACAAATAGGCAGAGATATTGGTATTTTATACGGAATTATAATAGGACTGATAATCCTATTTGTGGCATTCAATGTGGTTAAGGTAGGAGCATTCTTAACTGCCTTTGGAATCTAGTAAAATGGAGGTTTATGTATGTTTAGATTTGACAAAGAACAAGTTGTTTTAGATATTGCTGGCGTCAAATGTGGAGGACAGCCAGGTGAATATCCAACTGTTTTAGCAGGTACCATATTTTATGGTGGACACAACATTATTGAAGATGAAAAGGCCGGTACATTCGACGCAGAAAAAGCACAGAGCCTGATGAAAATACAGGAAGAAATGTCTGATACAACAGGTAACCCACACTGGGTACACACCTTCGGACAGACTCCAGAAGCAATCGTTAAATATCTGGAATTTGTAGGAGAACATTCCGACAACCCCTTCCTCATAGACTCAACCTCTGCAGAAGCAAGAATAGCCGGAGCAAAATACGCAACAGAAGTAGGATTAGCCGATAGAGCAATCTACAACTCAATAAACATGGCAGCAGAAGCTGAAGAAATAGTAGCAGTAGGAGAAACTGACCTATCTGCATCTATAGTTCTAGGGTTCAACGCAATGGACATGACACCCCAGGGTAAATTAGACATCTGGGAAAACGGTGGAAGCGTACTGGATAAAGGTCTCTTAGAGATGGCCGCAGAGTCTGGAATCGACAAACCACTCATGGACGTAGCAGTTACACCACTGGGACAGGGAGCAGGACCAGCAGTCAGAACATCCTTCATGCAGAAAGCCAAATGGGGATACCCATCAGGTGCAGGTATACACAACGTACCATCTGCCTGGGACTGGATGAGAAACTACAAAAAACCAGTAGAAAAAGGTGGAGAAGGTCACGCTGAAGCATGGCCAGTAGCCGACGTAGGATCCAACCTCATCATGCAGATGGCTGGTGGAGACTTCATGCTCATAGGTCCTATTGAAAACGCTTCCATGGCATTCCCTGCCTGTGCAATGTGTGACATCTTCATTGCAGAAGCTGCTAAAGACATTGGAACAGAAATGGTTGAAGAACACCCATTCTTTAAACTGATCTAAAAAGTTTGAGGCGATTCTATCGCCCACTTCTTTTATTTTTATTTTTAAATCAATTTTAAGGGATTATCGCCCCTAATTACGCTAATTTTTTTAATGATCAAAAAGTTAAATAGAAAAGGTTATCAATAGGGATACGGAAATATACTTCCGGTGAATACTTTTGTTAAATATAATCCTTTACATCATAGGTCTGGTCATATCGCTGATCATAGTGGTTAAATCCGCCGATGTCTTTGTGGATAACCTGGTGGAAATTGGATCTGCACTGGGGATTTCAGAGATTATTCTGGGAGTCACTGCATCAGCCATCGGTACATCACTACCAGAATTTGGATCCGCCTTGATAGCTTCGCTTTCAGGCAGTGTAGATATCGGTGTGGGTACAGTTATAGGCTCCAACATATGGAACATTGCCGGTATACTCGGTATTTCCGCCACAGTATCTGGTGTAATTAGAACAAATAAAAAGGGACTCACCAGAGACTGGCTGATGACTTTAATCACCGGAATTATCCTCTTAATTTTCATGTTTTTTGGGGATATTCACTGGTCGGCTTCCATTATAATGATCGCTGCCTACGGTTACTATCTGCATCTATTGATTAAATCACAGAGAGAACAGAACCAGGTTAACTCTTCAGAGGAAGAAAAAATAGATGAATCGGAAAATAATCAGAATAAAAGAAATATAGATAAAAAAGCCATTGCACTGGTAGTTATAGGTTTGATCGGACTTATTATTGGCTGTAGGATACTGGTCTTCAGCGGTGTGGAACTGGCCCGTATAGCCGGCATTCCGGCCATGATCATGGGATTATTCACCCTGGCCATTGGAACCAGCATACCAGAACTGGTGGTTACCCTATCTTCCGCCATGAAAGGACTGCACGATCTCTCCATAGGAACAGTACTGGGCAGTAACACCTTCAACATGCTCATAGGGATTGGAATTCCTGCACTGGTAATGACGGTACCGGTTGAACCACTTTCTTTAACCTTTGACGCCCCAGTGATGCTGTTTATCACCATTTTATTGATGGTACTGATAAAAGCAGGTAAAATGAAATTAAATCGGATAGCAGGAATAATGTTAGTGGCTTCATACATAACCTATGCTGTATTCAGATTATTTATACTGGTATGAGAGGACTAAGCGATGTACAAAAAGATACTTGTAGCCACCATAGGCGAATACATGGATGAGATACTGGAAAACACAATTGATGTTGTTTCAGGTAAAGAGGTTGAAATCATAGGTATATACGTAGTTGATATCTCTGTACCTTTCTTAACCCCAGTTAGGGTTAAAAATATGATGCACAAGGAATTAACCCTGAGGGGAAGGGAAATACTGAACAGTATGGAAGAACAACTTCAAGAGGTATGTAAGGGGATTAA
This sequence comes from Methanobacterium sp. UBA279, assembly GCA_002502855.1. Lineage (GTDB taxonomy): Archaea > Methanobacteriota > Methanobacteria > Methanobacteriales > Methanobacteriaceae > Methanobacterium_A. Next base: position 3,133 of record DAQK01000040.1, read on the forward strand.
ATTTAAAAAGGTATTATTAGAGGGCAACCCAGCAGAGGAAATAGTTAAGACTGCTGAAAATGAAGCTGTCGACCTTATTGTAATGAGCACGGGAAAAAGTAGGGTGGATAAGCATTTGTTAGGAAGTGTATCTGAAAAAGTCGTTCATTCTGCCCCCTGCAGTGTATTACTGGTAAGGGTTAACTAGATCAACCTACTTCTTTTTTATTAAAATAAATTCACAACCTTTATATTAATTTTAAGTAAAACTTTAACTTGTTGATTTATTTCTGGAGGTAATCCTTTTGTCCCCTTTTAAGAAAATATTTGCAAGAAGCCCAAAGCCAGTCAGAGCAAAAAGCAAGTACATAGGTATTGATGATATAAAATACAATCCTTATAGTGTTAAGAGAAAAGTAGGTGCCGGTATAAGCATGACCCCGGATACCTATTATATCGTGGGGTCGGTGGAACTGGGAAATACCACCACTAAATGTATCCTGACCGCCACTAACCTCACCGATAGCCACACCTATCTGCTGGATAAGACCGTGAAGATGACCAGGGACATCCGCCCCCCAAGGGAGGGGGAAGAAGTTTTCGGGGAGACTGTCTGGGAAGTGGAGCTTACCAAGGAATCAGTGGCCGAACTGATCAAAGACACCATCTTAGAATCAGTAAAACGGGCCAGGATTGATATAGATGAAGACCTTGATTTTGTAGTCCGTTCAACTGGGGTGACCGCGGGATTTGCCTCTCCAGAAGATGTGGGACAACTGATAATAGCCCTGGCCAACGGCTGCCTTGACGCCGGTATACCTCCCCGTAAAATGTCACCGGCCATGTCCATCGATAACTTCCCGGAACGACTCCGGGGATACACCCTTATAGATCAGGTAATGTTTGACGGAGCGGTGGTAAGCGTAGTACCACCCACCGGTAAGGTGGTGGTTGCAAATGAAATGGAAGGGGAACTGGTAACTGCAGGCATAAAAGCAGGTGCCAAATGGACTGATATGGACTACCGTAATCCTGTGGTTTCCATGGATTTCGGAACCACGCTCGCTGGTAGAATAACCAATGCCGATGTACCATACGCCCGTACCGTTGGCAATTTCTGTGGACTGGCAGGGGCAGTATCAGACTCCATAATCAGGGGTACTGAAAGGGTTGATAAGAGGGGGGGAGCCGCATTGGACCTTTACACCAGGGACATACTTAAAAAAGCCGACTGGAAGGCCGCTAAAAAATACGCAGAAAAGATACACGAACACGTGGATATAAGAAAAGTCCCCGAGGGAAGGGATAGGTTTGGAACGGTGCCAGTCGACCCGGAAGCCGCCTACAGTGCGGGTACCACACTTATCGGTTGTGACATCGGAGAAAATGGTGATGAAATTCCTAAATTAGTTGATTTAGGTCATGAAATCTATGAGGATGTCGGAATACACACCCTATTTGCGACACTCGATCATGTAAGCGCCCTCATCGTTAAAAGACTGGTAGATGAAGCGGAGGATGAAAACGTAATTACTGAGGGTTCTGTCCTGGGAGTCACCGGCCGGGCAGGGATAACCGGTAGAAAACCAGAACTAGTACTGGAATATGTTAAAGACCACTTTGAAGATGTTATATTTGTCTCGGATGCTTTGGCCATTGGTGCCGCTGTAATGGCCCGCTGCATGAACTCCATGGGAACACCTAAAGTTCCGCTGGGTGGTTTGCGTGGTGGAGCCTGTATTTTAGGTGCCCGGAAGAAATTACAGAGAGATAAGGAACATCTAAGCTATTAACCACCGTGGATCATATTTAAAACTTTTATATTATCTGCACTGGTTAATATTTCACTTTCTGAAACTATCACATCATTTTTTTTCTATCACCGCTGCAAAGAGATTGATATCTAACTTCTCCATCAGTTCTTTTTCCTGTTAATTCATCTGATTCGATGTTTATCTCTTCATCATTTCCCATTTCATCTGTAATTTTCACTTTCATGATTTCATCTCTGATTTGCTGTTTTTTTTTGGATTGTATCTCGTTGGCTTATTATCTTCTGATTTATTATCTTCTGACATGCATCTCCTGAACATGTTATATATTTAACCGTTATATTTCTTAACTATCGTTATATTTTATTGGTTAAAAAAAAGAGAACGAGTTGTACCCGTTCCCTCTCTGGAGGTCATAAACTTAAGGCCAGATATTAACTTAAGTTAAATGCTGTTATTCTATTTTTTTACCGGCATCTGGGCCTGGTTGTACAGAATATATCTCATTAACCTTGAGCAGGACTGCGGCTTTGGGATTTAATTGTGCCATAACACTTTTAGCCCACTGGACGGCATCCTCGAAATATTTACCAGATTCATATATCTCCACATCTCCTTTAAACTGATATGGGCATTCCGATACGTTACCAACAGCTATCGATGCTTTGGGATTGTCTTTAAGGTTTTTAAAAGTCTTGTTCATGAAGTTAGCCACCAGCAAAACCGTTCCACTATCTAGGGGTCTGGCCAGTCCTATGGGAACCACGTTAGGTACATCATCGGTACTGGCAGTTGCCAGCCAAACTATGTTATTTTTTTCTATTGCATCCATCATCTCTTGAGTTAAAACCATTCTATCACCCTTAATTTTTCTACATACCATACTTGTTTTAATAATATAATATACATTTTGGTCAGTAAAATGTACTAAACTGTATCCTGGTTACTGAAATGACTGAGGGGATATTTAATAAAAACCTTTAATATGGAGCTATAACTACAAACAACTACAGAATGATTTTTAAATTTTCAAGAAGGATTTTAAATAAAATTTTTTCTGACTAATAGGGGAAAAATAATATGGTAACTGCAGTAATCATGGCCGGTGGTAAAGGAACCAGGATGGAATTTAAGGGTGAAAAACCCCTGATCTCCGTCCGGGGCAAGCCCATGATCAGGCACGTTTGCGAAGCAGTCCATTCATCCCGGGAAGTGGATGATTTAGTGGTGGCCACCAGTAAAAACACACCACTCACCACTGATTTTGCCCGAAAATCCGGCCTGAAGGTTATAGAAACCCCAGGGGAAGGGTATGTAAACGATCTCGGATTTTTAATAGGGAAACTCTCAACTTATGACCCCAAAACCAATAACCCGGACGATATCCTGGTGACCATAACCGCAGATCTACCCCTCATCACCGGAGAAATTTTAGATGAGATAATTACAGAATATAAAAACTGCGGTAAACCAGCCATGTGTGTTGCTGTGCCACTGGAATTTTTCAGGCAATATAATCTGAAACCACATATAGTAATGGGAGATACGGTACCTTCAGGATTAAATATATTAAGAAGAAACAACACACAACAAGATGAGGAAGTATTGGAACTGAGGAAATTTGAACTGGCGTTAAATATTAATAGTCCGGAAGATCTAATATCCTTAGAGAAATATTTTGAGTTTAAAGCTTTCAAACAGGCAATAAATTAGGGGTGATATAAGTGGTTGAAGAACGGAAATTAATTAAAGGGGAAGAGAAGATCTGGAGTGAAATAAAGGGCTACCAGGTGGCTACAAACAATGCAAGGATACTCGGTGAACTTGATGAACTAATAATCAACGGTAAAACCGGTAAAATAACAGATGTAGTTATCAGGGTAGACAAAGGCCGAAACGTCAACGTTAAAGGCGCTAAAAAGAAAGGAGACACTTTACTGGTTCCCTTCGGAAAAGTGGAAAAAGTCGGTGAATTCATAATCATCACCGAATAAAAAAAATTCTTCTTTTTCAATTAAATACACTAATTTTTTACTTATTTTAAACTGTTTCCTCTAAAATTAGCGATTTTTTGATAAAAGAATAATATAATAGATGATTTGTTCATCTTACACAGGGAACTACTCATTTTTGCACATAAAATGGATGCTCAGCACTGTCTTTTTTATCCAGAATCTCTTTTATCGGTGGCTCCTGTTTCATAGCCCTTCTTATTGCTAATTTGGTTGCCTCGTAGTTGTACTGGTAAATTTTATCGTTGTCTTCTGCAGCCGGGTGGATGAAAACCCCGACGATGATACACAAGTCCTCTACGTCACCTTCTGGGATGGTGCCTTCTTCCACACAGTCTGCCACGGCCATGGCCACAGATTTTTGGGCCGGTCCGAAGTTACGCACAGCATCCTCCATTCCCCGGATACTGACCTTAGGCACTATCATGGTTATGGGTTTGCAAATCAGGTTAGGGGCGATGACTGCAAAAAGTGGTGTGTGCTTTTCCACCTGATTAGTCAGTGCATTTGCAAAGGCCTGCCCTATAGGGCCTGATTTATCTCCAATCAATAAATCTATATGTGCTACTTCATTTCCTTCGCCAACCAACGCTTCACCATTTAAGTACATCAAATACACCTCTTGTAATTTTTTTTTATACATAAAATGATACAAAAAAATATAAAATGGGGGATTACATACCCTGTAAACTCAGATCCAGCATCTTCTTGGTCTCTGCAGCAAGTTCCGGTGGAAGACCAGTTATATCCATACTCAGGAATCCTCTGACAATCATGGAAGCTGCTTCATCTTCAGTTAAACCACGGGACATCAGGTACTGAACTTCTTCTTCGGCGATCTTACCCACCGCAGCTTCGTGGGACAGTTCCAGGTTGGTAGCACTACCTTCCAGTTCGGGTACTGAATAGATCATGGAATCATCCGATAAAACCAGCCCCATACACTCCAGGTGTCCTTTCACTTCCTGTGATTGGCCGGATAAGTGTCCCCTGGTATAGATCTGTGATTCATCGTTGGACACGGCACGGGTAACCATTTCGGTACTGGAATTCCTTCCGGTAAGTATGGTACGGGAACCGGTGTCCATGATGGAATCTTTCTTACCACTTAAGATTGACTGGAACACTGCTCTGGAGTTTTCCCCCTGGCAGTAAGCTGTAGGGTAGGTCTGGATGGTACGGACTGGACTGGTCAGGATGTAGTTGTTGATGTAGGTGGTGTCATCTCCCAGGATTACACCGGTACGGGGCCGCACCTCCACCTGCTCTGCCCAGTTGTGCACCATGGTGAAGGTGATCTTCGCACCTTTCTTAAGGTAGAACTCTGAAACCCCTACATGAAGGGCTCTCTGGATGTCAGATCCGGTTGTACAGCCAGTTATGATGTGTAGTTCTGAATTTTCCTCGGCGATGATTATGTTGTGAACTGTCTGGGCTACATCCGCCCCTCCAATGAACATGCAGGCCTGGATGGGGAATATTTCCTTAGAGTTTGGTAAGGACCTGATGAAGTATCCCCCTGATTCTCTTAAAGCCGTTTCAGCGGTGTATTTATCAGTATCCACTGCTACAGCTTTCCACATGTAATCATTTAACCAGTCGTGTTTTTCTAATGCGTCTTTCATGTTCATGAGTTCTATGGATTCTGACTGGCAGTTGGTGCAGACTCCTGACTGGTCGATCTGCAGGAATGTACCTGATCTACCGGTCCCGCTTGGTTCAACCCCTACGTTAAGGACATCTTTTTTGTACTTTTCTGGAAGTTCTTCCAGGGTTTCTAACTCTTCGTGTTCGCCGGGTTCTTCCTTTTCAAATTCTTCCAGCTCTATATCTTCACCCAGCGCAGCTTTCTTTTCTCTGGCCTTAAGAGCTCTTTTTTTCAGTGTATCGGATTGCAACATTCAACACATCCTTTGAATCCTTCTTTCCTAACATCTTCTAAAATTTCATCGGGATTGCCTGAACAGGCTATTTTGCCATCCATTAGCACGTGGGCGGTGTCTGCGGTGACGAAGTTCAGGATATATCCTAAATGGGTGATGAGTAAACCGGAATTCTTTCTTAATCCTGGCTTCCTATCTTTATCAAGCAGGGTGTTTATCTCCTCTGCCAGAAGTTCCACGTTTTCGATATCCACTCCGGAGTCGGGTTCATCAAACATGATGAAGTCGGGTTTCTGGGCCAGAAGTTGTAATATTTCTGATCTTTTAACTTCACCACCGGAAAAGCCCAGATTTACATTTCTTTCCAGGAATCTTTCATCAAATTTAAGTTTACTCGCCTGTTCCATAATTTCCGGACTTAACTCCTCCTTAACATCTTCATGATGTTCGATTTTCAGGAGGTCCATTAGTTTTACACCTCTTATTGAAGGGGGGTTCTGGAAACTAACACCTATTCCCATTTTAACCCTTTCTGTGGTGCCCAGGTGGGTGATGTCTTCTCCCTTGAAGATGATCTTTCCCCTGGTTATATTGTATTTGGGAAAACCCAGTATACTCATAAATAGTGTACTTTTACCCGACCCATTAGGCCCTAAAAGTACGTGGGTTTCGCCTTCATCTATGTACAAATCGATGTCACTTAAAATTTCTTTTTCATCTACTTCTACGGCTAAATCTGTTATTTCAAGGAGCAATTTCAACCACCACCATCTTTTAACTAAATTTTTAATATCATACCTTGTGAAATAAAATAAAATGTTTACATTAATATTATGTACATTATGCAGATAAATAATTGGTAGTGTATCAAGTTTGGTTAATGTTTATGTTTTTTTTAGTATGATTTGGACACACCTTTAGTTGTGTAAACTAAAGAAGGTGTATCCCAAAAATGAATATTGAGATTTGCTTTAAAATAAATTTGTGTTTTGATGAGAATGTGAAATATTCAGTAGCCCATGTTACAACTGCAATTAACAAGTTAAATTTGAATCAAACAGTAACTGAAGAGGTTTTCAGGGAAATAGATAGTCAATTAGTGGTTAAATTATTGTGGGGATAAGAATCAGCGTGGAAATACTGGGCAACGTTTTCAGAGGATGGGTACCACCACTCGCCATCTTAAGACTATGGTAGGTCAGCTGAATCTTACATTTACACAAGGGTTGAAAGATAAAGGTGAAAAAATAGGATTTTCAAACCTATTTATGATTTAATAGATTTTAATGGTCAGAAAGTATTATCAAGAGGACATATCCTTGGCCAGTGCCCGAAATGGCTTGTAAAATGAGCTACAGAGACACCAATAGTATCTGGTAAAAAATTCTTGGAATATTTCCCATCACCTCTAACCATTAATCGATATGTTTTTTTGAGTACGTGTGGTAAAGCTAAGAAATTCATCCAGGATTAATATGAAAGATTATCAAAGTCCAAGATCGTATTCCCTGATGGTACTAAAAACACATAGTCAGAAGGAAGATAAAAGTCAAAAAAAATTGAAGTCCAACGTGATAATGGGTTGGTATCCTGTTAATGGAAAGATTCCCCTGGATATTTAGTGTGAATACAACCTGGGAAGACATGGCTCAGAACTTTGGATGAAAACAAAGCATTAGATGATGAAACAGTGAATATAGGTGATGCTTTGAGGAGCATGATAAAACACTCTAACCGCTACTGGTAAACGGAAATACCAGCTGGATCTACCTCACCTAATAAATGACACCAGCTACAACCTCTGGAAAGACGGTAAAATTAAAACTTGACGAACGACATGAAATCATAAAAAAAATTCCAATTCGCAGTTTTACACTATGAAAAAACAGTGTACTAAAGCATCGAAAAGATAAAAAACCTAAAAGCCCTGAGAAATAGGATAAACACTACTGTGGATGATATGAAAAAACTGGCCGAAGAATTATATAAAACAATTAGGATGTTTTAAAGCAGCTAATTTCATCCGTAAAACACATTAACATGGCCGTGACCCTTCGCCATGCTAGCATTGAAAGAAAAAGACATATCATAGACCAGCAACATCATCGAACAATTAATGGGAGAAATATCCAAAAGATGCAAACACAAATGGATGAAATAGACCACCAGAGGCCTGGAAACCCTACTCCAACTCCCACTACTACAATACACAAAACCAGAAAAAAATACCTAGAATTCCAAGAACATAATACTAAAAACAAAAACACTAAACAACATAACAGGTGAAGTCCAAATCATACCAACAGGTGAAGTCCAAACATACCAACATAACAACATCAACCAAAGTTGGTACACAACCAAAAAATTTAACAATAAGATAAATCTTAAGCCCAACATTCAAAGCTTTCAAGGAATTAAGTGGTCTTAAAATAAAATGAAATTGCTAAAATGTCCTTAATTTTTTTCTAAACTGGAGGGTGTGTATTTTTTATAAATTTTAATATGTATAATTATTTATTTTACTATTTACATACTAAAAATGTCTTACCACAAATTAAGGATTGGATATTATGGAAAAAGAACCACATAACATCGGTAATGGTAAAGATTTCAAGAAGATACATACTCAAGAAGATAATCTGGTTAAGTTAATCGACAAAAAACTTAAGGAGCTCGATAGATTAGAAAATCTTTTAGATGGAGGGGGAGAACTTTCCAAGGTTTATGCAGAGGCTTTCCGGTTATCTGGATTTGGTTTCATTGCCGATATGTTAGATGAATATGGTGAAGAGGATTTATTTGCCGATCGGGGGAACTTGGGCTATTTATATGTCCCACTGGTAAATGTCAAAAGAACGCTACTCTATTTTAAAGATAGTTACCAGATTTTATCTTTAGAGCTTATAAGAGAAGTTTACAGGTTTAAAGAGAGAAATAAAAAGGCTCATGAGGAAGGTAGGGAAAAACTTCCCCAGGAAGCCATAGAAAAGTTGGATGCAAAGGTTCTTAAAATAATGGAGATATGGAGAGAAAATTACGAATAATAGTGAAATTATACGAATAGAAAAATTATGAAATATACATATAGAAAAATGAATAAAAAAACTATGCGACCTGCCACTTTTTATCCTTCATTCAGTATTACAAAAAACCCGATCCATATTCAAATATATAACCTTTTCGAATTTGTTTTATAAGTAACCTATATATTATCTATTTTTATATCCATATACTAATGTACTCTTATTTGGTACATCTAATAAAATAAGGAGGAAACTCTATGGTTGAGGATGATATAAAACTAGTTATGTTTTGTTGTAACTGGTGCTCCTATGGAGGAGCAGACACCGCTGGTACTGCAAGGATGCAATATCCTCCAAACGTCCGTGTAATAAGAGTAATGTGCTCTGGACGTATTGAACCACAATTTATTTTCAAGGCATTTCGAGAAGGAGCCGACGGTGTAATCGTAGCCGGATGTCACCATGGTGACTGTCACTACGACGCAGGAAACTACAAGTTAGACAGAAGAATGAGAATAATTTACAAACTGGCAGATGAAATGGGAATTGGAAGAGAAAGAATCCACCACGACTGGATATCTGCATCAGAAGGAGAAAAATTCGCAGACACCGTGAAGATGATGGTGGACAGAATCAGAGGTCTGGGCCCATCACCACTCAAAGAACAGATAGAAGTTCCAGTAGAAGCGGAGGGATAAAAAAATGGCAGATAAAGTAAAATTAGGAAATATCTGGCTTAGCGTATGTTCTGGATGCGAACTATCCATTGCAGATATTCATGAAGCCCTTGTAGATGTTCTACAACTGGCTGACTTTGAATTCATGCCTGTTTTAATGGATACTAAATATGATGAATGGACAGATGTAAACGTTGCCATAGTATCCGGTGGTATCAGAAATGATGAAAATCTGGAACTTGCTAAAAAAGTAAGGGAAAAAGCGGATTTGGTCATAGCTTATGGTACTTGTGCTGTTTATGGAGGAATTTTTGGATTAGGAAACTTATACAAAAATGAAGAAATTCAACAAGAGGCTTATATAAATTCACCAAGCACACCTAATGAAGAAGGAATAATTCCACATGAAGATGTACCGCACTTCGTCGACAGGGTCAGACCACTCAGCGATGTTATAGACATAGATATATCATTACCTGGATGCCCACCCAGATCCGATATAGTTGCAGAAATCCTCATGGCCATGCTCAAAGGTGAAGATTTACCTGAACTACCACAGACCAACTTATGCGAAGTATGTCCTCGTGAAAAACCACCAGAAGGAATGGCAATGGACAAAATCATACGACAATTCGAATTAGGAAAACCAGAAGAAGACCTGTGCCTAGTTCCACAAGGATTGGTATGTATGGGACCAGCTACAACCTCACTATGCGGAGCAGAATGCCCAAGTATAGGTATCAAATGCCAAGGATGTTATGGACCTACCTCACATGTAATAGATCAGGGTGCAAAAATGATCTCTGCTATTGGCTCTGACTTTGGAGTGGAAAGAGATAAAACTGTAGATCCAGAAGAAGTTGCAAATGAATTAGACGATGTTGCAGGTACTTTCTACACTTACACCCTGCCAGCAGCATTAGTACCCCTAAAAATCCGAAAGGAGGGCAAATAAATGGTTAAATTAACGATGGAACCCGTAACTAGAATAGAAGGTCACGCCAAAATTACCGTGGAATTAGATGATGCTGGTAATGTCCAGGATACAAAGCTTCACATTATGGAATTCCGTGGATTTGAAAAATTCCTTCAAGGAAGACTCATAGAGGAAGCACCACGTATAGTACCTCGAATATGTGGTATATGCGATGTTCAACACCACTTAGCATCAGCTAAAGCAGTAGATGAATGTTTCGGATTCGCTGCAGAGGATATTTTTCCCACAGCTTACAGGATGAGAGAGATCATGAACTGGGGATCAACCATGCACTCTCACGCACTACATTTCTACTTCTTAGCCGCACCCGACTTCATAGCCGGAAAGGACAGAAAAACTCGAAACATTTTCCAAATAGTGAAAGACAGCCCAGAATTAGCTTTAAAAGCTATAGAGCTACGAAAAAATGCGTTAGATATAATTAAAGCCACTGGAGGAAGATCAATTCACCCTGTATCATCCACTCCTGGGGGAATATCCACAGAACTTGATGATGAAACCCAGAAAGACATTCTCCAGAAAGCACAGAAAAATGTTGAGTTATCAGAATTTACCCTGGAAGTTGCCAGACCCATATTCGAAGAAAACCTGGACCTGGTGAAAACATTAGGTTACGTGGAAACTTATCACACTGGACTGGTTAAAAATGGCGTTTGGGATATGTATGATGGAAACGTCAGAATGAAAGACAAAGAAGGAAACATATACGCAGAATTCAAAAATACTGACTACCTAGACTACATGGCAGAACATGTGAAACCATATTCCTGGCTCAAATTCCCCTACATCAAAGATTTAGGTTATCCGGATGGTGTTTACAGAGTATGTCCATTATCAAGACTCAATGTCGCTGATAAAATGCCAACACCAAAAGCACAGGACCACTTTAAGGAATTTAAAGAAATGTTTGGATACGCCCATGAACCACTACTCTACCACTGGGCCCGACTCATAGAATTATTAGCTGCAGCTGAATGCGCTGCTGAAGCATTAGAAGAAGACTTATCCGGACCAAAATTCCCTGAAGCACTGGAAAGACAGGCTGGTGAAGGTGTAGGTATTGTGGAAGCATCCAGAGGTACATTAACTCACCACTATGCCTGTGATGAAAACGGACAAATAACCAAGGCCAACATCATAGTAGCAACTGTCCAGAACAACCCCGCCATGGAAATGGGTATCCAGAAAGTAGCAAAAGACTACATAAAACCGGGCGTAGAAGTAGATGACAGCATATTCAACCTGATGGAAATGGTTATAAGAGCATACGACCCATGCTTGTCATGTGCAACCCACACCGTAGACAGCCAGATGAGACTAGCCACCCTCGAAGTATACGACAGTCAAGGATATTTAATAAAGAAAATCTAACCGTAAGGTGATAAAAAAATGATAGTAGTCAACAAAGAAGGCTGCATCAGATGTGGCGCATGCCAGGGTACCTGTCCCACAGACGCTATAGCCGTATCACCAGAAGATGTAATCTACTGTGACCTGTGTTCAGGCGAGCCTAAATGTGTGGAAATATGCCCTCAAGGCGCACTAAAAACTGGTGAAGTGGCGGTTGGTCCCGAAGGAAAAATGGAAACCAGAATAGTTTTCAACCCTTCCCTATGTGATGAATGCGGTGATTGTGTGGAAGTTTGCCCTCCCCAGATTATGAAACTGGATAAGGACAAAATGAGCAAAGTACCGTTAGAAGGTTACTGTGTAATGTGTGAACAATGCGTGAACATATGCCCGGTAGATGTAATCGGAATTGAAGGTGTTAAAGAACCTGCAGTTAAAGAGGAAGTAATAACCGAACCCATATACATCGGTGACTGTGTAGGTTGTGGATTGTGTGTAGATGAATGTCCTGTTGATGCAATTACTCTCGACGAGCCCGGTGGAGTCATCGAAATCGATGAAGACACCTGCACCTACTGCGGAGTATGTGCACAGACCTGTCCTTGGGATGCAGTAGTCATATCTGCTCAAAAACCAACAAAACGCTCCAAAGAAGTAAAAACATTTGCATTAGACGAAGACACATGTATAGGATGTAATATATGTGTTGAAACATGTCCTGGTGACTTTATAGCAGAAAAACCATCCAACCTAACCGTGGAACTTCCAGAAATATGCACATACTGTGGTTTATGCGCACAGATGTGTCCTGTTGAAGCCATAGACTGGGATATAGAATTAGGTCCTGCTAAACCGTCATCTGAAGAAGGACTGGTCTATGATGAAGATAAATGTAAGATGGTAGGCGAATGCATAAAGGTCTGCCCCACTGATGCCATAAGAGAAGCCGACGGATCACTGTACATGTGTACCAGATGCGGAGCATGTGCAACCGCCTGTCCTGAAGGCGCTCTGAAATTAGTGGACATAGAAAAAGAAATCGATGGAGAGAGAGTCAAGCGGAAGAGGATTGAATTTACTCCTTCCAAATGCAACGAATGCGGGGACTGTATAGAAGTATGTCCATTCAACATGCTTAAACTGGAACCCGGCGAAAAAGTACCTCTCAAAGGTTTCTGTACCCTATGCGACCAGTGCATACCTGCCTGTCCAGAAGGAGCATTCCAGCTAAAATAATTGAGTTTTTTTTTATTAGGTGGAATTTATTTTTACCACCTAAAAATTTCTATTTTTTTGAAAATTAAATCATGCACTGCTTTTTTTATACAAATTTTCATCTGATTTCTACATATATAGATGGCATATTATATCCAAGTCTATCTCCACTATCCATCCTTCCAACTGGTTTTTGCTGTTTAGGATATCGGCCATACACCCCCTGTGGTATCACCGTCAATCTATAGAAATCACATCTTCCATTATTTTCTCTTTGTCTGTTGTGTAAACTGTTGATTCGCACATTTCTATTATACTCCTTGGTTATTTTTTTAAATATATCATCTGAAATTTTAAGGTCCAAACAGATCATTGGTTAGGAGGATCCACCATAAATAAACTTCCCCTCAATTTTCGAAATTCCCCCATCATCCATGACCAAGTTACCACCCACCATGGTCATAACTGGCATTCCCTTAACCTTAAATCCCTTAAATGGGGAGTACTTGGCCTTGGACTTGAATTTATCCGGATTTATAACTCCCTCTTTCTTCCTATCCACCACCACAAAGTCTGCATCCATACCCACCTTTATGAAACCCTTACTTTCAAGGTGGAAGATCCTTGCAGGATTCTCACAGAGCAACCTCTTGAGATCAGTAAACGTCATATTTCTATTGTTTATCTGGGTTAGAAGGAGTGGTAAAGCAGTATCCAGGTTGGGGATTCCGGGAGGTGCCTTCCAGATGGTATTTTCTTTTTCAGGGATGGTGTGCGGTGCATGATCAGTTCCAACTATATCTATATCATCTAAACTTTCAACCTCCACTTTGTCACGTTGATCTCTAAGTGGGGGGTTGGTCTTGGCGAAATTACCACACTTCCTGAGGTAACTGGAATTTAAAAGCAGATGATGAGGAGTGATTTCGGATGTAACCTTCAAACCAGATTTTTTAGCTTCATCTATAAGCCCAAGGGATTCATTAGTACTTACATGGCAGATGTGGATCTTCAAACCATATTTCCCTGCGAGTTTAAGGGCTTTTGAAACTGCAGTGGTTTCTGCAAGTGTGGGCCGGGCTTTGGCATATGACTCTGGATTATCCCTTCCTTTACTTATCATTTTTAGAGTTGAACTTTCCACAGTCTCTTTATCTTCGCAGTGCAGGGAAATAAGAGGCTCCTGACCCCCGTCATTTTGTAAATTTTTTATCTCCCTGAATATTCCCTTTAAAGTTTCATCATCCAGTAGGTCCATGTACAGTTTAAATGATGCTGGTTTGAGTTTAAACAGGTTTTTAATATCTTTAAGCTTACCCACTCCAGCATGAAGACCATAATCTACCAGACTTTTATGATCGGCTATTTTAAGCTTCTCTTTAAAGGCCTTGGCAGTGTCAGTGGGTGGTCTGGTGTTGGGCATGTCAATTACAGTGGTAAATCCCCCTGCTGCCGCGGCCATGGTACCGGTGCGGAAATCCTCCTTATAGGTCAGTCCCGGGTCGCGGAAATGTACATGGGCATCGATTAGACCAGGCAGGATAACAGATTCCCTTAAATTAATACATTCCTCCCTTTTGGGGGCTATCTTTTTGAGGACTGCGATTTTACCATCCTCTATGCCCAGGGAAACTAGCATGTTTTCCGGGACGATTTTTGCGTCTTTAAGCCACAGGTCAACCATGTTTAACTCCAAATGATTTTATTAGAGAAACAGAATAAAAAATAATAAGAAAATTTGAAATTTCATCAACCTATAAATTTGTCCGGACATTTCATAAACCTTTTGGAAAAAGAAATTAATATTTCCCTAAAATCTTTCCAGGTGATGCCACTGCCAAAAGAAGATTTCGTTAAAAACTTCCTCAAGAAGGATAGGAAACTGATACTGGACGATGTTCACCATAAACCTGGTAAGGGATATGTTGAATCAGATGCCAAGATAATCGCCGATTTTACAGAGTACAATCCACTCCACAACGGCCACCTGCACTGTATGATGGAAGCAAAGAGAATGGTACCCGAAGGAATATTCACCGCCATTGTACCAGGGCCTCTGGAGCGTAGTGGGAGGGGTTTGCCCTATATAATCACCAGGTACGCCCGTGCCCAGGCCGCGGTAGAGTTAGGTGCTGATGTGGTGGTGGAAGGACCCCCCATGGGTATAATGGGTTCCGGACAGTATTCACTATGTCTTTCTAAGATGTTCCAGGCCCTGGATGCGGATCACATACCACGGGGCTATAAACCCTTCCCTGGATTTGAAGACATCCTGGGGAGGATTAAAGAAGGACGGGCCGTGGTCCCCAAACCCTACCGTATCGTGGATCTGGAAAGTAAAGAGGTACTCCTGAAAGGGAAGCTTGACGAGGACAATTACGTCATAGTCTCATTTTCAAAATCATTGAATAAGATTGGATTCGATTTTAAGGATAAGTTCATCTTTATAAAGCGTATAGAGGGGGTGAGTGGTACTAAGATCAGGGAAGCCATCCGGTCATCCCATCTTGAATCGGTAAAGGAGATGTTACCCGGGGAGACCATTGAAATTTTAAAGGAAGAGATGGCTCATGATAGGGCGCCGCTTGACCAGACCAGGGATGTTCCAGGCATACTTGATAGGGTGAATGAGAGCTCTCCCCGGGATATAAAATCCCTGGCCCTTATAGATGAGCGGACAACAGAGGCATTCATGGAAAACAGGCCATTTGATAGTTTAGAGGATATTTCAAGTTCCATCTCCCGGGGTTTCAGCCGGCATCATAAAAACCGGGTGCTGTCCTCTCTGGAGGCAGGCATTTTTAAGGAGGTAGTACATAAATATATTGAAAACTATCCCCAAACAATCAGGATATTAAACTATAAAAACAGGGATATTCTAAAAGAATTTAAAAAGAGAATACCACACAGGAGGTTAGAGGTATGTCAGTGAAAGAAGGAGATTTTTTAAGATTAGAATATACAGGAAAGGTTCAGGAGACTGGGGAAATTTTCGACACAACCGATGAAAAAGTGGCAGAAGAAGAAGGAATTAAATCAGAGAATAAAATTTACGGCGCCATCCCCATAATAGTGGGTGCTGGCCATGTGCTTAATGGTATAGAAGAGGTTCTCATTGGTATGAAAGAGGGGGAGGAAAAAACAGTGGAGATACCACCAGAAGAAGGTTTCGGTGAAAGAAACCCTAAACTATTACAACTAATACCCATGTCAGAATTCCGTAAACAGGGAATAAAACCACAGGTAGGCATGGGCATCACCCTGGAAAACACCACCGGCGTAATCAGGAGTATAAGTGGAGGAAGAGTCAAAGTAGACTTCAACCACGAACTGGCCGGTAAAAATCTACAGTACAACGTCAAGGTAGACAAGATAATTGCAGACGATGAAGAGAAGATCAGGAGCATGATATCCCTCCACTACCCATATCCCAACACAGAACCCGAAAACCATAAGGTCAACATAGAAGACGATACAGTAACCATTCAATTGGATGAAATAACTAAATTTGATAAGAAACCCTACGTTGATGTGACCTTCATACGTTTCAGAATCGCCCGGGACATATGGGAGAACATGGAAAACGTGGACAAAGTAGAATTCGTAGACGTCTTTAAAAAGAAGGTGAATGAGGAGGCAGAAGGTGAGACTGAAGGGGAAACCGAAGCCCCTGAAGAATCTGTTCCAGAAGTTTCTGCAGAAACCGGAAAATCTACAGAAGAAGGTGAAGCTTATACTGAAGAAACTGAAAAATCTGAACCAGTAGCTGAAGAGGTTTTAGAAGAGCGAGTTAAGGAGAAAGAGAAGAAATAATAATTTATTAACTTTAAAAGAGATTTATTCTTAAAAATTTATGGAATAAATCTTTTTTGGCTGGTTTTTTTTATCATATTGAATATTCCTATTCACTTTTTCCAAATGTGCATTATGAATTTATTTTAATTTCCAAACGTTTGTATGATTCGGCTATCATTATCATAATTCTTAATACTTTTTTCTGGTTCAATTTATATATTTCCATTTTTGGGGTCTGTAAAGTTATT
This sequence comes from Methanobacterium sp. UBA279, assembly GCA_002502855.1. Classification (GTDB taxonomy): domain Archaea; phylum Methanobacteriota; class Methanobacteria; order Methanobacteriales; family Methanobacteriaceae; genus Methanobacterium_A. The sequence continues at coordinate 20,084 of DAQK01000040.1, forward strand.
GGGTGTTGGATATTTTTCCGTGTTTTTTTTGTGTGTTGTATTCCATTTTTGGAGATAGATAACTGGGTATTCCTGTTGTGGTTTTGTATATTTTCTTGATTTGTTTTGGGTCGGTTTGTCGGTAGTGGTTTTCATTTGAACTGGTGGTTCTTGCTATCATGGGGTTTCTCATAAACTGTGTGAGTCTCTGGAAGTCAGGAATTACTTTTTTTCAATAAATTGCTGCAAAACATATGGAATATCATGGAATTTATTTAATAATTCTTCTAATCATATGATAACGGTATTTTCGTTGTATGTGCGGGATATGTTCTTTATTTCGGTAGAATACAAGCATAAACAGATTTTATCCTGTCTAATTACTTTTTTAGACTTTAAGAATTTGTATATGCGTTTACCTATCATATCAAACAGATGAAAAATGCATAATTGATGTGTTACTCCTAATTCATCTGTAATACCTTTATATTCCAGTAGATGATCAGTGGTTAATGCATAAAACTGTTCATTTTCTGTTGTTTCCTTTAGAAACTTGAGTATGGTTTTTTATCCCCTATCGGGGGCTATTTCTTCTGCTACCGCAATATTTAATATGTGGTCGTATAAAGTTAAACGGTAGTGTTTTTGCCCATTAAGTTTGATGAACTGCTCATCATAACCATAATAACCCGAATAACCAGTGTTTAGAGGCAGCGGGATAGTAATTCTTGGTAACGATTCAACTGTTATTGGTAATACTATTACCGATAACGATTTAAGTGGTATTTCATTGTCTGGTAATTATGTTAATGTTTCTGAAAACACTGTACAATAATGGCCGATCATTTGTTCGTAACTTTCCAGATGTTAACCAGATTCATAATTTAGTTCCTGATTATTATAGATAATTCAAGTAATTTCCTCAATGATTTGAACGACTTATTAGATCCTGTAGATGAGTTCTCTAATCCCTTAATTATGCCTTTTTTAACTGCTGAGCTTCCATTTTTATTAACTGGCTATTTCCAAAATACACAAACCGTTTATGGTAGTAATATAATTAATACTCTAAATAGCTTGAAAGAAATGGATGGTGCTGATATTTTAGTAAGGGGTGATTATGCGATTATTAATAGGAATAATCTGCGTGATAATAATGGTTTTGGAATTTCCGCATTAATCTGGAAATATATTGGAATGGTGGCTGGAAATAGTGGGGAATTGCATTTAATGGAGAGCATAGTCATATTTATCGGAACACTGCCGAAAGTAATTCTTGGATAGGAATTTATGTAATGGCAATTGGAACGAGATCAACTCAAATCAGGTTAATCAAAATAAAGCAAATGGAATGTTTATCTATGGATCAAATTGTGTTTACGGTAACACAATAAGAGGCAATAGTTTAGAAGGTCTCTTTGTTGCTGGGTGCAATTTACCTGTTATACCTAATGTTATTGATGATAATGGTGGAAATGGCATACTGAATTTTGGAGCAAATGCTGTTACTTTAAATATGGGTAGTGGAAATAACTTATTTGGAATCATATTAGCAATTCCTGGATTGGTTGCCGGGAATTTTGTAGATGGAGATATTGCTAGTGAAATGCCCCCTTTAGCAATGTTTAATAAATTAAGTGAATTAGGGCTCGCCGTGGGAGTTGAGCAATTATTAAGTGAAATAGGTAATCAACTTTTTTCTCTAATTTAACTAGTCACAAAGTGGTCTTTTCTATTATTGGCCATGATAAGCTGAAAGTGACAAATTTATATGGTGAAGTTTAATGTTTAGTAGACAAATGCCGGGATAATTTTTTATAATTAATTCTTAATTCAGATCGGTTCATAAAAATGGTTTCCAACGAAGAAATTAAACTAAGGCTTGAAGCTAAAAGATACGGGTTAGATCCGGATGAATTAGTTAGTGAAGGATTGGATCTGGAGAAAGAACTTAAAAAGTTGCAAATACCTCACGAATGGATGGGAGATGTTTGTGTATTTGATTTCGGTTCAGTGCATGTTGAAAATCTGTCTACTATTATTGGAGATTTGTTTAAATCATGGAAATACCGTTTAAAGGAAGGAACGCCTTTAAAGAGTGTTTATAAAAGAGTATACACTCCTTACAGGGGCAGTATATTCATAATGCCCCGTATATATCGTTACAAAGTTGAGATTTATGCAACTGAAGGTAGAAAACATATTTAAAAATTTCCAAAGCAATTAAAGCAGTATTAAACGGAATTTATCACGATTTACTGGAATTATGGTCCTTAATATGGATTTATTAGAATAATAGAAATTAAATATCCTATACTCTACTGAAGGTTATCTTCTCTGTGACAAGTGTAATGAGTATTATAAGGTTCAGCCTGATGATTCTCCAGAGGATTTCACAGACAAATATAATTGTGCCGGGAACTTAAGGTACTACAATAACATGGACTGGCTTACCTGGAATGATGTTAAATAGAATAAACTTTCATTAAAAATCTAAGATAGACTTATTCAATAATAATTTATTTTAAGGGCTTTTTAAGTAATAAAAAAAATTAAAGAAAGAGATTAAGGCCAGGTCAAAACCTTAGGCATATGCACGCCTCTCATCCTTTCAACAACTTCATCTGGCCAGTTTGCCTGGTCAAAACCTTTCTGGGCCAGGAATCCAAATATCCACCGGGAGATACCGACACCAGTACATCCAGTCCATATACGGTGGCGGTGGGCTTCTTTTATGGAGAACCCTTCTATGAAATGGGTTCCGTGGATGTTGGCTGATATAACCGCAACACCTTTATCCTGGGTAGGTGCTACCAGTCTCATCTCATACTTAGGCACATCCGGGAATTCAATTCCTCTTTCCTCGATTTTCCGCCCTTCTAGATAGAATGGGTCGTCTCCTACTTCGGTGTACCATTCCAGCTCCATCTGGTTGGCTACTTCCTCTGAGATGTGGAGTGTAGCATCTCGGAGTTCTTCTACCTGTTCTGGTGTTCCCAGCCAGACCAGTTCTATCCTCTGGAATTCATGCACCCGGTCCAGGCCCTTGGCTCCTCCGGCTTCCCAGCGGTAAGTCCATCCGCTTCGATCGAAGAATTTTATGGGCATTTCTTCTTCGTCTATCACTTCGTGGGAGAAGAATTCGTAAAATGGTTCGCACTGTGCTGGTGCCAGGACATAGGAGGGATCTTTAAGCCCTTCCTTAAGAAGGTGGATGGGGACTTCTTTGTTGATCACCAGTTCCTGTCTGAACTTTTCAAACACCTCGGGGTCTCTGCGGGGAGCAGAACAGTAGTACATGCCCTCTGGAAGGCCTTCCAGGTAGCGCATCTTATTCATCACCGGGATAGGTATCAGTTTGGGCCACATACACTCGGCAAAATCCAGTTTGTACACCATCTTTTCCAGAAATATATCCTCCATCGCCCGCTGCAGGGAGATAAGTTTAGGCCCGTAGAACCACTGGCCTTTACCCGGGAATTTCTTAACCCAACCCCTCTTTGCAGCCTCTTCTGTAGCATCTCCTTTAAAGTAAAACTCCTGTTTAGGGCTGGTGGACACCACGGTACCGGGTTCAATCTTAGTGACCTGTTTGGTTAGTATGTCTGATGGTTTGGTGACATCCGGGATGGTGGTTTCAGTTCCTGTCGGTCCAGTTTTCACTGATTCTTTAACGAACTTCAAAACCCGGTCTACCACGTGTTTTTTTAGTTGTGATTCATTCAATTCCTCAAATTCAACCCTTAATTTATCTTCAACTAACTCTGAGTGGGATACGTAGGGCATGTCCAGTATTCTATCGATGATGGTGGCCCACAGGTCAACTTCTCCCTTCTGGATCATCCCCGTGTCCTCATCTATCTCAGGCTCTTTGGATAAAGGGATATCAATTTTATAGGTACTTACATGAATTTTACGTACTCCCAAATGATATTTGGAGCCCAATAACTGTCCTAAAGGTTTTTTCATCCGTAGTAATGCGTCGTGTGCTCTTCCACGTCTTCCAGATACTATTTCCACCTTCAAAGTGTTCCCTTCAAGATTCCAGTCTACAATTTTTGATGCATCCCTTATGGAGTCCTGTGGAATGCCTTTCAAGAATAACTCCTGATTGGCCTCTTCTATGAATCCTTCAATGTCTTTTTGAGCTTTTTCTGCATCTTTACTGAATACTATTTCTCCCTGGAGAGTGAAATTCATTTTATAGCACCTAAAATCCTTAATATAACTAATTTTTTAATATTATAATTGATATTAACCATTAAATATCTATCATGATCATGTATTAACTCTTTTCTTTACCTCTAATTTTCTCAGGCTTCATTACCACTAAATTTTTCTTTATCCACTGTTCAATTTGATTTCTTATAGTGGTAAAAGTCTCTATTTTATAATCATCATCCCCTTTAACGGATGTGGGGTCTTTAAAGGAGTGGTGAATATAGTTTTTACCGCCCGAAAAATATGGACAAGTGTCTTCTTCACAAACAGTAATTACATAATCAAATTCCATGCCTTTAAATTCATCCAAGTCTTTAGAACGATTTTTAGATATATCAATACCCCTATCAGCCATAACTTTTACTGCATAAGGGTTTATTATTGTTGGGTCAGTCCCTGCACTGTAAGCCTTATAATGATCACCATATAATTCATTTAAAAGTCCTTCCGCCATTTGAGACCTGGCAGAATTATGTTTACAGATGAACAATACTTCTTTCTTTGATTCCATGTAAAAATATTTATATATCCATATATTTAAATATATTGATATATAAAGTAATTGTAAAGATTACCAAAGGTGAGATAGTTGGAAGAAAAAGAAATAAAGGAATCTGTAAAGGACAGATACTCAAAAATAGCCACTGGAGAAGAATCAACTTGTTGTTCATGTTGCTCTGGAGAATCAGATATTATTGAACAAGCAAAAGCAGCCGGTTACTCCGCAGATGAAATAAAAAGCATCCCTGAAGAAGCCATATTCGGACTTGGATGTGGTAACCCCACCGCCCTGGCAGAAATAAATGAGGGGGAAACAGTGTTAGACCTTGGTTCAGGTGGAGGTATCGACGTATTCCTTGCTGCAAACAAAGTAGGGGAACAGGGCAAAGTAATTGGCGTGGACATGACCGAAGAAATGGTCCAAACTGCCATCAAAAACGCAGAAAAAGGTAAATACACCAATGTTGAATTTAAACTGGGCGAAATCGAGAATTTACCCCTAGAAAATAACTCCGTCGATGTTATCATTAGTAACTGCGTCATAAACCTTACACCAGATAAATTGATAGCATACAGGGAGGCATTCAGAGTTCTAAAACCAGGTGGAAGAATTTTAATCTCTGATTTAGTAACTGAAGGAGACATTCCGGATAAAATAAGAAAAAGTTTCCAGGCCTGGTCCGAATGTATAGCTGGGGCTATGGAAAAAGATGAATATTTAGACACCATTAAAGAAGCAGGGTTTTCTGATGTTGAAATAGTGGAAGCACATTATTATATGGAGCCCAACATGGACGGATTAGAAGGTAAAGTCCTGAGCATACAGGTTAAAGCAAATAAATAATGGGGGATTAAATGTCATCTTGCAGAATAGATTCAGATCAGCTTAGTGAAGAACAAATAGAAAATTTAAAAAACATCATCTCTAAATTACCCGCTGATGAAGTGTTAAATCATGATGTTGATGTTTTTAAAGCTCTTGCCGACCCAACCAGGATAAAAATCATTCATCTATTAAAATTTGGAGAGTTATGTGTTTGTGAGATAATATCTGCGTTAGACAAACCACAACCCACCGTGTCACACCATTTAAACATATTAAAAAAAGCTGGATTTTTAAATTGGCGCAAAAAAGGAGTTTGGATACATTACAGCCTGAAGAATCCTGAAACTTCCGACAAAATTAACAAATTACTAGAATTACTTGATTAAGGTGATATTACGTCCGATAAAAGATTTGCTCTAGCTCCATGTAGTGGTATGAGCCCTTACGGTTTAATTACCAGGGTTGCATGTTCCGACATAGCTGGTGAGCGTGATGATTTGATATCTATTTGTATGGGCGCAACATCCGCCGATAGGGAAGGATTCAGGGAATTGATTAGAAAATATCCTATCATCGCTGTTAATGGATGTGAAAGTTCCTGTGTTGATAAAATACTCGAGCAAAAAGGTGTTAAAGTAGCAAAAATTATAGATGTACAGAGAGAATTAGATTTTGAAAATTTAAAACCTACAGATGTTGCAAGACTTGATGCTGAAGGAGAAAAATGCGTTTTAGCAATGAAAAAGAAGATTAATGAACTCTTAAATAATAATACCAGTGGTTTTTTTCTTTGAAAGATAATATTACTGATGAAGTCACTGAACAAATCTGTGACACGCCCCGATTAGGATTTATAGACAGATATTTAACTCTATGGATATTTTTAGCCATGGTTACAGGTGTTTCTATCGGATACTTCTATCCAAGTATAGAAACAACCATCAACGAATTTTCTATTGGTACTACCAGTATTCCCATTGCAATTGGGTTAATTTTGATGATGTACCCTCCTCTGGCAAAGGTAAGATATGAAGAACTGGGAGAAGTCTTCAAAGACACAAAAATATTAGGTCTATCTTTATCTCAAAATTGGATCATCGGGCCTATCCTCATGTTCCTCCTGGCCATAGTTTTCTTGCACGATTACCCTGAATACATGGTTGGTTTAATATTAATTGGTTTGGCACGCTGTATTGCGATGGTCATCGTTTGGAATGAACTGGCAAAAGGAGATACTGAATATGCCGCTGGTTTAGTAGCTTTTAACAGTGTATTTCAAGTATTCTTTTACAGTATCTATGCTTATGTCTTTATCACTGTACTACCACCTTTATTTGGTATACAGGGAAGTGTTGTTAATATCAGTATAGTACAGATAGCTGAAAGTGTTTTCATATATCTTGGAATTCCATTTATAGCAGGAATATTGACCCGGTACTTCTTAGTAAAAAGAAAAGGAAAAGAATGGTATCATAATAAATTCATACCTAAAATAAGTCCAATAACTTTGATAGCACTCTTATTTACTATAATCGTTATGTTCAGCTTGAAGGGTAACTATATAATCCAGAGACCCTTTGATGTGGTGGTTATAGCCATTCCACTTCTGATCTACTTTGTGGTGATGTTTTTCGTTACATTTTTAATGGGGTATAAGATTGGAGTAGATTACTCTAAAACCTCGACGTTATCATTCACCGCGGCCAGTAACAATTTTGAGTTAGCAATTGCAGTAGCGGTAGCGGTATTTGGAATCGGATCAGGAGTGGCATTTGCTGCGGTAATCGGGCCTTTGATTGAAGTTCCGGTACTAATAAGTCTGGTCAACGTGGCGTTAATCTTCCAGAAACGCTACTTTGCCCAATCACAACTTCAAGGTGAAGGAATTGAATCGGATTGAGGATGTTCTTTCTTGGAGTGAAATAACCCGTGCTAAATTTTTTACACTATTGGAGGATGAAGTAAAACTTATTTTTTTACAGGATACCATACAAGCCCAGTTTTTACCTGGCAAATGATGCTTGGTATGTGCAGGAAAGTTGTCATAAAAAATTATTTAAAACTGTACACATCTTGATTATGCGATAAGAAATAAAAATATAGTTGAATATCCAACACTATTTTTCATGGAATGTTACAAACCAAAGGGGTATTTAAGGAACTAGTTAGTGTTGACGAGGAAAAATATTATTCTTTAACCCCTAAAGGTGAAAAAAAGCTAAAGAGGTATGTAGATTTTTTTTGCAATAATTTTTATGATGTTAAAGAAATGATGGACTTCTGTGAATAATTTTAATCCCTATTTCCTTGTAATTGTATAATTTCCTACTGAACAAGGAGGTAATTTTTTAATTTTTAACGATTATTTTTCCAGTTCTAACACTTTTTCTACCATGATTTCACAAAATAACAGGTCATCAACAGTGGCCAGGAACGAGTTTAACGAATCCCCACTTAGATCGTAGATCAACTTATCTCCCAACACACAGGAATTGATTGGCCCAATGTTATCCGGGTTAAGAGATAAGAGTGCAACTTCGGCCTGTTTTTCTGTCTCATATTGGAAGCTTATCTGGGCTTTGATCTGCATGGTTTAATCTTGGGGATAATAGTTTAAAAGATTTTCTGCAATCTTTTCAATGGATTTCAATGCTGCTGATTGAGGGTAATCTTGGAGAGTTTTTCCCCTCCATATCAGCCAGCACCACCTTATCATCTCGGGGAATAGTTCCTAAAACTTCCAGGTTCAACTCTTTAAGTTTGCGGGTTACAAATTCCTCTTCACTTTCACTGGAAACCTTGTTTATTACCACCACTATCTCTTTTAATCCTATATCTGCGGCTAACTTCTTTATACGCTCTGCAGTCTCCGGTGATTTCAGTCCTGGTTCCACCACGATGACCATCACATTCACCGCTTCAGCGGTACGCCTTCCCAGATGTTCTATTCCTGCTTCCATATCAAGGGGCATGATTTCATCCTTTTTAAGGATTAAATTCCGGATAAGGGCTTTAAGGAGCACTGAAGCGGGACATATGCATCCTTCCCCTCCCTTGTCCACGGTTCCCATGACCAGGAGTTTCAGGCTGTCGTCATCTTTGAGCTTAACTGACATGGTCTCCGGGAGGTCGGAGATCTTCGGGTTGATCTTGAAAACTTCCCCAAACGCTGATCTCGACTCGGCACCGGTCCTCTCCCTTACTAAGTCCCTCATCTTGGATATGGGGGGTGATTTTGGAGTGGATGCCCATGCTGTTTGCCAGGTTCATATCCGGCTCTGCATCGATAGCAAATACTTTATAAGTCCTGGATGATAGAAATGTAAGAGTACCTGAAAGGGTTGTTTTTCCAACCTCTCCTTTTCCAGTTATTGCGATTTTCATTTTCGTACACTATCCATGATATTATTTTTTTCATGGTCTAAAAAATTAATAGTATATTTATAATAAAGATATTAAAGTAAATATAAACCAGTAAGTTAGATTACTATCATCTATACTATATTATTTAATGGATCTTATTTAATGAATTTCATAAAGGAGGACTATTAATGGTTAGAGCATACACAAGAAAAGATTATATCAGGAAAATTCCTGGTTCCAGGATTGTTCAATATGATATGGGTAATCTCTCAGCGGAGTTTCCTTTAACAGTTAGTCTGGAAGTTAAAGAGCCGGCACAACTCTCGCACAATGCACTGGAAGCGGCTAGAATCGCTTCAAACAGATACATGCAGAGGAAATCCGGAAGAATGGGATACCACCTGAAGATCAGGGTATACCCCCACCACATAGTGAGGGAAAACCCCATGGCCACCGGTGCCGGTGCAGACCGTGTACAGGACGGAATGCGGAAGGCCTTCGGTAAACCAGTAAGTTCTGTAGCATTAGTCAAGGCAAACCAGAAGATCTTAACCATAAGAACTAATAAAAGGAACTTTAAGGACGCTAAAGAAGCTTTAAGAAGAGCGGCCATGAAATTCCCTGTTCCCTGCAGGATCGTAGTGGACAAAGGCGCTGAACTGGTTAAATAAACTTCATTTTTTACCTAAATAAAGTAAAATATCTTAAAAAAAATTAAAAGAGTTGTTTTAGTATGAAGTATGTCGAATTTTTTGAGGAATTGAACCGAGAAGATGTGGCAATTGCCGGTGGAAAAGGAGCTAATTTAGGTGAACTAACCCAGGTAGGTATACCCGTACCCCCTGGATTCGTGATAACATCCAGAACCTACAACCAGTTTATAAAAGAAACAGGAATCTTCGATGAGATAATGGACATCCTTGATGCTACAGACGTTAACAATAACCAGGAACTTCAGCAGGCCGCCAAAGATATTAAGAAGATAATCAACGAAACCGAAATTCCAGACGAGATAAAAATCGTTATAATAGAAGCTTACAATGCTTTATGTCGCAAGATCGGCAAGGAAAACGCTTTTGTGGCGGTGAGATCATCAGCCACAGCAGAGGATCTGCCGGAAGCATCCTTCGCCGGGCAGCAGGACACCTACCTCAACGTTAAAGGCGAAGCTGATCTCCTGAAATATGTCCGCAAATGCTGGGCATCACTCTTCGGAGCCCGGGCCATATTCTATCGGGAAGAAAACAACTTCGACCACTCTAAGGTTTACATCGCAGTGGTGGTTCAGGAGATGGTGGAAGCAGAAAAGGCAGGTGTGATGTTCACGGTACACCCCTCCACCGGTGAAGAGAAAATACTCATCGAAACTGCCTGGGGCCTGGGAGAGGCCGTAGTCTCTGGAACAGTAACTCCAGACACCATATGGGTGGATAAAGCGACTGGAGAAATACTGGACTACCAGGTAAGCGAGAAAAACATCATGTTCCAGAAGGACCCGGAAGCAGGCCGGACCGTGAAGATACCAGTTCCAGACGACCTTAAAAGGAAGAGAGTCCTGAATGATGAGGAAATAGCCCAACTTACGGAGTTAGGTATAAGGATCCAGGAACACTATGACTTCCCTCAGGACACGGAATGGGCCATAGAATCAGGTAAAGTATTCATGTTACAATCAAGACCAGTAACCACACTGGGCAAGATAGCCGGAGAAGAAAAAGGCGGTGAAGAAGCTGAAAGAGTAATTATCACCAAGGGACTGGGGGCAAGCCCAGGACTGGCATCAGGAAAAGTAAAGATAATCAAAGACACCGATGAACTAGACAAAATCCAGAAAGGAGATATACTCGTAACAGTGATGACCACCCCAGACATGGTCCCGGCCATGAAAATGGCCAACGGAATAATAACCGATGAAGGTGGAGTAACCTGCCATGCAGCCATAGTATCCAGGGAACTGGGAATACCCTGTGTGGTGGGAACCGGAGACGCCACCAAAATCCTCAAAGAAAACAAAGTGGTCACCCTGGACGGTAACAAGGGACTGATATACGAAGGTAAAATCATAGAAGAAGCCCCTGTAAAAGAAGTGGAAACAGCAGGGCCTACCGTTGTCCAGCAATCAATCTTAACTGTAACCGAAGTGAAAGTAAACGTGAGCATGCCCGAGGCAGCTAAAAAAGCATCAGAGACAGGAGCCGATGGAGTAGGACTCCTCCGGACAGAACACATGATGCTCACCACCGGCGTACACCCTAAGAAATTCATAGTGGAAGGTAACGAGGACGAACTAATAAAGGTCCTGGTGGAGAACATCTTGAAAGTGGCCGATGCATTCTACCCCAAATCAGTATGGTACAGAACCCTGGATGCACCAACCGATGAATTCAAATCCCTCAAAGGTGGTGAAGGCGAACCATACGAACACAATCCCATGCTGGGATGGAGGGGTATAAGGAGGGAACTGGACGAACCAGAAATCCTCAAAGCAGAGTTCAAGGCCATAAAGAAGCTGTATGAACAGGGATACACCAACATAGGGATCATGCTCCCACTGGTACAGCACCCCGACGAACTCAAGAAGGCCAAGGAAATAGCCCGGGAAGTCGGTTTAAAGCCCCAGAAGAACATAGAATTCGGTGTGATGGTGGAGACACCCGCCGCAGCCATGATCATAGAGGACTTCATAGCCGAAGGACTGGACTTCGTAAGCTTCGGAACCAACGATTTAACCCAGTACACACTGGCCATCGATCGAAACAACGAAAACGTAGCCGGCCTCTACACAGAAAAACACCCCGCAGTATTAAAACTCATCGAAAGGGTTATCAACGAGTGCAACAAGGCCGGGGTTAAAACCAGTATCTGCGGACAGGCAGGAAGCATGCCCTCCGTGGTAGAGAAACTGGTAGAACTGGGAATCACCTCCGTATCTGCTAACACCGATGCCGTGGCAACCGTAAGGGAAGTAGTGGCCCGTGTGGAGAAGAAACTGCTCCTAAAAGCCGCCCGGAAGATAATGCAGGAATAAAATGGGATAACAAATTATTTTTTAATTTTTTTACATTCTTTTTATCTACAGGCTAAAACATCTACTTTTTAAAGGCATACAACATGGAAGAGAAAGGAATTACCAAGGACAGAGTATTCGAATTACTCAGAAACTACAAAAAACGAGATATGACCCATAGATCAGGCAGGATCCTGGGATCCATGTGCACCTGCCCCCATGAAGTGGGGCTCAAGGCCTACCACATGTTTCTGGAATCCAACCTGGGAGACCCCGGACTTTTCCAGGGTACCAAGACCATGGAAAACGAAGTCATAGCCATACTCGGCCAATTACTGGGGAAAAGCGATGTCTATGGCCATATAATCACTGGTGGAACCGAAGCCAATATAATGGCCATGAGAGCCGCCCGGAACATGCGTAGAATAAAAGATCCAGAGATAATCGTCCCCAAATCAGCGCACTTCTCCTTCAAAAAAGCAGCAGATATACTGTGCCTCAACATGAGGGAAGCCCAGCTTGATAGCCAATATCGTGTGGATATCAACTCGGTAAAAGAGCTGATCTCGGATAAAACCGTAGCTGTAGTTGGTATAGCCGGGACCACAGAGTTAGGGAAGATAGACCCCATTGAAGAGCTTTCAGATATCTGTCTGGAGAGGGAAATATTCCTCCATGTGGACGCGGCATTCGGCGGATTTTCAATCCCCTTCCTAAACCAGGTAGGTTATGATCTTCCTAAATTTGATTTCTCCCTCCAGGGAGTTTGTTCGGTAACCATAGATCCCCATAAGATGGGACTGGCACCCATACCCACTGGGGGAATCCTCTTCCGGGATAAAAGCTACCTGGAGGTCATGAGCGTGGAAACCCCCTACTTAACTGAAGAGAACCAATCCACCATAGTCGGCACCCGTACCGGAGCATCCACCGCAGCAACCTGGGCTTTACTTAAACACCTGGGTTCTGAAGGATACCAGAAGATAGCAAGCAGATGTATGGAGCTAACAAAACTCCTCGCCCAGGGAATAAAAGATACTGGTTTCCAACTGATTACAGAACCCCAATTAAATATCGTGGCATTTACTGGGGAAGGAATAGCCCCCTGCGACATAGCAAAACTCCTGGATGAGAAAGGATGGGCCGTATCCATAGCTTCCCATCCCAAGTCTGTGAGGATCATAGTAATGCCCCACGTGAAAGAAGAACATATCAGGGCCTTTTTAGAGGATCTTAAGGATATCAGGTACTGAGACTCAGTTTAATAAACATATCCTAAATCCAAGCTTAATAAAAAGATCCAAGCCTTAATAGGGATACCTTAATAGGGATAAAATGATAAAAATTATTCAATTACCTCTGGAAGAACCAGCCAACCTTCAGGTAGGAGATAAAATCCAGTTGTACGGTAAATTATTCACTGGAAGAGACGCCGCACTACCCAGACTGGTGGAACTTATAAAAAACGGTGGAAATCCACTGGAACTAGCCGGTTCAGCCTTCATGCACACCGCAGTCAGTGAAGCTGGAATATCCCCCACCACCAGCAACAAGGTTGAAATAGAAGGTAGCATGGCTTATCTTTCGGGATGCGGAGTTAAAATGCATATAGGTAAAGGTTCTTTGAGTCCAGAGACAGTCGACGCCCTTTCGAGGCATGGTTCAGTTTTTGTGGTCACTCCACCAGCTGCAGCTCTCCTTTCAAGCCGGGTGATTTCAAAAAAAGTGGTTGCCTTCCCTGAAGAGGGTATGGAGGCGATTCACCAGTTGGAAGTAGATGGAATTCCAGGGATTGTGGCTGCCGCCCAGGGGAAGACCATTAATTAATTATTTTTAATTTTAAGGGTAAAATATAATATTTTACTTAATCATCAGGCTTACCAAAAGCGATATCCCCAGCATCACCCAGGCCAGGGATGATGTACCCGTCTACCAGTTTATTTTCAATGGAACAGGTGTATATCTCCACCTCAGAGTGGTTTTCCAGGACCTTACCCACCCCTTCTTCGGTGGCGATGATATTTAAAATAGCGATTCTCCGGGGAGTTCCGTGTCTTTCTATTTCACTGATGGTGGTGTGCATGGTGTTGCCAGTGGCCAGCATGGGATCCACGAGTAGAACGATTTTATCCTCTATCTCCGGTATCCGGATGTAACCTACCTGGGCCTTGTATGGTGCTTCCTTATCCCGGGTGACTCCCACCACGCCGCATTCAGCTTCCATAAAAACGCTCATAACCCCCTCTACCATGGGGATTGCCGCCCTTAAAATGGTTACCACCACTACATCATTGATGTCTATGATTTTTATCCCCTTAGCAGTCTCCAGTGGGGTTTCCACGGTGACTTCCTCTATGTCCATGGTGGACTGGAATTCATAGGCCATATACCGGCCCATCTCAACTAACCCTGCCTTAAAATCTACACCATCTATGTCTTTGTTTCTTATCTTGGTCAGACGATCCTGTAGAACTATGTTTTTAATTATCTTCAACATGCCAGAACACCCCATTTCCACATGAACATATAAACATCCCCTACTTTAAAACATCTCCTCTTGATCTATTGTTTTAATACTGAATTTAATTTTTTTGCTAAAATGGGAGTCTTTAACTATAAAAAATAAGTGGCACGAATGACAAATAATATCTAGGTAAAATGAAAAAACGGAACATCCTCCTGGTGGTCATAGTGGCCATTCTCATCCTGGCCGGTTTGATATTTTTATTTATCCAGCCAGCCCCACAGACAGCACAGCAGGGTGAGACCACCATACTTGCAGAGAACCTGGAGGTGCCCTGGGCTATGGATTTCCTCCCCAACGGTACCATGATCTTCACAGAGAGAGTGGGAAGGGTCAACCTTCTCTATGAAAACGGTGATGTGGTTAAAGTGGCCGATATAAGTGTAAGCCAGGTATCTGAGTCAGGACTGCTCGGAGTGGCGGTAGACCCTAATTTTACTGAAAATAAATACATATACCTGTATTATACCTATGAGGGTGGTGTAAATAGGATATCTCGATTTGTACTGGATGGAACACTTACGAGTGAAACCGTGCTTCTCGATGACATCCCGGGAGGCCCCATACATAACGGGGGCCGTTTGAAATTCGGTCCAGACGGCAAATTATATGCCACTACTGGCGAAGCTGGTGTTGATAGCCTGGCCCAGGATGTAAACTCCACCGGCGGAAAAATCTTACGTCTGAACCCGGATGGTACAGTTCCCAGCGACAACCCCTTCGGTAACTACGTGTATTCCTATGGAAACCGGGACCCCCAGGGTATAACCTGGAACCCTTCCAATGGATTTTTATACGCGTCGGAACACGGATCCACCATGAACGACGAGATAAACATCATAACACCCGGGGGAAACTATGGCTGGCCCATAGTGCAGGGTGATGAGAACAGGTTCGGATACATAAGCCCAACACGGGTGTACACCGACTTCACCCTGGCACCCAGTGGAATAGTTTTCTTTGAGAACCGTTTGTATGTCGCAGGATTGAGGGGTAGTCAATTAAGGGTTTTAACTCTTTCTGCTGATGGTGAAAGCATCACCGATGAAAGCATCCTGATAAATAACCTGGGCAGAATAAGGGACGTGGTGGTGCATGGGGGTTTCCTCTACATCAGCACTTCCAACCGGGATGGTAGAGGTCTTCCCCAGGGAGGGGATGATAAGATAATTAGAATGAAATTATAGCGAGTATAAAATATCTTCACTCATTTTCAGATTTTTTACCTTCAAAGGTAAGTACGCTACTTCTTTTACCTTCTATATCCTTTTTTGCTTTCTTTTTCTCTTTTTTATTTATCTTCTTCTTTATTTCCTCGGGGGATAATATGTCGTTATCGTTCTGTTTTTCCATCTCTTTTCACCTGAATATTGGAGTCAGGATACACGCGTTTGCACCCTGACTTAATGGATTTTATTCTAAATTGAATTGCACTCTATCTTCATTTTCTGTTGTTTAGCTTAACCTTCTTTTTCCTTTCCTTTCACTTTTCCTTCCATTTCCTTCGTTTTCCCTTTTAGTTCTCATCCTGCTTCTTTAGCTTTTCCTTTAATATCTCCTAACGGGTTTCCCATATTTTATCCCTCTTTTTGTTTTTTTGATAAAAACTTAAGAATTATTTTATTGGGACTTATTTCACCCAATAACATATTAAGTTGGTAATTTTTGTTAAATATTTCGAAAAATAGGTTAGAAAATTCCATTTAAAAAAGCCTTAATAAAAGAAAAATTAATTAAACAAGGAAAAAAATGCCTTAAGAACACCTGTTTATTTTTCTATAATCAGTAGTTCGTAAAGTGTTTTTGTAATTTTGTTTTAAAATGCTTTTTGATTTCAGAAATTGGTGTTTAACACCTTTTTTGTTTGTAAATTCTCTTATAGTATTGTTTTGGTTTTATTCTGGTCTTAAGCGGTTTTGATATTAATACGTGATTTTTAGCTTTTTTCTTTGGTTTTTTGGGGATTTGACGATGGAGT
>DAQK01000020.1:0-2677 GCA_002502855.1 Methanobacterium sp. UBA279
TCTGCTGGTGCTTTTTTCTCAGCCATGGGTCCTCATCTCCTATAAATTTTTTAGCAACAGTTAAATTTTAACTATTGACTATTTTTAAATTGTATTTGATGGAGTATATAATTTTCTTAACTAGAATGTGTGAACCTTATTTACGGTCCTATCTAATCTATAAACATAAAAAGAATATAAATTAGAAAGTCACGTATTCTCTGTTTCTAAATTCGATTTCCCTTTCTTTTCCAGTAATTTGACTTTTTAACTAACAGTTAATTATTAACTATTAGTTATATTTTAAATTGTAGTTAATCAAATATATATTTTGTGGATTGTCAATTGGTTTCTATTTTATAAAATTCCGATTTACAGACAAATTTATGGGTATCCTCAATAAGGGGGAGTCGTGTTCATCATTTAATTTATAAGGAAAATTATATATTAAAAACAGAATCAACAAATTAACTATTGGTTAACTTATACGTTTGATTATAAAGGCTTGACAACATGGCAATCGCAGATAGAAGGAAACGAGAAAGGGAACAGAGACGCAATGAAATCATCGTTGCAGCAGAGAAACTCTTCTTCGCCAAAGGCTACACTAACGTTACCATGGATGAGATAGCTTATGAAGCAGAAGTTAACAAGGCATTGCTCTATTACTACTTCAAAAACAAAGAAGCATTATTCTTCGCAGTTTATCGGCGCATCGTACAGATGTTGTACAAAATATATGAAGATTCTTCCAAACTGGACGTGGATGGTCTAACCAAAATAAAAGCTATGAGTGAAGGGATGCATGAATTTTCCAAATCACATCCCGATGAGTTCCGTTTATACATATATGCCGGATCCGAACGTTTTATAAACACAGATAATGAAGATGCAAAAAGAGCTACCACATTAGCCACTGGAATGTGGCGGTTGGTGGTGGAAGCATTTTTACAGGGGATTGAGGAAGGAAACATCCGAGATGATCTGGACCCAGTGGAGATGTCGGTTTATTTTAACATGATTACCCTGAACGCCTTAAACGTCAGTCCAGTTTTCAGAATGATATTGGAAGCCAGAGGGATAAATCAGGAAAGATTTTGGGAGGATTTAGAACATTTCATCCGGCCCGCACTCACCAACAAACCTTTAAACAGTCCAGATAAACAGGAAAAATCGTAATAAAACTTATTTTTTGGTAATTTTATGATTTTATGGAACCTTTTTTAGTAATTAATTTATGA
The DNA here is from genome assembly GCA_002502855.1 of Methanobacterium sp. UBA279. Lineage (GTDB taxonomy): Archaea > Methanobacteriota > Methanobacteria > Methanobacteriales > Methanobacteriaceae > Methanobacterium_A. The sequence continues at coordinate 1,221 of DAQK01000020.1, forward strand.
TAGGAGTTAAAATTCCTTAAACTTCTTATAAAGAGTATCCCTCTCCGCCGGCACCCGGCCCATATTCCTGATTATCCTCTGGAAATTTTCAGGTGTGGTCCGCACTCCATGCTCTGCCCCGGCAGATTTGGATATGTTCTCTTCACCTAAAGTCCCTCCCAAGTCGTTTGCCCCGGCGGTGAGACATACCTGTGCGAATTTAAATCCCAGCTTCACCCAGGAAACCTGGATGTTCCTCAGGAGATCCCCGAACATCAGCCGGGCCACAGCGTACACCTTTAGATCTTCAAGGCCGGTACTTCCCGCCCTGGATATTCCCTCCTTATAGATGGGTGTCAGGCGGTGCATGAAGGTTAGGGGTACAAATTCAGTGAATCCACCGGTCCGCTCCTGTATCCCCCTCAGGATATCCATATGTTCCACCCTGTGTTCTGGTTCCTCGATGTGACCGTACATCATGGTGCAGGTGGTGGGTATCCCGGTTCGGTGTGCGGTTTCCACTATCTCTATCCACTTATCGGTGTTCATCTTGGTGGGGCAGAGAACTCGACGTATATCATCGTTTAATATCTCCGCGGCATTGCCGGGGATGGAATCAAGTCCGGCCTCCTTCAGCATCTTAAGTTCGTCTTTAATGGACATGTCTGCCTGTTCAGCTCCATACAGTATCTCCATGGGAGAGAAGGCATGTATGTAAATATCTGGTAATTCTGCGCGGAGTTTCTGGAGCAGTTCCTGGTAGAAATAGGCGTCCACATCCGGGTGCAAACCACCCTGAATACAGACCTCTTTAGCCCCGTTATTCCAGGCGTTTTTGGCCCTTTGAACCACCTGGTCTATGTTTAAAAAATAAGCTCCTTCTTCATCCTCGTCTTTACGGAAGGCGCAGAATCCGCATGTTCCAGTGCAGAGATTGGTGAAATTTATGTTCCAGTTGGGTATGTAGGTGACCCTATCTCCAACGATATCATGACGTAAAGTATCTGCAGTAATTATGAGTGCATGGAATTCTGTTCCTGTTGTTTTCATGAGTTTGACTGCTTCATCTCGTGAAATCCTGGTTTTGGTACCCTTTTCCAGTATCTCTTCTATTTGAGGGTCAATGTTTACTTTTTCAAACATGCATTTTCATATTATAATTTGTAACCTTAATAGTTTTGGTTACATGATCTTCTCATCAGTTACACTAGTATGCTATATGTCATGGACCAAAATGCTATAAAAAACGATAAGTTTAAATATTATAGGGTCCTAGCTAAATTAGGAGGTGATAATATGGCTGAATTACCTATTGCTCCAGTGGGAAGGATCATCAAAAATGCTGGTGCACAAAGGATAAGTGATGATGCAAAAGAGGCCTTAGCAAAATCTTTAGAAGAAAAAGGCGAAGAAATTGCTAAAAAAGCCGTTGAACTTGCAAAACACGCCGGTAGAAAAACTGTGAAAGCAGATGATAT
>DAQK01000020.1:2860-18568 GCA_002502855.1 Methanobacterium sp. UBA279
TCTATCACAGCCAAAGCAAAGGGTGTTATGGATTCATAGGTGAATTTATCCTTAAATTCAACGGTTGAAAATATGATAACTGGATATATGGTTTTGTTTCCTAGTTTTATTGATTTACCCTTGGTGATTGCTTTCTCGATGGAATATTCTTCACCACTAGGCATAGAATCCATAACTGGTTTTAGCCAGATATGTTTATTCCAATCATGATAGGTTATTTCAACCAGTATGGTATCCATATATTCTTTTAACAGGTCAAGGGTATTATGGTCAACGGTCATAGTTTTTGCCTTCATTGGTTTAACTTTCTCACGGCGGAAATTAATTCACGCACAGGCTTTTTAGTGACGGCCTTTAAAAGCGCTCCTACTATCCGATAAAGGTTTAGCTTAAGTTCAAAGTCAACGGTACCATCGAATTTAGATTTCCCAAAATCAGGAGTTACAGAAAGATTTATTGGGGGTTTAAGGTTTAATAGGGGGATTATGCTCCAGATAAAGCCGCACACTTCAGCGGTAGTTACTGGACTACTGAATCCTAAATTCAAATTGAGGAATAACTTCTCAAGATCAAGGGACTTGATAAAGGCACGTAAAATCGGTGTTAAATGGTCAAATGCAGCCATAAATTTTCGAAGAACATCAAGAACATCATTTAAATTATATTTCCTTTCCTTCTTCTCCTTTTTTCCCTTCTTTTCCTTCTCTTCTTCTGGTATGGTACGTTTGAGTAGTCGTATCCTTAACCATTTAAGTTGAAAATATCCTCCCACATCCATATCTTTTTTTTCCATGTAAAAAGAAATATGAAAGGGGATAAAGAGGATTGCAAGTAAAATCAGAGCCAGAATAATGATTATGACACTGATTATAGTTAAAATCAAATTTAATCCTCTCTTGTTTTAATTAAATTCCGAATAAAAAATTCAAGGGCTTATTCTGTTGGTTCCTTGGTTTTTTCTTTTCCTTTTCCTTTTTCTTTTTTTATGCTTTCCATCACTTCCATAGCAGCTGAACCTATCTCACCTAAAGCCTGGGCAATGGGATTTGCAGAGAGGGTCAGTACTTTAATACCTTCCGGTCCTTCTATATTTTTAAATATCACTACCATGGCTATGGGTTCAATTCCTGCTGCTCCACCAGCTCCTGCTCCTGAACCACTAGCCTGGTCTTGTGAACCTCCTTCACCTGAAGCAGCACCGAAACCCATACCAAACCGGGTTATGGGAATCAGGGTTTTATCATCAGTTTCGATTACTTCACCAATCACATTTTCGATATTCAACACTTTTCGGATTTCTTCAACTGTGGTCTTTATAGGATCTCCTACATCCGCCATTTTGTTATTCCTCCAGTTTTTTTTTACACTTAACTTATGTACTTTTGAACTTAAATAAATTTCCAAGCAAGGGTATTATTTCCGCATTTCCAAGAATTTAACCCTTTAAACGTGGTTAAAAAGATTTTTAAAGCAGTTTTTAAGAAAGTATATTATATTATAAAATTTAAGTAGATATAAACATATCATCATGCTATTTAGGTTGTTTAACTCTTTGGATTAAAAATTTTAGGAAAAATATTAAATATACGCCGAATTCTGGCCTGGAAGTTACAAAGATTTATATAGGAATATGATTATATTCAAAATGGACGACGGGGGCCCGTGGTCTAGGGGTATGATACCTCCCTGACACGGAGGTGATCACGAGTTCGAATCTCGTCGGGCCCATTTTGCCGTGGTAGTTCAGTTGGGAGAACGCCAGACTGAAGATCTGGATGTCGCTGGTTCAAGTCCGGCCCACGGCACTTATACTTTTCGTGCATCAAGTATTATATGTTATAAAATTCATATCCTATCTTGGAATTAATTTTTTTTTTATTCTCAAATCCTGGGAAGGGGTCTGTTCGTGTCAAAAAAGGTGCACTGTCCACAATGTGGTTCTAAAAATATGATAAAAAATGTCCCTGATACTGATTTAGGCTGGATATGCAAAAAATGTGGATATAGGGGGTACTATTTCTGTTGAAGATGGAAACATCGAAAAACAGATTAAAGAATTGAAGAAGATGAAAAAACTGAACAGAAAACTTCTAAGACCAAGATAAGAGAATATACCTATTTTTTTATTATTTAAAAAGTTTCCTGGGGAAAATCCCGATAATTCCACCGATCATGGAAATTGATCCAAAAATAAGGATTCCGCTTAAGAAGACCACTGCTCCACCTGCTAAGCCGAGGATAAATCCCAGTATCACACCTACCATCCCACCATTCAGGGCTCCTTCCAGGAACTTCTTACTGCCACTTAGATAAGCAGAGATAGACCCGGCAAATATGGTTAAAGCAGTAATAATCATGCTGAAATAAGTTAAAAACTCAATTGGAATATCCGAAGGACTGGTGGGAATATTTTCGCCGAATGCTATCATTACCGATAAGATCAGGGATATAAATAGGAATGAAAGCCCCACCAGAACTCCCTTCCATTTTATCCGGCTATGAGGGGAGGGTCTTGTGTATTGTTTATTTTGAGGGTCCTGTTGTGTTATGGGAGAACCATCTTCTTTATTGGGAAAATCCTGCTCTGTGGTAGAATCCTGCTGAGTGTTGAACAAATCTCGCTGAGTGTTGGGAAAATCCTGCTGTGTGTCCCGCTGTGTGTTGAATAAATCCCCCTCTGTATTGAGGAAATCCTGCCGTGTCATTACATAATTCCTTTTCGGGAGGGGAGAATATTCCAGTTTACCTCCACACTCACAATTCTGATAGTTGAAAGACTCTTTTCCCTCCGGTAAGGGGTACTCTTTTCCACATTTCTTGCAGATCAAATAGGACATGGAAGAATAGTATAGTCAAGATAGTTTATAAGGGTTTATATTTATAAGATGAGTCCTGAAAATATTCAATTACTTTCCATGAAATTGCGCAGCCACACTCCAATCAACCCCCCCAGGGCTGTAAGAGATCCATAAACCAGAGCATAAGCAACCAGGGTAATCAACCCCTCTAAAATCCCGGCAGCCACATCCACCATCATGGCCAAGATCATAATCAGGAAAGCGAGTAACACTGAGAGAATGAAACCAACCATCCCACCATTTAGAAGACCGTCCAAATATTCTACAGAACCACTTACGTAAGAAGCGATGAATCCAGAGGCGATTATTGCAAAAATAAGCACTACTATATAGCCGCCCAGAGATCTGACCACATCGATACCATTAGTAGATAATATGCTTCCAGCAAATCCGAATGAAGCGATGATAGATGCTACGAATAAAAATATAAGACCGGCAAAAACCGCCCTAAAACTTATCCGGTCGAGGATACTTACATGTTTTTTCGGATAACTTCTCTTCACACGTGTTTTCGGATACTTTCCAGCTGGATAGTCACCAATCCTGCGATTTACCCTCCCCAGTTTCTCTCCACAGGTAAAACAGACTGTGTCAGTTTCCCGGTTTCGGGCTCCGCAATGGATACAGGTTTTAGTGGGTGCATTTCTACTTTTTATGATCTCTTCAAATGATTGGGCGTAACGAAGATGGCCTCCGCATTGACATTCAGCAAAGTCTTCCAGGGATTCTCCAGGTTCTAATTTATAGTAACCCCCACAATCATCACACACTATGAAACGCATTTCCATCACTTATCTAATGGATAGTTATTGGTATATAACACTATATAAATGCGACTATAAAACCGAGAATATTATGAAAGACATACCTCATTTAATGAATGATGCACTATCAATCTGAAACAACATGCCCCTTCAGGTAGGTGGCTTTAGCCTCGGTGATTTCCACATCAACAAAGCTTCCCAGGGATGCATCATCTACAACCACCAATTTATAAGAATCAGTCCGGCCAGTAAAACCACCCTTTCTCCCAGTATCTGTAACGAGTACCGGTAACACTTTACCCAGTAATTTTTCATTGTTATGGAGTGTGATGGTATATTTAAGTTCATTCAAATCCTTAGAACGCTTTTTCATGTCCTGGTGTTCTATCTCCTGCAGAGTGGATGAATTTGAACCTGGACGGTGATGATACTTGGATATATGGAGAAAATCCGGTTGAATTTCTTCAATTACCTTCAAGGTATCCTGGAAGGCCTCTTCATCTTCTGTGGGATATCCTACGATGATATCGGTGGAGATGGAAATTTCGGGTATCTCCCTTCGAAACTGGGAGATGATATCCAGGAATTCCTGCACGTTGTGCCCCCTGTTCATATCAGATAGAACCTGGTCATTACCGCTTTGGAGGGGGATGTGGATGAATTTATAAACTTTGTCACTCTTAAAGGCACGGATTAACTCATCAACATCGTTTTTAACACTTTTAGGGTGCATCATCCCCACCCTAACCTTGAATTTACCTCGTACACTGGTTACGGCGTTTACAAGTTCAGATAGTGAAGTTCCACTATCTTTACCGTAAGCCGCTGTATCCTGGGCAGTAAGCTGTACCTCCACACATCCTTCTCTAACCGCCCTTTCTGCTTCCTGCTTTACGAGTTCAACCGGGTAGCTCTTGAGGTTTCCACGGGCGATTCTGGTACAGCAGTAGCTGCAGTATCCGTCGCATCCCTCACAGATCTGTATGATGTTGATCAATTCATTGGAACGTATCTTAGGCAGGCAAACCTTGTTTACATCTTCAAAACCCGTTAATCTCACAGTTTCCCCTGCACACACGGATTTAACCATATCCGGGGCTGAGATGATTTTATGGGGACCCACCCAGCTGGCACCTGCCGCGATCTTTTCCAGTTTATCCTGATCAATTTCCACCATACAACCACTGATTATGAAGTTTTTCTCAGGATACGCCTCCTGCAACTTCATTATCCTGTTTACCACCTTCTGTTCCGTGGGCTGTTTCACGTAGCAGGTGTTTAGGATCAAAACCTCTGCATCTTCCACATCATCTACCAGTTGGTTACCTTCCTCCTGGAGGAGGCCGGCCATTATCTGGGAATCCGCCTGATTAAAGGTGCAACCGAAAGTCTCTATGTAGATGTTCATTAAAATTATTCCTCAAATTTGTTCAAATAAAGTGTCATAAAATGTTATTTCAAATTGCTATTCCAAATAAAGGTTTAAAATTAGATTTTATTCAATCTTCAGGCCAACCATGCTTCCCGATCATGGGCACGAAGACCACACCGCCGAGTTTATGGCTCCTGAACTTATGCTGGTCCTTTCGAATGATACAGACCAGTTCCTGGAGGTAGACCTGTGGTCCGATGGGGGTTAGAAGCCTTCCACCTATCTTTAACTGATCCTTGAGCGGTTCCGGTACTTTCGGGGCGCTGGCTGTTGCATATATCCTATCGAAGGGTGCTTCCTCTTTGAGTCCCTTTGTACCGTCTATGTGGAGCACGGTGACGTTATCATAACCGGTGCGTTTCAAGTTTTCTTCTGCCATCTGCGCCAGACTTTCTATCCTTTCAGTGGTGAACAAATGCCCTTCCGGTCCTATGAGTTCAGCTACCACTGCAGCGTTGTATCCGAAGCCTGCTCCTATTTCTAAGATTTTCATACCCTCTTGAAGCTCCAGGGTTTCACAGATCATGGCCACCATATGAGGTGCGGATATAGTCTGTCCCTCTCCAATGGGGAGTGGCTGGTCTTTGTAGGCGTGCTGCCTGTTTTCCGGGGGGATGAACTCTTCCCGGGGAACCTTGAGCATGGCGTTTCTCACTTTCTCTGTTTTGATATAGCCATAGTCTTCTAACTTCTCCACCAGCGCCTTCCTTTCCTTCTCCATCTACACCACCTTAGAGGTTAAATCATACTTAAATCTATGTTCGTCAACTGGTCTGCCATACACCCTCTTGGTTACCGATGCCCGGGCGAATCCCTTTCTCATCTTCCTCTCCAATGTCTTCAGGGAGTTGATCTGGAAGATGATGTTTCCCATCTTCACCATCTCACCGATGGTAAATTCAAAGTCGGGATTTACTTCCACCCTCTGGGATAATATTCGACCTCCGTAATCGACTGAAATACCAACCCTTACCGGTATGTCAGTATAAGAAGCCCAGATAGTTTCAACATCCTCCACTGCACTTTTTGAAACTCGGCCTCCTCGTTTATTTTCAAGGGAGGTGATCTCGGCTTCCCTTCCATCCAAGTCTATCAGGTCTCCAGTGTGGAGGATTTCATCTTCATACAGTTTGATGAAGGTTTTGTGGCTGTTTTCAAATTCACTCACCACTACCCGGCGATCAACGGGTTTACCCACATCTACCACTTCTCTGAAGATGTTTCCACATTCTTCACATTTAAGGAGAAGTTCTTTGGATTTTTTACCCTTAGCTTTAATTATCTCCAGGGAATCGGAGCCACATACAGGACAGTTCATAATTTTTAATTTCCTCTATTTTAGTAATGATATTTGTTTTCAATAAATAATAATTCTTAGTAAAAAAATGTAGAAGTACATTAGATCAATAAAAATAAATGGGGATTATTCCTGTTTTTTAAGGTAATGCTCGGTCAAACCGCCGTTTTCCAGGATTTCCAGCATGAATTTCTTGAAGGGCTGTATCTTGAAGGTTTTATGCGTGGATTTATCCTCTATAATTCCCTTCTTCAGGTCTATACATATCTCATCACCCTTCTCTGCCTCCATGTTTGCCACGATCACTGGCAGGCCAATATTTATGGCGTTTCTGTAGAATATCCGGGCAAATGATTTAGCTACAATTGCAGCTATCCCGGCGTGTTTCAGGGCTACCGGGGCCTGTTCCCGGGATGAACCGCAGCCAAAATTCCAGCCAGCCACTATGACATCCCCCTGTTGCACTTTCTCTGCAAATGTGGGGTCTTCTGGTTCCATGACGTGTGATGCCAGTTCATCCAGTGTTTGGGCCCTTAAGTATCTACCCGGAATGATCACATCGGTGTCTATGCTATCCCGGAAGGTCCAGACCTTTCCTTCTATCCTATCCATCATAATATCATCGAATAAAAATTCATCTATTGATTTTAAAGTAATAAATTCTTCATGTAGCTTCAAAATTCATTTCATCTATAGATCTTAGCACCATCGTTCTGTGCGGCGGTGAGTATTATTTCACCGGTTTCATCACCCATGGAATCACGGGCAGCTTTTAAAATATCCCGGAAATTGGTATCAGTTACCGCATATACTGTCGGACCGAAAGAACTCATTCCAACCCCAGCAGCACCGGCATTCCTCAGGTTATCAATCAGTTCCCTGATGAAGGGGTTTTGCAGCTCTAATTCGATCTTTTTAAAACCGATATCCTGTATACCATTTACTGATTCTCCAAAGGAGTCCAAATCTTCCTCAAGCACAGCGGGCATCATCTTCATGAAGAGAAGATGGGTTAAGTCCTGCACTTCCTCCAGGGGTATGGGACAGTACTTCTGGAATATGTTAACTTCACCATCACCGAATACCTTCCCTTCAACATGGGGTATGGTCAATATGATCTTCCAATCCTTGGGAAAATCGTATCTGGCTATAACTGGTGGTGGTGAAGCTACCGAAGCAGAAGAAGGTAGAAAATCCTTCTTAATGGATCTCTTATGACCGGCATCCACTATGAAACCACCACTTTCAAAGGAAGCCACCCCGATCCCTGATGTACCGCCCCGGCCCACTATTTCAGCTATCTTACGGGCGGGGAGATCCTGGTGGTTCATCTTCAGTATGGCCTTGGCCACGGCCAGTGATAATTGGGTGCCGGAACCAAGACCAGAATGGGAGGGGAAAATCTCATTGAGCTTGAAATGGTATCCTCCCTCCAGAGAGAGATATTCATTCATTTTACCTGCTGCAGAGAAGATTTTCTCCTGATAATCCTTCAGGGTATCCTGGGGGATATCTGAACCTGAAAATTCAACCTGGATATCATCGTGTCCGTCATGTGCTTCCATAACCAAACCCGGACTCCGGGTTGTGATGCCCACACCACCGTCAATTCGACCATATCTACCATTTAAGTCGATAAGGGTTAGATGCAGCCGGGAAGGGGTTTCGATTATCAATAATATCAACTTTTCGGGTGTTTTAATATAACACTTTTTATCAATTTTTATGCTGAAATAATCTTATTTAGATTGTCTTATATAGGTGTTTACTTTCGTTCTTATTTTATGTAAGCTATTAATAAGTTTAAAGTTTTAAAATTTAAAGATTAGAATGGAGGTTATTTTTATATTGTACGTATTTAAGGCATTATCCAACCTATAATATAAAAATTATTTGGTACTTAGATAGGTTTTGAATAACTATTTACATAATTTTATTACTATTATTTGTTCAAATATTTAATTTTCTCTTGCAATTATCCAAGTAATGATGAAAATTACAAATAGATTAATTAAATAAACTAATACAATTAACCATCCAGCAATTAGTGTTAAGGCTATTATGGTTATTATAAGGAAATATACTACTAAAGCCTTATTTACTGAGATGTTTACATTTTGTTTGATAAAGTAAAACGCGAAAATAACCCCAATGGAAATATTACCTAAAATAATGATATTTATTAAATTAAAGGGAATCATCATCCAGAAAGGAAAAGGAAGCATCCATACTAAAATCATTAGCCAGTAGATAAATACGATTAACATTATCGTGCCATGCTTATTGGCTTTTTTATCATTTCTTGTTAGAAGATAAACTGAAAATAATAATCCTAATAGACCACCTAAAATAGTAAATATTATACCTAAAATAATAGCTGCAGAATAATCCTCTGCTTTATGTGTCTGTTTCTTCTTATCTAACCATTCTCCACAGTGTTTACATTTGATTGCGTTTGGATTTATATTTTCAGCGCAGTAAGGGCATTTACCAGTCATATCTTCCAATTTTTTACCACATACTTTACAAAAGGCAGCATTCTGCTAAATTTTCATTCCCACAAGAAGGACAAAATTTATATTGATTTAATATTTCTTTTTTGGGTGTTATTTGTTCTTTAGTTTGAATTTGCTTTTTAGTTTGTCTTGATTTTTTTAGCACTTGACCATATGATGCAAATTGATCCAGTTGACTACCACAATCTAAACAAAATTTGGAGTTCTTAGGATTTTCAGCGCTACAATTAGGGCAAATTAAATTATCAAAATTTCTCATAGAACTCTCATCAATTGTTTCAAAAAATATTAAATCATTACCACAACTACAATTAGGATTAAAATTAGTCGTATCACTCCCATTAGGAAGTTTATAGAATCCCTTACATTTATCACAAACTAAATAACCCATTTTAACAACCATCTATTAGATTTTATTTTTGATGCATAAACAAGTTTAAAGGTATAAGAGTATTTAATACTTATATTTAGATAAATACTCATCAAATATTTGTTTTATATAAGAATCAGGATGTTTAATAATATTTACATCAGCAACTTCTATTAAATTAGAGTTTTCAGAGCCTCTTTTATAGAATTTCCATGAGACAGCATTAGTTAAAATACCCAACTCTGCTTCATTTCTGTCTTTTAAATAACCAATAATCTGTTTTTTATGTTTATTTAAATCCTGTCTGGCATTTTTTATTTCTATTAAACACTTGATTTTCATGGATTGTTTTAAAACAATATCTGGCCTGCCTTTAATGTCTTTATTAAATTGAGGTTCCACTTCATTAGGATTAAAAACACCCCATCCATGATGATATAATATTCCAATAACAATTTGGGTTATACTAGCTTCAGACATATTTTTAACATCTTGAAATTTAAATGTGGGTTTATCTCGAATTCTGTCTATAGCTCTGCTTAATTCATCATCGACCATGAGTAAACATCCTCAAATTAACTAATTTTAAACACCACAACCCTTTTCATCATTTCCTGGTTCTTCAATGTAATTATAAGGTTCACCCTGTTTTCCACAGGCATAATTCTCTTCCAACCATTCAATAAATTCATTAACTAGAATTACAGAGAAATTACATTTATGTCCTGGACCTTTTTTAATAATCTCCCAAAACTTTTCAGGGATTTCTATAGCATCTTTACCAAAATAAAAGAAATCATCAGAGATTAAAACATATTTACCACTCAGATCGTGATCCATATCTTTTTCATGATGAAACGGATTCTCTTTTTGGATCCAATTATCTTTATTTTTAAAATAAATATTATCTAAACGATTGTGAAATCTTTTATCATGATAATAAATATCAAAATCCGTTTTCTCAGTGACTTTCATAGCATAAATTAGTTTATCATTACCAACTGTACCATTTGAGCCTGTGCCAACAATCCAATCATCAACTGAAGCAGTTCTCCGAATATTAGGTTTGCAACAAGCTAAAGTACAAAAACCATCGAAAGGATTAGGTGCAAAACCAGTATCAGAGACCATAACATAGGAATATAACTTCATAATTAACCCTATTAAATTATATTTTTTCTAATAATTCCTTTATGAGGGATCTATACTCAATTTTTAAACGATAATTTTCTTTTTCCCAAGGATTAGGTTTTTCATATTCGATAATTTGCCTTAGATAATCTCTACTAGCTATTCCTATTTCTCTGGAAATTGTAGCTAGTATTAAGCCGGCTTTACCTTCATCTGATACATTTTCTTTTTTAACTAGTTCTTTTTTTATCATTTCACGAGTTACTACTTGTTTATCTAAACATAAGGGAAGTAAAATATTTTTAATTCTTTGCGTAGTTTTCCTATTTTCTGCTAAATAACGCTTTAGAAGATTTTTTAATTCTTCTATTTCATAATGACCCGGTTCGTCTGATATTTCAATTTTATTACCTGTTTTTCTTATTCTTTCCTTTTCTAATTCTTCAGGAATTATCATAGTTCTTGCTACAAATTCATCTCCACTTCTAGTTTGAATATATTTCAGGATAACAGCGTTCACACCGACTCCATAGTTATTTGAAAGCCATTCTATCATCCTTTCAAGTGGTTCATCAATTGAGAATCCAACCAGCAATAGACGTTGATTTTCATTCACTTTCAAATCTTCTAATTCAATCTCTTCAAAGTTTTCATTTAGATAATCTTCTAATGGCATACTAGAAAACTTGTAACATTCATCGCTAACTTTATCCAAATCCCAACTAGAAATATCAGATACATAGTCTAATGCTTGAGCAATAACTTCTCGAGGCAATCTATCTCTTTTTAATTCAATAATTACCAAATTACCAGATTTATCAATACCTAGAAGATCTAATGGTCCTGATTTGGTCCTAACTTGCTCTCCAATAATTAATATATCTTGCCCGAGTATTATCGGATTATCTTTTATCCATTTTTCTAAATCTTCAACCTCTCTCCTACCTGCTTGAGCTAAAGAAACATCTAAAGATTCTAATTTTCCATTAATAATCTCCCAAACACCTATTTCAGTAGTCATAACTATCACTTCAGTATTAATTAATTATATTATAACATAGATAATAATTACGGGGATAAATTATGCAAGCTACATTAAAAGAAACACTTGAGTTAATTGGTAAATTAGATGATAGTATTGGAGATAATTCACCTAGAGCTCGTTTCCACAATTATCTTAGAACATACATAACCGAAGTAGCCAATTAAGAGATTATATCGAAGAAAGCATTAGAAGTACAGATAGTCAATATAATAAGGCATTCCAAGATCTAGTTAATCATTTAGGTACATTCCTTGGTTTAGAAGTAATCTTTGGTAGATATTCTGGAGTAAAAAGGGAAATAGGTTTTGATGGACATTGGATATCTCCAGAAGGATTCCATTTAGTTGTAGAAGTTAAAAGTAGTGAAACATACCCTATCAAAACAGCGACTCTACTAGAATACATGAACCAACTCATATCAGGAAAACAAATCCCCAGTGATAAAGATGTAATAGGCATCTATGTTATAGGCAAACCAAACCCAGAAGTACAACAACTAAAAAACGCAATTATAGTAGAAATAGATTCCAACAGCTAAGAATTATATCTATCGACTCACTTATCTCACTAGCTGAGTTAATGAATGAATATGATGTAAACCATGAAGATATTCTATCTATTCTTAAACCATCTGGCCCATCAATAGATCCTAATGTCGAAATAATGATAAAGCTTGCAGCAAAACAAGGCCCACCACCAGAACTAGAACCTGAACCACTGCCAACGCCAGATGGAGAAGTTAATTATTGGATAACTCCAGTAAGAGATGAAGAAGACGAAACTGCTTTAGAAACTATACAAAAACTAGTTGGAAAGCTACAAATATATGCATTTGGTGAGAGAACACCTGGCAGAAAATTAATCAAACAAGGGGACAAAATCTGCTTCTACGAAACCGGAAATGGAGTAGTAGCACATGCAACAGTAAATAGTTCCCCTGAAAAGAAGATGAGTATTGATATTCGAAACCCTGAATTATACCCATGGACCTTCAAACTAAAAGAACCACAACTATACTTAGACAACCCTACAATAATAGACAAAGAACTAAGAAGTCAATTAGATGCGTTCAAAGACAAAGATATAAACAAACTGTGGGCATGGTTCGTACAGTCAACTAAAAAAATAACAGAACATGATTATGGACTTTTAACAAGATGATGAAATAAATTTTTTTGTTTAGAAAATGTATTAATTTCTTTTTTATTAAGAATTTTAGCATTATCCAGCCCATAATATAAAACTTATCTTGTATTTAGGTACTATTTTGATATAACTTTTTTGAAGAATTTATTACTAATAGAATTCAATTAATTTATAACGAATTTTCTTGTTCAAAAAAGAAATTAGTCAAAAAAGAGGATTATCCATACATATCCGATCCTACAGGTTAGTTATTGCCTCTTTTTAGATATTTTAGAGTTATCTAAACATAATTCAGTTGCCGTAGAATATAAATCATCTAAAAAACTGATTTTAAATATGAAAAAAATTGATTCGTGAAATTCCGTTATTTTCTGCTGTTGGATACTACTTCTAATTCGCGATCTATATTATGGGAGAGTGTAACATAATCCCTATTCGAATTAATTAAAGGTGGATTATATGAAAGAAAATGATGAATTTTGGAATGGAACCTAAAATCGAAAGTATGCTTGAATATAGGGAAATTCTTTGTTACGAGTATATACAGGCGGTGGGAATGTTTAATGACCATTTGGTGGATTGTTTTAGGTATGGGGAGATTCTGAGGATGTAAGAACAAGTCTGAGCATCTTTGTGGTATCTTTATATTCTTTAAAAATTTAGAATGTTTAATACGAATTTAAGTAAAAATTAATATATAAGTAATCGTAAATATGCAAATATGTCCAGAGAAAGAAGAAAAAGTATTATACGGGAAATTGAAAAGAAACGTGATTCAAAGGTTATAACATACGTTACAAGTGATAGACCAAATCTTTCAGCACATATCGCCGGGGATGTTGTCTCTTTAATTCATGAACACATTTTAGCGGTTAAAAAAGAGGAAAGAAACAAATTGGATCTTTTCATATACAGTCGTGGCGGACAGAGTGACGTTCCATGGACTATTGTTTCAATGTTTAGAGAATACTCTGAAGAAGGTTCTTTTAGTGTTTTAATTCCGTATAGAGCACACAGTGCCGCCACAGTGATAGCCTTGGGTGCTGATGAAATTGTAATGACAAAGAAAGCCGAGTTGGGACCAATTGATATTACGATGGGTAGTGGACCATACAATCCTACCGAAAAAAATTCAGCTCAAAGATTACCCATTTCCGTAGAAGATGTAACAGGTTATTTCTCATTATTAGAAAGAGTAGGTTGTGAAAGACCCGATGAAAAAATGAGAGGTTTCGAATTGTTGGGAAATAATGTTCATCCATTAGCATTAGGTGCTGTTAGTCGGCTTTTAGAAGAAACTAAGTTAGTCGCCTTGAGATTGTTGAGTACCAGAGCTAATCCCTTTGATGAAGAGGAAAATCATCAAATTGTTAAGAAAATTTCTTCAGAAATTTACTCTCATAGTCATTCGATCAGCAGAACTGAAGCTATAAAATACATCGGATTAAAACAGGTTAAAACCGCAGAGGACGAAAACATCTCCGATGAACTTTGGAAACTCTATAATGAATATAAAAAGTTATTTGAATTTGAAACTCCTTTTACGCCTGAAGAGTATCTTATTTCTCAAAATAAAGAGGAATATACCTGGGAAAACTTAAATCTGGTCTGTATTGAAAGTTATGAAAAGTTACATGTCTACCGGCAAGATATAAATATAAAAAGATTAAGAAGTATACCACCCACTGTGAATCTTAATCTGGGAGAAGTTAACCTTCCGACTATTAATATCCCAAACTTACCAGAAGATATTGATAACAACCAAATACAAGAAATAGTAGCCCAGATTTTTAATCAAGTTATTCAAAACTATTTAAACAATGCTGCACAAGCAGCTATGAATGAATTACTTAAACAATTACCATATGGCGATTTTCAACATATTTCGCTTAATTCAGGATGGAAAGAGGAGGTCTAAAAATTAAAAAAGCGTGGCATGCAAGCTCCGGTCAAAAGCTGGAGAAAAAAGATTTAAGTGATATGGTTGGTCGATGGGACATCAACATTGATGTAAAAATTACCAAACCACATAAATACACTAAAGGCCCCGTTAAACATGTTAAATATTAGATTTCTAAGTCCTTTAGTTCATTTATTATTTTTTCTTCTAACCCTAAAATTTCCGCTTTAATCATTTTAGGTGGTTTATACTTAATTTCTTTGTATTCAATTTCCTTTAATTCGAAATACTCAAACTATAGTCGTTTTCCTTTATTCTTCAAATGGAACGAAGAAACATTTCGCTTTCCTATTTTCAAAATCTTCAGATTCTTTTTCTTTGAATTTCTGGATTATATCTGGAATATCCCCTTTAACATCAATGAATGTTCTTTTATCATCTAAACTGAAACCATCTGCGATGCACTATAATGAAAATCCATAAATGAGAGATAATGATATAGCTATAACACCCAATACTGAAAATAACAAGGCTTGATTGATATATTGACTTTTAGTTTTTGATATATCACGATTAGCTTCTAAATCATGGGATATATTAGCACATAGTTGATCTAAGACCTCTTGTTTTGATTTAAGATAATATTCTCTATGTAAATTTATCGCATTCGTTGAATTAATACTCACAACTCTAAATGAATAGGCTGCATAAGCTGTTGACAAAATAATTAAAAGATAAGAGATTGCAACGCCTATTAAGAAAAGTTGCAAGTTTACAGAAGAAGATTTAATAAATTGGACTACTGATAAACTAAATAAGGAAAGTAATGTGCCATTGAAAGCTATTATACCAATTGATTTATTATCATAGTGTCTGTTTCATGTAAAGTTTATCATGGCGTAGATTTCTTGGATTTCATTGTAGCCCTGGGAAATAAGTATTCCTAGTAAAAGTACATTTAGATAGGCTTTTTTATAGACTGATCGTTTGGTATATGCGTGTATATGGCCTANNGCCTAAGCCTAAGTTTTGTTTGAGGTAATTGGAATACTTTTTCGATTTTCCATTTTGTTCGGCGAAAATCCTCCCATTTGGGGAAGTAATTTGAATAATCGTTCTCTTAATGTCTTGTATATTGCTCCTGATTTATTATTATGGTCGAAATAATCTAATGGATTGGTTATTTTGTCTTTTAACACTTTTAGGGTTGGTTTTTTTTCTTGAAAATATTAAAGGAATTATTTTTGTA
>DAQK01000054.1 GCA_002502855.1 Methanobacterium sp. UBA279
ATAACCACCGGTTCGTCACTCTCTGCGATCGTGTCTGACAGCTTGAGATCTAATTTGGTGCCCCTTTTCCAGATAGTGGTATAATCAATCGTAGGAATCACTGGGATATAAGTAGATAATTCTCGGACCATTCCTTCGAGCAACCTATATGATGCCTTGAGAATAACATGTAACATCATTAAATGCTGGATGAAGGGTTCAGGAAATTCATATCTGCGTCCTACTTTGCCCTCATTCGCCTGAGCGAGATCCTTTGACCAGCTATCTAAAAATTCAAATGAAAAATATAATTCGCCACGGCGCACTAATTTCTCATTGTATTCGATCCAGTCTCGCTTGTCAACATATTCTCTTCTTGTCATTGACTACTTCACCATTATTACAATATTTATGTAGTCAAGTTATTTACCTGTTTGGTCAACACAGCAGCGAAACATGCTGTGTTGAACAAATCCGCAAAATCGATAAGCATTGCCTCAACCCATAATAGCAGGAAAGATAATCGAAATCGCTATCAATAGGATAAATTCAAAAAAGTTAATCAACACAGCATATTATAATCATTCAAAAAAACGAAGATAATCATAGGAATAAACACGAACTAATAACCAATTACATCATTAATTAATCAAAAAAAGTATTATTTCTAAGATCATATGATATATTATCAGGTTCTGATTGGAGTTAGAACCCATCATTATATCAAACCCTAATTTCTGAATGTCAATTTAACGCTGTTGAATTGAATTCATTCGAAATAGGTATTCATTCAAGATTACTATTTCCAATTTATATGGATTAACTTAGAGACATGTGGTGGAGGTAGTTTAAGGATAGGCTTTGGGATGCATACTTCTCAGACTGATTTTTTTTTAGATATGCTGTTTTTAACTATTTCTTGATAAGTTATATTATCTTGAGTTTTAAACACACTTCCTAAAAAGAAACCGGAAGAAGTAGTAATCAAGGAAAACCTTGAAAGTGTCATTAATATGTGTAACTGCATTTAGATATTATATTAATCTGTACAAATACCTTTAAAAACGTATACATTAATCCGTATAAAAAATTTGTAAATTTTACCTTCAGTAATCAACAACTATTAATAATAATTATAACATATTTAGTATTAATTTTTATTGATGAAAAATTTAAACTTCACAATAAAATCAAATCTCAAAAAAACTTATATAATACTAGACTGGCGTTCAGGACCATCAAACAACATTTTAAATCTTTTTATAAAGCCACTACCAATTAATACTTCATTAACTTCTCTATCACAAAAACAATGAATCTTAACATCGAATTCAGGGCCAAGTTCAGGAATAATTATAAATCCATATGCTACACGTACGTTCTGTATCACCGTTTGCTACATGTAACGTTTCAGATGGTGCATCAGCATCACCTAAATTTAACATATCATAAATTGTTTTAGGCAATAAAAGTTCTCCAGAGTAACCAGTGTCAATTAAGACGGGATAAGGTTCATCTTCATTATTAGGGTACAAGTTCCCACTTAATGACTTTACACGTATCCCCATATAAGGTTCTTGACCTAAATAACCATTATAAGGCCAGCTTACCCGGGACCTCATTGGCCATCTTAATGTCACTCTCTTATCTTCTTGTTCAACTTTAAAAACAAGTCTATGTTTAGCATCAGAAGCAGCATCTTTTACATCATTCAAAGAGTTTCCTACTGCTTTAATTTTTCCTTCTGCGATCACCAAATATTTGCTAAAATATTCTCCTTCAATAAGAGATCGATTTTGATTATAAAAATTTAAGTTTTTCATTCTTTCCAATTCTTTTTCATCTAATGAATATGATGGATCTACTAAAACGAGTTTTTTAAATGCATTAAAAATTATGTTTAAGTTCATTTCTTGAGATTCCATTTTCAAAAATTCTTCCTCATTTCGGATTTTCAATAATGCTTCAGATTGAAATTTCCTTTTTTTCTCAGACATAGATGGTGTTGTTGCTGTTGCAACATAATCACGTGTGTCTATCATCATTGTTTCAGACATCGAATAACTCCTTTAAAATTTTTTCTGAAAATTTTCTCGCTTTTTGATAAATTGAAAGGTTTTTAATTAAATTTTCTTTATTTTGAGAAGCATAATGAAAATTAAAACTTCCACTTATATGATCTGCATCCTGGGGTTTGATGGTTAATGTTACAATAAAATTTTCAAATGAGAATTTAATAATCCCCCCAAACTCATATTTATTTGAAAAAATTTCAGTTAATTTTTTATCATTGATTAAAAAGATATTTTTTAATATTTCTCTTCCAACTTCTATAGTATATACAAAGTTAAATCCCATCGCAGTATAAGGAGTTTCAGGAAGTGTGTTTATATACTTAGAAATGATTTCTGGCAATTTTTCGATATTTCGTGGATTAATTTTTTTTTTGTTGACAGTTGTAAGTTTTTCTTGCTCTACCATCAAATTAAAATTATCCGTTTCAATCACAGATGCTACGGGTAAATGTGCAATTAGTTACATTTTCTTCTAATATCCCTTTTTCAGCCAGCCAATCTTTTAGAAACAATTGTTGGGTTGTGATTTTTTGCTAATAATACGATATTTGCCCCATTTAATGAAAAATTCATCCAAACAACCCCCAAATAGATTCTTCATAAAATTTATTTCTTAAATATTATATTTTACTTGAATAATTTTATTAAATTATTATATATCTTATTTTATAAATTTTTAATACTATCTGACTAATTATTCATCTGCACTATTATAGAAGTACCAAAGGTTTTAAACTATTTATTTTAATGAAATGATCTTAAACTGTCTTTCACTTAATTAAAGATTAATTCATGGATTACACAGTGTACAAGTTTAATAAGTTAAGTTCTTCACTATAATTGGTTATTATGTGTTCCACATGAGAAAGAGTGGGAACAAAATTTAAAATGTGACTGACTGTGGAAATAATAGATTTTCATTCAAATTAACAGGTATTAAAGATGGTGTTATTAAGGAAATAACATTAGTTTCTGAATGCAAAGCTTGTAATGAAAGATTTGTAACTAACTACCTTGTGCCAATTTAGATGATTATTTTGAGTTATTTTTAATATAACCTGTTCATGTTTTAATTATACAGTGGCAACAATATACCCAATATTGCAACTAGGATGGAGAGCTCTGCTTATCTACGAAAAAAGAAAAATTCATCATACATCCCATGATTAGGTTTAGGATAATATCATTTAAGGAATAAAAATAACAATATTGCCTACATACTAACTTCACAATAATGTATCTACATAACATCCATATAATCATCGAAAGCCAAGTCACAATAGAAATATAGCCATATAGACAATTTTTAGATATTTTTTAATTTTAAGAATTAATATGCATTTGTAGTTTTACAAGAACTTAAATTTCTTTTAAAAATTTTAAAGACTCTTCAACAAATGATTTAGCTATTTTTAATTGATCTTCAGCTATTTTTTTATTTATATTATCTTGAAAATCATAATCAGCCTGTTCTCTTAGGGTTAGAGAATCCATAAACTTTTTAAAAATATATTGATCAAAATCGTTTCCATGAACATATTCTTTAGAAAATACACGCATTAATCCAGCATGTGTTTTTGGTTTAATTCCTTTTAAGGATAAAAGTAGTTTAGCCGAAGTAAACATAACATAGTATGAAATGCTAACAGAATCCCCATAATGTCCCGATTTTAAAAGTATTTCGCTTGATTCAAGTTTCTCATAGACTTTGTTTAATCCTGCTCGAATTTCATCATCATGCAAGAACAACACCTTCTTTAAGAACAGTGGATAAAAAAGAAAAATCTTTTTCTTTTTCAAACTTTTCTTCATCAACAAAATGAGCAGAGATTAATTCTTCATTATCAATCAATATTTCATATATCTTATCATATATAAAATCGAATAATTCATCTTTATAGGAAGAAACAATTAAAATATCAATGTCAGAATCCTCTGTGTCGTCACCTCTTGCAACAGACCCAAAAAGGATAATATTCTTTATTTTATCTGACTTTATAGATTTTGCAAAGTCTTTAGCTATTTGACTCCTTAACATCTGAATCCCTTATAATATGATTAATAAGAAATTAGTCTAATATTCCATAATTCATTTATGAATTTAATAACATTTAAATATTCTTTTATTGGATGGAGCTGTCCCATAATTATTTTTTTAGCCTTAATTTTTTGTACTTTTCCTGTTTTTATAATCGATTTTTTAAAGGAAGATAAAATATCAAAAATTATATATATCATAAAAGTTAAAGGTAAATAACATGATATCGACAGTTACTGCAACCGCTGTAGCGGTTACTACAGGCCAAGTAATGAGTTACAGTATCATAGCTGTGGTGTCTCTAATTGTTTTCCTTGCTCTTAAGGAAATTCTAAGCTCAGAAACGGATAGACCTTCTGTCAAGTTATTCCTCAAAGGATCCAACATCGCCATTGTACCTTTATTACTAGTTTTTGTAGCTATAGTAGCATATAAAGTGGTAACCATACTTTAAGGATGTGTATTTAAATGAAAAACAGTGTTATTATAATTGCAATTATTGTAATTGTAGTAGTTGTTGTAGGTGCTCTTGCATACCTGAACGTGTTCACAGCACCCGCAAATGGTGATAATAAAACTCAAGTTACTGCAAATGGAACTAAAATAACGGTGATCAACAATAATCAAGATGTATGGGCCCACTGGAAGTTACAGCTTCAAAATGCACCTCAGAAAAATGGAACTACACAAACTTACTACGTAGATACATACGTTAAACCAGGGGAAAATGTCACATTCGATATGAGTAACATGTTAGGTTATGAAAACACACCATTACCACCAAATACCAATATAACGGTATTGGGTTGGGGAGGAGTGTACAATTCAACAGCCAGTGGTGAAAGTAAATTTGACACATCTTTCCTGCTATGGACTACCGATCAAACCAAACAATCTAACAACACATTGGATATAGACCCACCACAAGCAATCGGAGCCTTACCAGGGAATGTAACAGATAACTCAGTGAATGTAGGAACCATTGATCCTGGCAGCAACCCCAATGACCTATTATTCGTACAATTTAACGTGGTTATTGGACCCAATGGAGAACTTATCTTAGAGTTAAGTGGAACACCCACACTCTGTAACGTCATTGCTCAAACATAGAAAAAACACAATTTATACCTACCCTTTTTTTATTTTTAACTAAATCTGGATACTTATGAATTTTTACTGAATCTACTTTGATACCTATGAAGAAGAGATATATAGTCTTAATAATCCTATTGATACTTGTTGTAGTGGTAGCTCTTTTAGAATATAGCCAGGGGACGGTCAGTGCCCTCGCCTTTGACCAGATGGATTACAATTACCACTCCGAAGTCATCATTCCCCCAGCTGCACCTAATGAAGGTTATCTGGGTGGCTATTATGATATAAATGGAACTGGCCGTGATTTTAAAATGTTGCTGGTTCTCTCTGGCGCGGAAAAATCAGAAAGCCCACTGGATTATACCTCAGATGGGTTGAAAGTAACTGGACATATAGATACGGTTAAAGCCACCCCACAAACCATTTACAATTTGTTACTAAAGAATTTAAAGGGAGCAATGTTCAGCACCATCTTAAGTGGGAACATGAACATGACCTGTGCAGCCTGGACCGGGACATCAAAGTTCCAGAACGATGGAGAGAACTTCAACGGTACTTTCTCCATAGATGGGGTGGTGACCGACTGGGAGGGAAATTACACACTCACTCAGAATGAAAGCAGGATCATGATCACTGCAGACTATTTCTACTGGTCCAAAAAGACACCGGAAAATAAAAAGCCTGTACACAGCGTATATTATATTTAAAAAAATTTTTTAGAGATCTCGTTTTGTCTCTTTTGATTATCTTATTTTTCCTATTAAATAATCCTATTTTCCCCCAATCTAAATCTATTGAATAATCCTGTTTTCCCCCATCTAAATCTATTGAATAATCCTGTTTTCCCCCATCTAAATCTATTTTTTCCACAACACTAATCTCGATCCCTGTTTTCCGGCCCCCTAAAATGGAAGCCAACTATACAACAGAGGCGCGTAGAAGGGTACTATTAAAAAGAGGAATGTGTTGGATATTCCATGGGATAGTGTGATTCCGAAGAGGCTCCTTGTTTTCTGGAAGACGTATCCATAGAAGATGGCCACAGAAAATACAAATATAAGGTCGTAAAAGGAGTTCCAGCCTATGTGAAGTGCTGTGAAGAGTAAAGACGTATATAGTAATCCTAAAGATGCCCCAAATACAGTTTCAGAATTTTTCTGGATTATACCCCTGAATAAAATCTCTTCAGCCAGGCCAGTGGATATGATAAGTATTACAGAGGCAAGGAGAAGGTTCTGCAGGTTAAATGTTGCAATCAATGGTTTGGGTTCGAGAATCAAGTATTCTATCACACCTAAAAGGACACTAGTTAATGCAACGGCCAATTGGAGTGGAATGTTGCCCCATATGAAACCTATATTCTTAAGGGATAACCCCTGAGCCCTCATGATAGTAAATGAAGCAGCGAAGAGGGGTATAGCTATTATGGGGAACCAGTATAATGGTTGTATCTGTACTAAAGGGATTGACAGGCCTATGATACGGATTATGGGTAGGGCCATCATGGATTGAAGCAAAAGAGAGAAATTATGTGAAGTTTTTAAGGAAGAATTCAGGAGTAAAGCAAAGAGTATCACCGCTTCAAGGGCCAGACCTACCTCTAGGTTAGAGTAAGCCACTAATGCTTCCGCAACAATAAGTCCCACCAAATAAAGGAGTGCAGTTACCAGTTCACTGGGGGATATATGGAATTTTGAACGGGTTTTCCCAGTACCCTGGATTTCAGGGGTTTTCCCAGTACCCTGGATTTCAGCAGGTTTTTCCTGTACTTTATAACCAGATTTTCTCAACCTCGGGAAGAATCCTTTATGACCATGTTCCTCCAACTTCTGAGGGGATGGTGTATGGCCTGATTTCTGGTTGGACCCTTTATCTCCTGGTGGGTGGTTTACCTGTGATATGTGGGTGTTGGCTAAAAGTGAACGGATTACTATCTGTCTATCTGTGTCACCTGTCTTTTTGAAGCTTTCCAGAGCTTCTTCGTAGTATTCTCTGGCTTGGTCATGATGGTCATTATATTCTTGGATGATGCCTAGGCCAGTCTGGCTGTAACCCTTTCCAGTGTGGTCATTATTTTTGGAGTAGAGGTTTAAAGAATTTTCATAGTAATCTCGGGCGGTGTCGTAGTTTTTCATACTCAGATAAAGATTTCCCATCTTCAAAAATAAATCGGCTTCCTCGATATCATCATTAACATGATCTAATGCTTTTTTATACCATATTAAAGCTTCTTCATAATTTTCTTCCTGATAAAAGTTATCTGCTAACTCTAAAAATTTCCGGGATTCCTGTTTTTCCATTGTGACACCGAAGATCGTTAAATATACTCTTATTTTTAAAGTTCTAAATAAAATATTTGAGTATCCAAATAATTTGATATAATAGATTTAATCATGATTCTAATAAAAGATTTTTCATCCCCAGATCGAACACCAACTTTTTCCTTAACCCCAAAATTTTTAATCAAAAAAGTATACTTCAGCCAAATTCATTAAAAAAAATTTGATCCCCTCTATGACATTATTTCCACACATCTATCAAAGTTTATATATGTTAGTAACATATTCATAAACAATAATGTGAAATGGAGATTAGTAACTTGCCACATATAACAGCGATTATACCAGCCTATAATGAGGAATTAACCATTGGTAGTGTAGTCATCGCTGCAAGTGGATTTGTAGATCATGTTATTGTGGTTGATGATGGTAGTACAGATCACACTACAGAAATTGCAGAAAAAGCAGGAGCCGAAGTTATAAAGCATACCCATAATTTAGGTAAAGGTGCTGCACTTAAAACTGGTTTTCAAGCCATTAAAAATACTGAAATAATTGTGACCATTGATGGTGATGGTCAGCACAACCCCCAGGAGATACCTCTGCTCACCAAACCCATAGAAGACTGCGAAGCCGACCTGGTCAACGGTAGCCGCTACCTGAATAAAAAATATAAAGGAACCCCCACTTATAGAAGGTTAGGTCAGACAGTACTGGATAAAACCACTAACATAACCAGTGGACTGAAAATCACCGACAGCCAGAGCGGATTCCGGGCATTTGCAGCATTCACCATACCTGCCTTCAGGTTCACCAAAACCGATTTTTCCATAGAAAGTGAGATGTTGATGGATGCCGCGGAGAACAACTTCAAGATCAAGGAGGTACAGGTGGGGACCACCTATAACCAGGAACAGAAAAACGGCAAGATCCACACCCAAAACCCGGTAAGCCACGGTTTAAGCGTGTTCATCAAACTCCTGCAGGACATGGAGTTTAGAAGGCCACTATACTATTTCACCATCCCGGGACTGATACTCATCATCATCGGACTCATCCTGGGGCTCTACTTCTTCGGCAAATACCTGGACCACCAGATGACCACCCTACTTCCCACCGTACTCGCCGGTATGATCGGGCTGGGCGGTATATTCATTACCTTCACCGGTGTAATCCTCCACTCCGTATCCCGTATGATACAGAAGATCGGGAAGTGAGCTCACAACTTTTTTTTGTTAAAAACAGATAGTATTCAAAAGCCTGTTTATCTAAATGGCAGAGGGTTCATGAATTTGTACACAGATGTTCCCTCCGCCAGAAATTCTGGGGTTGCTCCGCCAAGTCGAACTCGATATCCGTCGATGCTTTTACCATCTCCCCTTATCTTGAGGTGGGTGTTTACCGGGTTACTTAAACCTGGGTTTTAAATAAACCCAAATTTTAAGGCCAAAGCTCTTTTTTTTTATAAAAATTTTATCTTAATACTTTTAGATGTGTATAAAAAATTATTTTATAAATAGAAGTTTAGAATCATTTAAAAACTGAATCGAAGTAATCATATATAAGTTCAGAAATTAAATGTGTTAAAAGTAGAAAGTGTTGATTAGACTGGGATAAGAGTACCATGAAGGATTTGAAGTTCATCATCAGGGATAAGTTAAGATCCAACAAACATCTAAGGAATTTAAGGAATAGTTACAAGGATTACAGGGTTTTAACCAGATATAAAATCAACAGATGGAGAAACAGAGATCAAAACCGGAAGGTGGAAGAACCGGTGATCGAACTCAGCGAAGAAGAGGTAGAGGAAAGATACCAGTCTATTTTAAATAAAAACCGGACACTCATAAACTTAAAAGAATTCAAATCTGATGCCCCCATGGTTTCTATTATAATCCTGAACAGGAATGGATTATCCCACCTGGAAAAGCTGTTTCGAAATTTCCAGGAAAATATAGAGTACCCTAACTATGAAATCATCGTGGTGGACAACGCATCCACCGATGATTCAGTTAACTTCCTGAAACAACTCCCCCACCCAGTGAAGGTTATCCAGAACACCAAAAACAGATCTTTTTCAGAGGCAAACAATCAGGCAGCTGGAATATCTAAGGGTGAATTTGTACTGCTTTTAAATAACGACGTGGAACCCACTTATGGCTGGCTTAACCAGATGATGCAGGCAGCCCTTAAAAGCGGTGATATAGGTGCGGTGGGTGCCAAACTAATTTATCCCTACCAGGAAGGGCACCCTCATTCCTTTAAAATTCAACACACAGGAATAGCCTTCAGGGAAGAAGATGGCTTCATCAAACCTTACAACCTGGGTGAAGGCCGGGAACCCTTCGAGGTAGACGATAGCAGGGAACCCTTCGGTCCGGATGAAAGTGGTGAGCAGGTCAGGGCTGGGGTAACCGCCGCCGCCATGCTGGTGCGTAAAGATGTGTACTGGGAAGCAGGTGGACTGGATGAAGGATACAATTTCGGCTATGAAGATGTGGATTTCTGTTTGAAGCTCTACAGAAAGGGTTATAAATGTATTTACTGTCCAGAGGCCCTGCTGTTCCACCATGAATTCGGTACACAGAAAGATGATGAAAACCATGAAATAAAAAAACGACGAACTAAAAACCGGGAACTACTCCGCCAGAATTGGGGTAAATGGCTGCGTAAGCAGTTCCTCTATGATAAACTGAACAGCCAAAGGGTGTTCTCAGAACATCCCCTTAAGGTGGCCATGGCGGTAACGGAAGCAGGAGAGGATGCCTCTGCTGGTGATTACTTCACCGCATCAGAACTGGCTGAATGTTTAAAAGACTTCGGCTGGGAGGTTACCTACCTAGTCCGCCGAGGGCCGGGAAACTGGTACCAGGTGGAAGATGATGTTGATGTGTTAATCTCATTTTTAGAGGCATATGACCCGGGTAAAATAATGTGCAACAACAAGTCTCTGATTAAAGTTGCCTGGGCCCGGAACTGGTTTGAAAGATGGGTTAACAACCCCTCCATAAAAAAATATGACCTGATCTTCGCCTCCAGTTTAACCGCCGGTAACTACATAAGGGAGAAGACAGAGATGGAAACATTCCTTTTACCCATCGCCACCAACCCCTATAGATTCAACGACTCTGTAAAGCCACGTGAAGAATTTCAAAGTGACTACACTTTCACTGGCAGCTACTGGGACGACCCCCGGGATATAATAGATATGTTAGACCCGGATAGTATGCCTTACTCCTTTAAATTATATGGGAAGAACTGGGAAGCATTTGACAAATTTAAAAACTATTACCAGGGATTCCTGAATTATTCTAAATTACCAGAGGTATACGCTTCCACGAAGATCGTCATCGACGATGTCAACCGAGGCGCTAAGAATTTTGGAGCGGTTAACAGCAGAGTTTACGATGCCCTGGCCAGCGGGGCGCTGGTGATAACCAACGGTGCCGTCGGTGCAGAAGAAACCTTCAATGGCCAATTGCCGGTTTGGAGATCCAAAGAGGAGTTAAACAGTTTATTAGAATTCTATTTAAACCATGAGGATGCAAGAAAAGAGAAAGTTAAGCAATTACAGGATTTCATCCTTAAAAATCATGTCTATGAAAATCGAGCTCGAACCTTTAAAGAAATTTTAGAACAGGAATATGTTTTTAAAACCAAAATCGCCATTAAAATTCCCGCACCTAAATGGAAAAATGTCCATGAATGGGGTGATTACCATCTGGCTCTGGGATTAAAAAAGGAGCTTGAAAAGAACAACTGTGAGGTTCTACTGCAGATATTGCCGGAGTGGAATGAAGGTGACGGTGAATGCGATGCAGTTATAGTATTAAGAGGGCTCAGCCGTTACCAGCCCAAAAAGGAGCACTTTAACATAATGTGGAACATCTCACACCCAGATACGGTGGAGATCGATGAGTACAACCAGTACGATCATGTTTTTATCGCATCTGAGTACTGGTCTAGGAAAATTAGAAAGGAAGCAGATATACCAGTGGACACTCTCTTACAATGCACCGATCCGGAGTTGTTCTACCCAGATCCAGACAGTGACTACCAGAATGAATTGTTGTTTGTGGGTAATTCGAGGAAGGTGTTTAGGAAGATAGTGAAGGATCTGTTACCCACAGATCATGACCTTGCTGTGTACGGGAAAAACTGGAGAAGATTCATACGGTGGAGGTACATCAAAGGGAAGCACATACCCTACGGCGAACTTAGAAAGGCTTACTCCTCCTGTAAGATACTTTTAAATGATCACTGGGACGATATGCGGGAGCAGGGGTTCATCTCCAACCGTTTATTTGACGGGTACGCTGCAGGGGCGTTCATAATTTCAGATAATGTCCAGGGTGGTCAGGATATCTTTGAAGATGCCCTGGTCACCTACAACACCCCTGAGGAACTCCACGACTTAATCGACTATTACCTGGAAAATGATGTTGATCGAGCTTTGAAGGTAGAGGAAGGGAGGAGTATCGTGTTGAAGTATCACACCTTCAAAAACAGGGTGGAACGTATTCTGGAGGTCATACCACTTGTAGAGGAGTGATCTTTAGCCCTAAATGTAAATCTATGGAAAAAATTTCGTCCACAATGAATTAATATAAAACCAGAGATAATTAGGATTAGAACAAACCTTTATTAGATACAATTTTAGAATCATAAATTTTAGAATCATATTATATCAAAAATAACGATCTGATACATATGGAAGTACGAAACATCTTTGGACACCGGTTTTTTAAAAACTTCTTTAAATACCGGTACCTGCTGCTCGAACTCGTGAAGAGGGATATAAAAATAAAGTACAGGAGATCTGTATTAGGAATATTCTGGAGTTTTTTAGAGCCTTTGCTATTCATGATCGTTTTAACCATCATATTTTCGACCTTTTTTAAACATAACATCAGCAATTATCCCGTGTATCTGTTAACTGGACGTTTGGTATTTGAATTCTATTCAAAGGCAACAAGTGGAGCTCTTAGATCCATCAAAAACAATGCAAACACCATAAAGAAGTTATATGTACCCAAATACATATTCCCAGTTTCACTTACATTATCTGCAATGGTAACTTTCCTGCTTTCACTGATCGTACTGTTACTGGTTATGTTAGCTACCGGAGCCCATTTTACCCTGTATATATTGCTCTTTTTCGTGCCAGCTGTGCTGCTCTTAATATTCAACGTGGGAATTGGACTTATCGTGGGCACCATCAACGTGTTCTTCCGGGACATAGAACACTTATACGGGGTTTTCCTCACCATGGTAATGTATTCCAGTGCAATTTTCTTCCCTCCTGAAGTTATACCCTCACATTACCAGTGGATACTTACCTTTAACCCAGTATATGCCTTCATCAGCCTAAACCGCGACGTATTCTACTATGGACATTTCTTCAACACCTCTACACTGTTATTTGCCACGTTTTCAGCCATAGCGTCTCTGGTTGTAGGAATGGTACTGTTCTACAAGTACCAGGATAAATTCATATTATACATCTAAGGAAAGAAACTCTTACATCACATTTTAGGAGTCCGTCAAGCCTACAAGATGGATATTCCCCAAAAAAAGGGATGTAATCAAAAAAAGTAGTTACTTAAATCATGTTCATATAAAGAATAAAGAGAAAGATAAAACCGTTGAATTTAAAATGAAGTTTATGTCGTGAAATTTCACACCCCCCCATAAATAAGGAGAATGACACATTGAAACATTACAGAGATCTTTCATTGGTTTTACTACTGGCAATTGTCTCCATTATCTGGATGATGACACCCAGTTTGGAAAGTTATCCATTCAACATCATACCCTACGCCTTCTTAATACTGTTTTTAACAGGATATCCACTTTTAGCTGTTATAAAGCCATTGGTTTACGAAATGGAAATGTTGAAACGTTCCGTCCTCACCGTGAACCTCAGTTTCATCATGACCATTTTAGCACTCTTAGTATCAAATTACACCACATTTAAATCTCTTCATCTTCCTTTGTACCTCCTCCTTGCATATATCAGTATTATCATCACCATCGTCGCATTTATAAGGAGATCCATGGTTCCGGATGAAGATGAAAAAGTTGCACCAAGTGACAGCCACAAGCAGATCCTACCAGAAGATGTGGATGAAAAGGATCTCGCCATCCGGGTGGAAAACGTGGGCATGGCATTCAACCTGAGCCAAGAAAAGGTGGATAACCTCAAGGAGTACGTGATAAAGCTCATCAAGAGGGAGCTGTTCTTCCAGGAATTTTGGGCCCTTAAGGATATATCGTTCTACGTGAAAAAGGGAGAAAAGTTAGGTATAATTGGTCTAAACGGTGCCGGGAAGAGTACATTACTTAAACTGGTATCCGGGGTCATGAAACCTACTGAAGGAACCATTGAAGTAAATGGTGGAATTGTACCTTTAATAGAACTTGGGGGAGGATTTGACCCTGATTATACTGGTAGAGAGAACATTTACCTCAGGGGGACATTGCTCGGATATTCCAAGGAGTTCATGGAAAAGAAATTCGATGAAATCGTTGAATTTTCTGAGCTTGAAGATTTTATAGATGTCCCAGTGAAGAATTATTCATCTGGAATGGTTTCACGACTGGGTTTTTCCATATCCACCATAGTACACCCCCAAATACTTATTTTAGACGAAGTTTTATCCGTAGGAGACGCTGCGTTCCAAAATAAAAGTCTTAAGAGAATGAAATCATTCTTGAATGAAGATGTAACCGTCATCCTGGTATCACATAATGTAAAACAAATCAAGGATCTGTGCGATCGGGCCATATGGCTGGATAAAGGTAAGATAGTTATGCAGGGCGATGCCATAGAAGTGTGCGACAGCTTCACGGAAAGTTTACATTTAGAGGATTAGTCCATGTCAAATTTATCAATAGTTGTACCTAACTATAACGGAATCGGTTACCTAAAAGAGTGTCTGGAAACGATCAAAAACCAAGACTGTAGTTTCAATATGGAAGTCATAGTCGTGGATAACGGATCAACCGACGGTAGCGTGGATTACATCAAGGAAAAACACCCCCAAACAGTCATTATAGAAAATTCAGAGAATTTAGGATTTTCCAGGGCGATAAATCAAGGAATAAAAGCGTCCAATTCAGATTATGTTTTTCTTTTAAACAACGACACTGCACTTGAACCGGAGTGTATCTCTAAACTTACAGAATGCATGGGTAAAGATGAAAGTATCTTCGCCGTGGCTTCCAAGATGGTCCAGTACGATGACCGGGGTAAACTGGACGATGCCGGGGATGAATACACTATCCTGGGCTGGGCAAGGAAAGTGGGTGAGGGCAAATCCCCCAGTTCATACAGTCAACCAAGGGAGACATTCAGTGCCTGTGCAGGAGCAGCCCTCTACAGAAGAAACGTCTTTGATAGGATAGGATACTTCGATGAAAACTTCTTCGCCTACATGGAAGACGTTGACATAAGTTACCGGGCGAGGATCCATGGATTTAAATGCATCTACTGTCCCGGGGCGATTGTTTACCATAGAACCAGTGCAACCAGCGGTAGCAGATACAACGAGTTTAAAATCCGTTTGGCCGCCCGTAACAACGTCTACGTTCCTTATAAGAACATGCCCTGGCCCCAGTACGCGTTAAACTTTATTTTCCTGCTTTTCGGCTACCTGATAAAATATTTGTTTTTTACGAGGAAAAAGCAGGGTAAATATTATCTAAAAGGTCTTAGGGAAGGATTTAATTCATTAAATAAAGTAAACAAAGTAGAATATGAAAAAGAAAACTTAGCTAACTATTTTAAGGTAGAATGGCTGCTTATAAAGAATTTATGGAAAATTTAAGGTTTTTAAAAATTAAACATGTTTTTTTTTGAGTTTTTACTGATTAACAGCGTTCTCTTCTGTGTTACTGACTTCTGTTGCCGATAACTCCGGGTTCTCATTGACGTTCAGAAGTAACTTAAAGTTTTTGTAGATATTGGTGTTGTCCGGCAGTTTGTACAAGTTAAATTCCATGCCCCTGGTTCCGGGGTTACCTACGGTAAAGTTGAAGTTTATATCCTTCTTCTCCTCATTTTCCAGGGTTACGGTCTGATCCATCAGCACATTCCCACCAGAGGTGACTAACACTCGATATGATGTCTTTTTATTTTCATGGTTTACAATGGAAATGGTTAGGTTATCAGTCTCATTAGAGGTCAGGTTGATAGAGTCAACTACATTTCCATCGACGTCCAGCACATGAAAATCTGTGTATTTTTCCTCCATGGGGCTGGCGGTGATGTAGGTAGTGAAACCTACCAGTACAACTGATATAACAAGCACAAGTGAAAGAAGTTTTTCTGTTCTGTTTTCTCCGGAAAATCCTTCCACTAGATCCTTAAAGAACCCGCCGAAATCTATGCTGAAACGGTATTCCTCCAGGACGCTGTTCCTTCTCAGGTACGCTGCCAAGAGAAAGATAAAAGTTAAACCGGATAGTGTGTATAGAATAGGATTTATCATCCCACCATAAGAGCTGTAATTTAGAACCAAGCCCACCAGAGTGGTTATGACTATGCTTGAAGCAGAACTATAAACCACACGTTCAAGAGCACCCAAACCGTAATTTTTGGGATATACCATGCTTATTAAAGCGTAACCTGGTAAAAAGAGTATTAAAAGGAACTCTACAATAGTATTATAGTCTGGCTGGTTTGCAAATTGAAGGACCGCCAGGGAAGTTATAGTTACCAGGAACACCAGGAGCAGATCCAGGTAATAGGATTCCTTCTGTATAGGTCTGGCCTCCTGCCCCAGTATAAACGGTTCTCCCTCTGATTTTTCGGTGTATATTAATTTACCTCCACAGTGGCAGCTTTCAAAGTCCTCAGGAGATTCATCTTCCTCCAGTTTGTAGTATCCATTACACTTTTCACATAGAACATATCTTTCTTTTTTGCCCCCAGTTTTAGGAGTTGTCTCCGGAATTTCAGGAGCTAAATCAGATATAGGGGCTTTTCTTCTGGCCCAGGAAATAAGAACCAGGTCCACGATTAGGATAGTTGACAGAATAAATACGAGTGGCATATATGTTTCCAATGGGGATATGTAAGCTTCCAATGGATTTAAATAGTTAACCACCGGAGTTAGATAAGTCATCATGGGTGTATACATCCACAATGAATATGCTGCTGCTACGAGGATCACCCCCAGTACAATACTGAATAAAATACGCTTCCAAACAGCTACTTCATCAAGTGATGGTTTTATGGTGACGAGTAATGAGTAGCCCGGTAAAAGTAAAAGGAGAAGAGCATAAGAAACCATATTTTGGGGATACTGGTTTAAACTGGGAATGAACAGGAAGATCACCGATAAAAAGGTGAGGATTAGAACGATTTTAAGATCGGTGTAAGAATATTTTGTCATCTACATCTCCTACTGGGCAAATTGGGATATTGTCTCTTTTTTTCTATTTAAAAAATATATTATAAATCATTTGCTAATTTGCAAATCTAATATACCTAATCTCATATTCATATTCTTTTTTGATTATTTAGTTAAAACATAAATTTATTAATATATATAATAAAATAAAAATGTTAAGAAGAATAACATGAGAAATAGCCTATGCTAAAAGAATATATAAAAAAACAGATTAAGAAAACCAGTACTTACCGGGTTCTAGAAATAGAAAAGAATAAATTGGAAGATCAGGTAAGGAAGCTTGACACCGATAGAAAAAATCTCAGCATTAAAGTACAAAATATTGAACAATTAAACAACGAATTAAAATCCAATAATGAAAAACTAAAAAACACCAATGAAAAACTAAAAAACACCAATGAAAAACTAAAAAACAATGCGAACAGGATAAAACGGGGAAATAATAACCTTGAAATGTTAACAAACAATTTAAAAGCTGAAACCAGAAGTGTTAAGCAAGTGTACCTGGAAAAAAATGTTTCTTATCCGCCGGATTATGGTAAACTTACTGTTATAATACCTTACCGTAAAACCGACGACCCCCAAAGGGAAGAAAATATAGACATAACTTTGGATTATTTAAGTAAGTCAGGAATAATAAATTTAATTATATCTGAACATTCCGACGAATCATCTGAACAATTTTTTATGGATACATATGGAAATTTATTCGATTCATTCCGGGTTACCTTCAGTTATGCAGATGGAAAGTTATTTAATAAGGCCCATGCTATTAACCAAGGGGTTATCAAATCAAAAACACCCTACATCGCCATATTCGATATCGATGCTTTAACGAAAAAAGAAAACATAGACCTGGCTATTTATTTATTAGATAAAGGTTTCGACGTGGTACATCCATTCAACAGAATAGTAAAGGATATAATGGATAAAAAAAGTTTTAAAGAGGGTTATGATTTTGATACAGTAGAATCACCAGCCCAACATAGAGATTGGGCTGATGGTGGAATTGTTTTCTGGAATAAACGCTCTTTCATTGATATTGGTATGGAGAATGAATATTTCACCGGTTGGGGTAATGAAGATAATGAAATATTACACAGAGCAAATTTATTCCAACTTAAGCAGATCAGATTAGACGATTCGTTGTATCACCTTTACCATGAACGCCCAATGGTAAAGACCAAAAATAACATTGAAATTATGGATAAAATGATGCAGATGAAAAGTAATGATGATCTTCAAAAGGAGATAAATCAATGGCCTTGGTTAAAAGAGCAAAAAAAGACAATTCATGAATAGATTGTTCCAATAGTTGTCTAAAATGAATTACAAATTTTTTTGAACCGGTGCTGATATGAAAATAATAAATAATTTTAAGGATTACTTACTCAATAAGAGTAATCGATATCATTACTACAAATCTAAGCATACGAAAATTAGAGCAAGAAATTGATG
Source organism: Methanobacterium sp. UBA279 (assembly GCA_002502855.1). Lineage (GTDB taxonomy): Archaea > Methanobacteriota > Methanobacteria > Methanobacteriales > Methanobacteriaceae > Methanobacterium_A. The sequence continues at coordinate 18,341 of DAQK01000054.1, forward strand.
CTTTAAATAAAAAGATTGGAAAATTAACTTATCCTTATCCCTCAGGGCATTTTCATTCTCCAATTAATGATCTAAACTTTCTAAAAGGATAGGGAAGATCTAATATGGAAACCTGAATTTACCGAAGGTATCAAAAAAAATGAAAAAGAACAATTAAATTTACTTAAATCATTTTCTAAATATTTTCCAGAAATACCTTTTAAATCAAAAAAAAAACAACCAGAGTTACGGTATTTATCTTGAAAATAATTATTTTGCCAGAGGGGATGGAATAATTTTATATTCCATGATGAGAACACTGAAACCAAAAAGGATTATAGAAGTAGGATCAGGGTTTTCTTCTGCTCTAATGATGGATGTTAATGACCTTTTCTTTGGAGTTAAACTAAAATTAACTTTCGTAGAGCTGAATCCAGAAAGATTATACGGATTAATGTCTAAAAAAGATAAATCAGACCACCAAGTTATACCCAAAATTGTCCAAGACGTTGATTTAGAAATATTTGAAAAATTAGAACCTGATGACATACTTTTTCATAGATAGTTCTCACGTTGTAAAAACAGCGACGTTCAACACATATTCTTTAAAATTTTACCAAAATTGAAAAGTGGAGTTTATATACATTTTCATGATATTTTTTATCCCTTCGAATATCCTAAACACTGGATAATCGATAGAACTGAAATGAAAATTACTTTTTAAAAGCATTTTTGATGTATAATACCCAGTTTAAAATTGTTTTATTGAATAAATTTCTATGCCATGAGGAAAATCTTAAAGATATTGCACCGACCAGTTCCGCTTGGTTAAAAAAGACATGATCGTCAGGAAAAAGATTCATAAAATTTATAATGAGTTAAAAAACGAAACTATTTCCTAATATGGATTTAATATCGCTAAATATTTTGATTATAAATCACTGATTTTGGTATAAAGGTTTGGTAGAGTTAAAAAAATTGCTTTGGAAAAGCCTTCTTCGTTATGTAAACAGTTAATTAAGCGGTTTTCGACATGTAAGTAATATCTTCAACTTCTTCAAAGGATCTTTTATCTGCTACCGAAGCAAAATCCATTAAAATTTGCATTTTAGGAATATAAAAGTCATCCCATGCTTCTTTGGTGAAGCTTATCCTAGTTTTTGTTTTCGGATATTTCATGGAATTTCTTTCTTCAATTAATTCTTTAACGCATTCGAGTAGAGTGATCTGTTTTTTACGATATTGTCCAATTTTTTTCCCTAATTCCTTGTTAAGGAAATAATTGCTTATTTCATATTTAATTGCCTCTCTAGCGATTAAAGCAGGTGCTTTTAGGGAATTCAATAGTTTTTCGTTTATTTCAGGTCCAGCTTTATCTTTTTTGAAATTATAATAAAATGCATGGAAAGGCCTCCTAAATTCTGAATTTTTTTTTATTTAATCAATAAGCATTCTTATTAATGAATCCTTTAATGAAAGTCATGAAAAATATTTTAATATCCAGCAGAACGGTCCAATTTTCCACGTAATAGATGTCATGCTCTATCCTTTTCTCTATGGAGGTGTTACCCCTCCAGCCGTTGACCTGGGCCCATCCAGTCATCCCCGGGCGTACGTAGTGTTTAATCATGTATTTAGGGATTTGTTCCCGGAACATCTCCACAAACACTGGGCGTTCTGGTCTGGGGCCGATTAAGCTCATATCTCCCTTTAATATGTTGAAGAACTGTGGGAATTCATCGATACTTGTTCTTCTGATGAAGGAACCTATTCTAGTTTTGCGAGGGTCATCTTCAGTGGTCCAATGGGGTGCTATTTTAGTTTCATCGTGGGTTTGCATACTCCTGAATTTGTAGATTTGGAATCTCTTCCGGTTAAGGCCCACTCTTTCCTGTTTATAGATAATAGATCCAGGGGAACTGAGTTTTACCAGTACGGCTGTTACTATAATGATGGGTGATAGGATGATGATGGCCAGTGTGGCTGCGATGCAGTCAAACATCCTCTTTAAAAATTTTTTATATATATTGTCCAGGGGCACGTAACGGACGTCAATTATGGGTATGTCGTCCAGCATGTCGATGTTGGGTCTGGCTGGGAAATATTTGGAGAACTCGGGTATGATCACTGCCTTTACTCCATGTTTCTCGCAGATATCTACTACTTCCATGATATTATAATCCCGTGGAGATAACGTTATCACCACTCTATCCAGGGGCTCGGTTAAAACAAAATGTTCCAAATCCTTGATCTTCCCTATTACCCTTGAGTTTAAGATCTTGTCTCCTTCTTCCCGGTTATCATCCAGGAATCCGATGATATGGTAGCCTATATGTTGATTCTCATCTATTCTACGTGCAAATTTAAGGCCAAGCTCACCCGCCCCTACTACCAGGACATGTTTGATGTTGTAACCTTTACTTCGTATTATTCGCAGTGAATTCCTTACAGCCATTCGTTCAACAACTGTAAATAGTGTGGTTAAGATGGCGAAGGCTACCAGAACATACCGGGAATAATCATCTGCACTGATTAAATATAAGAGTGCGGTAAGAATTACCAGTCCAGTGAAATTTGCCTTGATTATATCTCCAACCTCAGAGATAAGTGTATTGGTCCTTTGAGGCTGATATAAAGCGAAAATATAGTAGAGAACCAGGTACAGGGGTATGATTACCACCAGTGGTATCATGTATTCTGTAAACCCCCAACCACTTACACCGACATCCCCCAATATGGTGGTTCTAAAACGTAGATACCATGCTAAAATAAGTGATATTATAATTACAAGACTATCTGCAATGATTAATATGAAGTTGAAGTATTTCTGATTATCCTTAATCATTTGCATAACCCTATAATTGTTAAAGTTATTATTAAATCTATATTGATGCTAATATTAAGATTTATGATTTAATATGATTCACAGAATAACTAAATTTGTTGCATGTTAATAACACTTTTATTAAACTTATTTAAAAATGTATCGTTTAAAGTTTAAATTGTGAAATAAACTTTATCTTCACATATAAGCCTTATGTCAGTATGAACGTCTATCTTCCAATTCCCCGGAAGATTATTCCACTGTTTTTAAAATCTTCTGGATTTATTATCGGCCGGGTGCAGATGAAGATGGGGCTCTTCACCATTTCGGGTTTTATATCCTTATATTCATCATGATCGGTCACCAGAACCACACAGTCACATCTCAATATCCGTTCCGTATCTGCAGGTTCTGCACCTAACCCCTTGATAACTTCTCTAGGTGTATGGGGATCACTGGCATATACATTGGCACCCTTTTCCTTTAAAATATTTATCAGAGCTTTAGCTGGTGTTTCCCGTGCATCGGCCACGTTTCCTTTATAAGCCACACCTAACAATCCGATGTCTGAACCATTTGTCTCCAGACCAACCTCACGTAAAGTATCCGTTACAATCTTAATCACATGGATGGGCATTCCTTCATTGATATTTCTGGCTGTGCTTATAAGTGGTGCCTGCATTCCTCTTTCTTCTGCTGTTTTTACTATGAAATATGGATCTATTGCTAAACAATGTCCGCCCACACCGGGGCCGGGTATATGGAGGTTAACTCTGGGATGATGGTTGGCCACTTTTATGGCTTCAATGGTATCTACACCTACTTCTTCACAGATCATGGCTATTTCATTGGATAATGCGATATTTACATCTCGGTAGGTGTTTTCGATGAGTTTTACTGTTTCGGCTGTTATCATGTTTTTCACTTTTATAACTTCACCTTCAGTGATGTTCTGATATAGTTTCACCGCTTTTTCTGTGCTCTTTTTATCAAGTCCTCCAATAACTCTAGCGTTATGTGTCATTTCATAGATTGTGTTATTGGGAATTGCTCTTTCAGGTGTATATGCAACGCTGAAGTCTTCCCCTCCTTTTAATCCACTTTCCTCCAAAATAGGGATCACCACGTTATCACAGGTACCCTGTGGCACAGTGCTTTCTACAATTACCAAGTCATCTTTTTTCAGTTCTTTTGATATGGTTTTACAGGTATCTTTAACTGCTGTTAGATCAGCACAGTTCTTTTCATCCATTGGTGTGGGGACTATTATGATCATTATGTTTGAATCTTTAATCGCTCCTAGTCCATCATCTGATGCTTTAAGGTTGCCATTATATATTGCCTCTTTGATTAATTCCTCTAGTCCGGGTTCTTCTATGGGTGATCTTCCCTGGTTGATTATATCTAATTTCTCCCTATTTCTTGCGATCCCTGTTACTTTGAATCCATTGTTTGCAAACAATGCTGCGGTTGGTAGGCCTATATGTCCAAGACCGAATATAGTGATCTTATAGTTATTATCCATTTTCTTACCTTCAGATTGATTATATTATAAGTGTGACTTTCAACTGTTTTAATTTGTGATTACATGGTATTATTATTACATTAATTTTCTTTTTTAGGACTTGAACATACCCGTTTCGATAGGTATATACTCCACATCCAGCATATGGCTGTTATCAGTATTTTATGATCCCTCTAATACTTATTATAGAATAGTTACGTAGCATTGTAGAATAATGATAATAATTTATTCCCCCTATTCTTTTAATAAATTGGATATATGAATAGATTAATTCATACGTAATGACATTTATAATCTTTGATTTTATAAAAAGGAGATTTTTATCTGAAGTAAAGACAATTCTTTCAAAAATAGAAAATAAAAAAAATTAGTTTTTCATTTTTTTTACTGATAGCTTCCTTGTATAGTATCACGCCAAAGTTCAGTGGTTTGTATCCCTCATAGTTTAACGCCGTTACTAATAGTTGTTGTCTGGTGGCCAGTCCTTTGAAATCTTTATCACTGAAATTATCATCCCATGTCTTAAATGGCCCTAATACATCCGTAAATTCCAAATAAATATTATATATATCAACATCATCATTTCATTGGAAAGTCCAAAGTTACAGCTTGAAAAAAGGAATCTTCTAAAACTTTTTATTTATTAAATGGAGAATTAAGTTCAGCATGACGATTTGATAATCTCCCTTCTTCTTTTCCATAAAGAACATAATGAACAAGTGGATTCATTTTAAGCTTTCTTACATTAGGATATCTTTCTAAATAATAGTTTCCATCGAAGTTTTCGGATGGATTTCTTCCCTCCTTCCATCCATGATAGATATAATGATCCAAGGGATTCATATTGGAGTTTCTAACATCGGGATTTTCAGTTAAATAATGCTCTTCATCAAAAAGATTTAAAGACATAATCAGTCTCTTAGCTTTAGTAATTCTATAAATATTCTTGGGATTCAGATTTTCCTTCTTAAAAACGTATGCAAAAGATAATATCTTATCAAATTTTCTCTTTTCATAAATTGAATTATCAACAACTGAAGAATTGCCAACAGAAGATTTACGAGTTGGAGGTTTTTTGTAATCGCTTTCTTCAACCTCTGTTGGATCTTTGATTATTAACTGTAAAAGATCCCATTCTCTGTCAGAGAAGAGTTTTTTATTTAATTCATTGTTTTCTGCCGCTAAAGCAAAGTCTTTCTGAAATCTTTCTAGAAATATTTTATGGAACTCAGGACCTATCCTCTGCAGTGTAAAAATATAAGCATTAAACCGTTTACGTTGATAGTAATAGATGAGTTTCTCCTTAAATTCAGGGTTCTCCTTTAATTTAGGGTGATTATCTAAGATATCCCTCATAAAATCATGCTCTTTACACATCGCAAATACTTTTCCCTTATCATGGACAGATGAGCCTTCATTATCCCTCCTGTTCATATAGAAAGGCTTATCTAAAAAATAAGTCCTTGTTGCAAAGGCTGTTGTTTGAAACCAGAAGCCGTTATCTTGGAAAGAGGCGCCTGGTGTTTCATTGTGTCGTATATGATATTTTTCTATGAAATCTCTTTTATAAATCCCATTCCATGTGTTCATAACGAACCTAAAAATCTCTAACTCATTTTGTGGGTTAATAATACGATTATAATTATTATCCTTCCTTGCTACTTTCTCATAAGTTTTCTTGATATTATTTCCACTTCCAGTAAATCTATAAAAATCTGCTTTTATAAAATCAACATCATTTTTTACGGCTTCATTGTAAAGAGTTTTATACATATCCAGTGCAACATAGTCATCTGGTTCAACTATACCTATATATTCTCCTGTAGCGGCATCGATCCCTACATTCATTGTATGACCATAACCAGAATTAGGCTTAGAAATTATTTTTATTCGCTTATCTTTCTTTTGATATTCTTCTAAAATAGATAAACTATCATCTGTTGAACCATCATTAACGCATATAATCTCTATATCTTTTAGTGTTTGATTAACAACACTATCTAAACATTCTCTTAAATACAGTTCTACATTGAATATGGGAAGTATTATAGAGACCCTTGGTTTATTTGAAGGTTCCAATAAATGACGTCTTTTAATTTTTTTAATTTCTGAAGAACTGGGGTCTACCTTAAGATTTGGATATTTTCCTTCTTTTCTCCCATAAAGAACATAATGAACAAGTGGATTCATTTTAAGCTTTCTTACATTAGGATATCTTTCTAAATAATAGTTTCCATCGAACTTCTTAGATGGAGTTCTTCCTTCCTTCCATCCATGATAAATATAATGATCCAAGGGATTCATATTGGAATTTCTAACATCGGGATTTTCAGTTAAATAATACTCATCATCAAAAAGATTTAAAGACTCAATTAGTCCCTTTGCTTTGAGAATTTTATAGATATTCTTTGGATTTAGTTTTTCCTTTTTAGAAATATATGCAAAAGATGATATTTTATCAAATTTCCTTTTTTCAATAATTAAATTATCACTAGCTGGAAACTTGTAATCAGGTTCATTTTTTCTAAATTCAATAGACTTATCAAATAACTTAGGACCTTTTTTATCCCAGTTAACACCACGTTTGACAATTTTTGCAGGATTTCCAGCGATAACAACGTTTTCTTCAACAAAGTTTTTATTTATTACAGAATTTGCACCAACTATACTATTATCAGAAACTTTAGCACCTTTTAAAAATATGGAATTTAAACCACTCCACACATGATTGCCTATAATTTTGTTATCTCCTTTATTTAGAAGTTCTTTAGTATTTATATCATATACTGAATGACCATCTGATGGTCTAATAGTTACGTTAGAAGCAAACATACAATTATCTCCAACAATAACATTCAAATTTTCTTCATCCTGAGCAGATATCCTCAAAGATACACAACGAAAATTTTTATCTATTTTTTTAATTTACAATAATTACAAAGTTCCGTAACTAAATTTCTTAT
>DAQK01000038.1 GCA_002502855.1 Methanobacterium sp. UBA279
CTAAAACACCACCCTCCTCGATATTTACGCTGATATTTTTAAGGACTTCCACATCTTTAAACTTTTTAGAGACATTTTCTATTTCTATAAAAGACATACAACCACTCTCTTTCTTGAATTTAGTAATAAAATTTAATATATAAAATTGAATTTACAATATAATGATTTTTCTATATAATATAAGTTTTTTTTTAATTTGAATTCACCGTAAAGTATTTACCATCTTACAGAATTTTCTTATATTCTCCATTTCCTGGTATCTACCATGGACAGATCGAAGGGAACTTCACCATTTATAAGGGCCCTGGCCATTGAAAATCCATCAGCACCTGCATCTATCATTTTTTGTGCCGATTCGATATCTGTAATTGAGTTATTCCCTATTAAAAATAGGTCTGTGCTGTCTTTAATTACAGATATGATATCATAATCTGCATGCGAATAACCTGGCTTCATGGCGTCCACGTGGAGGAAATCTGCACCGGCATCTTCCACTGATTGGGATATGCCTATAATATCAGTCCCCGGTACATTAGCCCGGATCTTAACTGATACTTTGCTTCCTGCTTCCTTGACCACTTCCCTGGTGAATAGATATAGTTTATCAGGGTCATTTAGCAGGGACTGTCCACATCCTAGATCCGTTATCTCCGGCTGTCTGCAGTGGGCGTTTATTTCCACCACGTCCACACTGGGAAGCTTTGAGACCTTTATTACAGGTGAAGGGGTAGTGGAACGTAGATTTACTGAGATCCAACCATTCCATGGTTTATTTTCTTTTATAACTTTGATTTGTTGCTCTATATGATTGGAGATATTTTCTAATGGAATGTTAAATTCTGATCTTCCCCTTTGGGTTATCCTCTCTCCAGCTTCAATTGTAGGGGCGTCTACGTTGTAACCCCCTAAGGTTACCATGTCAAAGCCTTTAGGAGCTAATTTACGGCAGAACAATCCATCGGTGATCCCGGCCATAGGGGCTAAAACCTTCAACAAATCCTCTCCGAAAGATATTACGAATATAAATAAAAATATTAATATATTAGAACAACTAATAAACGGAATAAAGTAAAAAAATCCACAATTAATCCTTGTTCTTCATCACATGAACCAGGTCATATGTAAAACCGCCTCTTATCTCTTCCAGGGCGAGATCAGCCAAATTAGCGGCTTTTTCAGCGGTAGGTGCCTTTCCAACACCGGCCTTCAGGGCGATGTTTATTTCGTCCTCTATCTCTTCGATGATCTTTAAGAGGCCCTGTGGTTCTAATCCGTTACAGGGAGACATGAAGTTATCTCCGCCAATGAAAAATAACAGCGAACCTTTCTCGATCAATTTCTTCATAAGGAAGTGTTGAACCCGGTTAACGATGAAAGATGTATCATAAGCAGGGATAATATCGGTTAATGAATCAGTGATGCCGTTTATATCTATATGGGCTATCTGGACGAAGCTTTCGTCTAACTTCACCATACTGTCAATGGCCAGAACCTCTTCACGTTCCTCAGACTGGGCACCGCCAAAGGTTTGCAGGATATTAGTGGCCTTTCTCTGGGCTTCGTAGGGTGTTTCTGAGGCCCCCACACCCATACTCACAGTTATAGGGTAGCGGTTTCCTATGGATTTCTGGATTCGGAGGTGGTCCTCCATATCCACACCGTTGGTCACAGCCAGCATGTTATCAAAGCGGGTGAAAAATACTAACCCTCCTTTAGCTGCGAACTGTCTCTGCAGGTCTGCATAGAGTTCTGATTGTAATATTTGTAGATCTGCCTCCGCCCGGGGAGTGGGAGTCACGGTCCAGGGACCGTAGTTGTCGATCTGAACTAGTGTCATCTGAATCATTTAAATTTCACCCAAAATATTTCTGGCTAACATCATTTTATCCTCGATGTTGTTCATGTTGGTGTTTGTTACAACAACCTCTGATATTAGTCTTTCTATTTTTTCCTGTTGATTATGATCTTGAAGATCGATATAAAACTTATCTAAAAAATCCTGGTACATGGCTGCCACTCCCAGGGAGGATACTTCATGGCCCAGTGCCTGCATGAACTTACCGGCCGGTCCGCTGACTGGTTTATTCCTGATTATAGGGGACACGGCAACTACGTAAGGTTTTCTAAGTGCTTCCCGAACACCATTTGTTGATAATATAGGTCCTACGGAAGTTACCGGGTTGGAAGGCCCGATTATAACCATATCTGCCTCTTCAATGGATTCGATAAGTCCCGGTGCAGGATCTACTCTTGTATATTTAATATCCAGAACATCTGGTTCTCCCCTCTGCCTGATGAGGAATTCGTGAAATTCAAGGCTTCCCTCAGGGGTTACTATCTCTATCTGGGAGTTCTGGTTGCTCATGGGGATTATCCTGGATTCAATGCCCAGTTTTCTCCTCTGGATATCAACAGCCTCATCTAGGGGATATTTCTCCAAAAGCAGGGTTTTCTGGATTTTAATTGCCCGGTCCTGATCTCCGATCCGGAGCAGTTCCTCACATCCGATCTCCTTTAAAGTTTCATGGGTTATAAAGGTATCATCTTTAATGCCATACCAGGTTTCCTGGTTTATGATCCCGGCCAGGGTGTACATCACCGAGTCCAGATCCGCCGCCACGTAAACCCCGGAGAAATAGGAGTTTTCCAGGGTATTAACCACCACCGTTAAATCCGCAGGGTCAACCAGACGGATGATGCCCTGCAGGAGTTTAGGAGTCCCTGTTCCACCTGAGAAAATGGTTATCATGGTTATAATCCTTTAAAAATTGAATTTCTTGTTGGAATCTTCACATCCTGAAATAATTTCAGGGCCGGAAAACATCATATTTTTTAGGTCTGATCAGGGGTTTGATATTTGCAGAATCGTTTTTAAGCATCTTAGGGTAGATTACTCCCCTAATTAGTACTACAGGTATTCCCTCATCGGCCTGTCCCATCACTATCGACGCAGCAGCTGCTAACTCATCAGCCACGGCTATGGTGGTGGTTTTAAGCTCCCGGTTGTACAGGTCTCTTTCACCACTCCTGTCCCATAGTGGCTCCAGGCCGGATATGCCGATGGCCACACCAACCGCCCCTTCACGGAAGGCACGGCCCTGGGTATCAGATATTATGACTGAAATTTCTTTACCAGTTCTTTTCATGATTTTATCCCGAATATGGGAGGCGCTCTTATCAGGATTTTCTGGAATGGGAGTGGCCAGACCATCATCCACATTGGATTCATCGATACCGGCGTTGGCGCAAACAAAACCATGTTTGGTTTCAGAGATGATGAAATCCGGGCCAACCTTGATGACTTCCACAGATTCCTGGAGGATGGCCTCAACTACTTCTGGGTCTTTACCTGTTTTCTCCGCCAGTTCGAATGCCCTGGGACTTGGTTTAAGGTCTTTAAGGTTGATGATATGTCCTTCTTCCTTAGCTATAGCTGTTTCAGCTATAACCAGTATGTCATCTTCCTGGATCTCCATATCCATATCAGAGAGGGCTTTAAGGATAAACTGATCCAGAGGGTCTCCTTTCTTAATAAAGGGTATTCCAGTGATGCCTGTAATTTTAAGGGGCATGTTTATTCGTTAAAATGGTTGTTTCCAAATTTATATGAAGCTAATACTCCATCCTTCACTACCGAATGCTGCAGTTGAGGTAATTGGATTGGTGAATTCAGCGAATTTCCCCTTGTTTAGTATGAATTGAGCCGCGTCCTGGGCGTTTCCTGCTTCAAAATCAACTTCGTGGGGTGTGGTGTGTTCATAGGTGGCGATGTAGGCCGATTTACCCTCCGATACCTTCTCCACTATCAGGCTTTCATGGGTCACGATTCCCAGATAGGCTTCACCTTCCAGGGTAACTGCTCCTGCTATACGGGGGGTGTTGTAATCGTCCTTCTCATAATCCATGGTTAGAAGGGATATTGCCAGGGCATCCCGGATGCTCATTCCCGATGCGATTTTCTCGGCAATCACATCTGTATGGGATCCATTGGATACTACTGCGATGTCGTCCACCAATTTAATGCAGTTATAGGCGATGTATGGATTTTTAAATACATCGGTTTCAAATCCTTCCTTGGGCACGATGGCCACCCGGTCATCATAGCCCTTGGTCATTCTGTTTGGGAAAGAACGACTGGAAACTCGGTATGCAGCGAACTTACCCTCTTCTGTACTTCCCACAGCTAATATTCTACCTAGATACATTCTCTATCACCAGTTTTTGTTTTTATATGAAAAATTATGATATAATAATATTTATTCCTGATACTCATCTTCTAATCTACTTACAGTTGCCCAGGATTTACGGACGAAGTCTGGTAATTGGCTGTTATTCTTTAGAAATTTGATGGTTTTAGGATCACTGGGGTAACCGGATCCAATATCCTTAAATTCTTTCCTTATTTTGGCTATTTCCTGGTCCCGTTCAACCTTGGCAACTATGGAAGCAGCGGCCACCACCACATACTTGTCTTCCGCGTTATGTTCGGTGATTACATTTAAATGGGGATAGTAACCTTCGAGTTCATTTTTGAATCTCTCGGGTTTGATATCAAAACAGTCAACGATGCAGGTGTCTGCCCCTGCTTTCTCGATAATCTTCCGCATGCCCAATTTTTCGATCTGGTTCAGATTCACCTTATTATTCCTCAAAACATCGATATCATGGGCTGCTATTTTAACCAGGTGGAAATCGGTGATCTTCCTGATCTTCCTGGAGAGAACCACCCTTTTTCTAGGGGATATCTTTTTAGAATCCTTTACTTTAAGTCTTTCTAAAAATTTAATCCTATCTTCCGCAATTACAACTCCACATAATACCATAGGGCCTAAAACTGATCCTCTGCCTGCTTCATCGATTCCTACAACCTTCATCTTCCCATTTAAGTGTTTATTTTAAGGGTGTTAAAGAATTTTACTAAATTTTTCCCGAGGGGATGGTTGAAAAAAGGTGTAGATAGTTTGGTGTAGTATGGTCTAAAAATAGTTCCAGTAAAATAAATCCAAATAATAATCCAGTAAAAAAAAGATTTGTATTAAAAAAAAGGATTGTTTATGAAAAATTTAAAAAATAGGTAAAGAGGGGAAAATATTTAAATAAATTATTTCATTGCTCTTAGTCTTACTTCTGGTTCCAGTGCCCTTGGTTCTGCAGCTACTATGGCAGCACCTTTGGCTACAACTGTCATGGGGTCGTCTGAAATCTCAACGGGGACTCCTACTTCTTCGAATATTCTTTCTTTAAGTCCTTTAAGTTGTCCTGTTCCTCCCACAACGATTGTTCTATTGTAGACCCCGGAAATCAGTTCAGGAGACATTCTTTTCAGGACACGGGATAAGGCTTCTACCAGTTCAACTATGATGGGTTCTGCAGCATCTGCGATCAGATTTGAATCTATTTCTACCTTTTCTGGTTTGTTGGTTTCCATGGATTTTCCAATGGCATGGGTTACGGTGGGCTTCATTTCTACATTAGAATGTACCATTCCCACTTCTATTTTGGCTTTTTCTGCTTCATGGATTCCTATTTCCACGTTGAATAGTTCTTTTACTTTAGTTACTATGTTTGCATCGATGTTATCTCCACCATGTCTGATGGTTTCTATATCGGTGATTCCTCCCAGGGATATGACAACTATATCACTTGAACCAGCTCCTAAATCAACAACCATTGTACCGTCTGCATCAGCTATAGGTAGGCCGGCACCGATGGCGGCTGCTAAACCTTCACTTACAACTAAGACGAAGTTAGCACCGGCTTCTTTTCCTATTTCTTCAACTGCATTTTTCTCTACTTCTGAAGCATCTCCAGGTATGCCGATTACAATTCGGTCCATTTTTTCCATGGAGTCGGCGGATCCCTGTTCCATTGCATACACTAGAAGGGCTTTGGCCTGGGCTATGTTTTCAATAACTCCCATTCTCAGTGGTCTGACTGCGATTATATCTTCTGGAGTTCTTCCCAGCATGGCTTTGGCGTCTTCTCCTACAGCCAGTACATACGATGTGTCCTCTTTTTTCACTGCTACTACCGAGGGTATCTTAAACAGGTCAAATTTATCTCCGGATGGTTTCGCCACCACGGTGTTAAGAGTACCCAAATCTATGCCTAATGTATTGGTTAAGGCTTGTTTTTTATCATCTTCATCTTCTTCTGGTTTACCAAAAAGGTGCAATATTTCAATCCTCCTTCAAAAATTTATCAAATTCTATAAAGAATAGTTTATTTCTCCGTGAAAGTAATTCGATCTCCTTTATATCCTTCTCATCAGCAGAGATCAAAACAGTAGATAATGCCACATCAGCCACTTTAAACAGTGGATCGAAGGTTTGTTTAATTAATGAGGGCATCTTACTGGTTATGGAAACATCAGTTTCAATGAATCCTGTGGTCTGATCCTCAAGTAAAAATTTAAAGTTTAAGTGGCGCTTTTCACTGTCACCCAGGAATTTCTTAATATGGTTGTCCATTCCCACCAGTAAAATCAGGTTAGGTTCATTTTTAGTATAATAAGGGGCAATTTTAAGATAGGCGCCTCCCTGTTCCTTGCTGATGAGGGATAAATCTCTTATCTTATTTTCATCACCGTAAAGCATTAAGAAATCAAATTTCTGGGTTACAAACGACTCTTTAGAAGTTATGTGTTCCCTGCATAGAATGGTAACCCTTTCCTTATTTAATATAGCCTCATAGGATACGTTGTTTGCCATTTCCTCGCTACCCGCTATCACGCACCAGATTTTATCTGCGTCCTGCATGGTAGATACTTTCGCCGCTTTCCGTAGCGTTTTTATTTTATTTTCTATCATCAACTACTCACTCGTTGTATACTGATAAAATAGGTTAAAAGTATAGAAGATATGGGTACAATTATTTTTTTTTAATTTCTGATAAATTCAATAATTTATGGATATAAATAACCTAAGGTGTTCATTAATGGTTTCGTATTATATATTGGATATATTTTTATATGTTTTCCAGTTGTTATTTATAAACTTTTATTTTTTAAAAGTTACAGACTGAATTACTTTTAATTGGATTTCTCTAAATTTGTTCATAATAGATAGTCCTACTTTTAAATATGAGAAAATATAATAGCGAATTAAGATATTTAAAAATACTGGGTTTTTTATAATGAACATTAAAGAATATGTAGCTCTTCCCGATTTTATTTCTTTATTAAATGCTTCTTTTGGATTCTTAGCAATTATTATGGTGTTAGAAGGTAATTTAAGCCTTACAGCAATGTTTATTCTCATGGCAGTTATATTTGATTCATTGGATGGATGGGTGGCCCGTAAGTCTAAAAGAGTTGATCAGTTTGGATTTGGAAAAAATGTTGACTCTTTATGTGACATAATTTCATTTGGTGTTGCACCCGGAATGCTTTTGTATGCAGCATCCACATCCTACTTTATCCCATACATTAATATACTAGTAGCTCTTTTAATAGTATTAAGTGGGATTTTAAGACTCTCGAGGTTCAACGTACAAACAGATTCAGGTACAAATTTGGGTGAAGGTAAATTCACAGGACTACCCATACCAACCACAGCGTTGATCCTTGGATCATATTATCTCTCAGGAATATTCAATGTAGAGTTGGCACTGATAATTATGACAGCGGTATCGATACTCATGATAAGTACTGTTGAGTATACAAAAATTAGGAATCCTATACTACTGTTCGTGGGAGGACTACTGATAATATTATCATGTTTACCTCAAGACATTTCCTCAGCAATTGCTAATCTTCCCGCAAAGTTTTTATTCATCTTTACTTTAATCTATTTAGTAGCAGTGCCTTTTATGGTTTTATATGCCAAGCTTCGTAGAAGTGGTCCAAATGTTAGATAAGATATTGGGAAATAAAGAAAAAAAAAATAATGCTACAGACCTTCGAAAAAATGAGAAGGATAGTGGGTCGAATGTGAGTGGGCGCCTCAGAAATATGGTCTCCCGGGCAGGTGATAAGTCCAAGGATCAGAAGAGCAAACTTAAGACCAATGGGGATGGTGGGACGAAAGATCCCACCGATAAGATCCCAAGACCCATGCCTAAACCCCGACCAAAAGACACGGGACGAGCCAGGTTAAAGGCTCCTGATGAGAAAAAACCAGGTGGAAGGCCTGGTGGAAGCAGTCTTGATAGGTTAGGTGGGGCTGTATCAGGGTTTGGAAGAAGATCTCCTGGCGGTGGAAGAATCCCCGATGATGACCAGAGTACTCTGGTGGGAGCTCTTGTATTTGGAATTATACTCATCGTACTGGTCGGTGCAGGTTATTACTTTTTATTCTACGCACCTTACCAGGGATCACTGCAAGATGCGAAGAATACTAAAATTAGTGAAGTAAACAGTTATTTTAAAGGGGCTTTAGCAACGGATCCTCAAAAATTAACCCTTCTTGCTGAAATTGAGAGTGCTGTAACCCCTGAACAGGCACTGGCCGTGGATGTTCTTGGACCCGCAACCACCAGCTGGAGAGCCTACCAGCAAAATCAGATCGAGACTAAAAAGGATCCCTACGGAAGGGTGATGCTCACCTACTCTTCTGGAGATAAGAAGGACCTTATAATGAAAGTAGCAGCTGCACAGACACTGGTTACCCAGTCTGATGCTACTGTACTGGCAAATGTAGAGATAACCACACCAGACACGGTGGTTATACCAATAAGGCTGCCCAGATTACAGGCTGCAGGTGGTCTTATCTCTGTAGGGGACACCGTTGATATTTATGTAAGTATGAACGAAACCACAACCACCACCACTACTACAAATGAAACCAACCGGACCAACCAAACACAACAGAGTACTGGGAGCAATCAGAGTGGTGTAGGACAGTCATCCAATACACCACTGGTTAGTGGAGCAACCGTTCTGGCAATTTTAAGGTCTATAGGGGAACAAAATGAATTCGAGGCTAGTTTAAGTACCAGTCAATCGATTGCCATCAATTCGTTAAATCAAAGTGCTTCTAGATCTCAAACAGCAACATCAACAGGAATAGAACAACTTCTACAGTCAGGAGCGTCCAGAGCATGGGATGAAGCTTCCATTAACGCCCTTTTAAATGCCTACGGTGTACGTTTAGACCAGTTTGAAAGAGCAGCTAACTTTGGAAATCTGGACGCAGAGTACATGGTACTACTGGAAGTACCACGAGATAAAGCAATATTCATCATCCAAAACCAAAACGCTATACAACTGACCATATCGACCCAGTCAGCACCGTCCTGGATGGTAACTGAACTTCACAAAATATACGGATAAAAAACATGTTTGTGAGGAATCTATTCCAAGGGGGATCGAAAGTTCCAAGAAAAAATTTTAGAAGGGGGGAGAAAAAAATAAATGGATAGAAATAAATTACCATATAATATTATACAAAGAACTTGTAAGATAGAGTCAATTTCACTTTTTCAATTTTCAATATCTAAAGAAAAAGGCATGCATCTAAAATAAAAAAAGGGAGAAGAAAATAATTGGGGGTTAAAATATATGAATTTAGGTAAATCTTTAATGATTTTAGTACTTCTATTTTCAGTTTTAGGAGTTTTTACTTTCGCTAATTCCTTGGCAGTTGTCTCTGCACAGAATGAAAGTCCTGGAGGACAGACATGGATACAGTATAATTCATCAAATGTGAGGATGACCGCCCTTACAGCTACAATAACAGTAACCATAAAAAATAACAAAGAATATGTCCAATACTTCAAGATCAGTCAAATATATACGGGAAACTTGGCAGAAAATCAAACCATTAAATTCATAGTTGACTGGACTGATCCACAGGCAGAAAGAATGATTGATCCAGTTAGTCCTGAATTAGGAGGGGACTATGGATGGGCAATTCAAGCAGGAGAAACAAAGACTGTTAAATTTAAAGTAAGTGCAACAGGATTGATGGGTAATGAACCTGCCTGGATTGCTAATGCTGGTGCTGTCGAAAACACATACTGGTCATTAATACCGGATATGGGATTATATACATCCTGGTTTATGCCCAATGAAATAGAGATACTGAACCCTAATCTGGATTTACAGTCATGGTGTGGGACCTTCACCTTTACAGCCACCAACTTCGCCAGCTACCCTGTTGCAGGAATAATAAGGGGACCAATCATACCAACCGATTCAAAATTAACTTCCAGTGATCCTCAAGCATTCGTGGACAACGATTTAGCCTTCAATACGAATGTAGCAGCATGGGATATACACTTAGATCCGCAAGAATCACAAGGATTCGTATATACCTATAAATGGCCTATAACTGCAGGTTCAAGCCCTACTGGAAATGGACAAAACTTATTCCCAGTAACCGCTGCAAATAACACTACAACAGTACCTACTCAAAACACAGGTTCACCATATGCACTTTTAGTCATGGCAGTTATCATAATCGGTGCTGGTCTGGGATACGCTAAGTTCTTAAGGTAGGCAATTACAAAAATTATAGCATGAAGTTTTCAACCGCAATGGTTATAGTGGGGATGTTGATCATCTCCCTCTATCTTTTAATAGAAGTAGGATACTACTCCTATTCGGTGAATACTGAATCCAACCCCCAGGATACTCCTTATATAATCATACCTAAAATCGGGGTCAATCAAAGCATCAACAACCAATCCATCGATCATGGGATATACTTCGAACCTAAATCCTTCAAACCCACCAATGGGACTACCATTCTCTTTGGACATAGAACACTCCATGGATCTCCCTTTTTAAAGCTGGACCAGTTACAGCCCGGGGATAAAATATACGTGGAATGGCCTGGCATAGGCAACGTTACCTATTCCATGGTAAATTCAACCATAGTGGACGCTTCTTACATGATGCCGGTAGAACAGGGGAATACTCTCTTTTTAATAACCTGTTATCCCTTAGGCTCCGATAAACAGAGGTTGATCATCCAGGCAGATTATGAGACCATCACACCCTTAAATCAAGCCACAGGACCAGTGCAGAACCCCCAGTCCCCCATGGGGGTGATGCTTATAGGTGTTTTATTTGCGGGAGGCCTGATTTTAGGCCGGTTTTATCCGGTGGCCGATGATAGGATATGGATATTCATGGCCACCTTAGCATTAACCATGCTACTGGTTTTCGCCTATTTCTATCCTGTACCTACAGATTCCATTGAATCCACGTTATCTCAATTGAATTCATTTGTAGAATTTTAAAAAAAAAATTATCAATGATTAGGAGATCAAAAAAAATGGAAGTAGATGAAAAATACTTTAAAAACATCTCCCACAGGGAAAGAGCGATATTTGAAGGCGCAATAACTATGGGGGCACTTTTCCACCAATTTGATGGAACACCCGTTAATTTAAAGTCTGTTAAATCCCTGGAAGAAGCCATGGAGAAGGCCATGGAACTCCAGCCCTGTGTAAATAAAGTTGAAGTAACCATTAACCGTGATATGCTCCAAGATATAGAAAATGAATATGAATACACCTCTTTAAATGGGAATATGCTGGATGTGAAGGTTGTTTCACTATTTGGAGATAGTAAAGCGGTTATAAGGATGAAATTCATTGAAGAGCTTGCCTATCCTTTGATGTATGTGGAGGAAGTTGAGTAAATAATTAGATATTAATAGTGGACTGTTTTTTTAGTGTAATTCTTTGAAAATTCATCATCTGATTTTAGATTTTCATGCATCATCCCCTATAAAATTTTGAGCTATTAATCACTTCTGTCAATTTAAGATTTTTTTTTGTTTATTTTTTGTTTATTTTTTTTGGGGTGTTTAGAAGTTTAACCCCCCCCTCCAAATTTATATATGGAGGAGCGTTGAGGTGGGTTAATTTTTTTTATTTGATGTGTATTGAATGTTTGGATTCTAAAAGTGCATTTTTATTTTGGTTGTAATTCAATTTCAACATGGTTTTTAACCGATAAATTTATTACGGAGGAAGTATATACTTCCTCCTGTGGTATAAATGAAGCCTCCGTTGATTTGTGACCAAAGAGACTCCAAGTGGAAATTGTT
>DAQK01000013.1 GCA_002502855.1 Methanobacterium sp. UBA279
TAATTAAATATTATATCCCATTATTAATAAATCTTCCGATTCTTAAGGCCCCATTTTAATATATATAAAATATCCATCCGTACTTTTATCAGAAACATTCGGATAACTATCAATGTGTGAAATTAAACCCAAATGACCCATTAATTTTCACACCAAATCAGACACCCTGTTATAAATATTTCAAGAAATAAATAGATAAAAAGAGGGGGAGAGCGAGACAAATGTTATCTGGAAAAAAAGATATTAAAAAACTGGAGAAATCTGGAAAGGAGCACAGTACTGTTACCATGGCTTATGGGAGTCGATATTTTAAGGATAGTATACCTAAATTTGAAATACCACAGGATGGCATGCCTGCACAGGCCGCCTACCAGTTGATACATGACGAGCTGAACATGGACGGCAACCCTGCCCTTAACCTGGCAAGCTTCGTCACCACCTGGATGGAACCCGAGGCAGATAAGCTGATAATGGAATCTGTGAATAAAAACTACGTGGACAACGACGAATACCCTCAAACCCAGAAGATAGAAGAAAGGGTGGTTAACATATTAGCCAGACTATTCAACGCCCCTGAAGACTGCCAATCTTTAGGCACTGCCACTATCGGGTCATCAGAGGCCATAATGCTGGCACTCCTGGCCCATAAATGGAAGTGGAGGGAGCGTAGGAAAGCAAAGGGTAAGTCCATTGAAAACCCAAACATAGTCATGGGTGCCGATGTCCACACAGTATGGGAGAAGTTCGCCAAATACTTCGACGTCGAATTGAAACTTATACCACTCCAGGAGGACCTGTACACCATCACCGCAGAGGACGTGGCCAGTGAAGTGGATGAAAATACGATAGCCGTAGGCGTGGTCGTGGGTACCACTTTCACAGGACAGATGGACCCAGTAAAGGAAATCAACGATTTACTACTGGAAATCAAAGAAAAGAAAGGATGGGATATACCCATACATGCCGACGGTGCAAGTGGAGGTTTCATCGTCCCCTTCCTGTACCCCGACCTAATGTGGGATTTCAGGTTAGAACAGGTGAGGTCTATAAATGTATCCGGACATAAATACGGACTGGTTTATCCTGGTGTGGGTTGGGTAATATTTAAAGACAGGACAGACATACCACCGGACTTGATTTTCAACATAAACTACTTGGGAGGTAATATGAGTAACTATTCACTTAACTTCTCCAAGGCAAGTAACACCATAATAGCACAGTACTACAACATCATCCGCTTAGGCTTCAATGGTTATAAGGATATCATGGACAACATGATTGAAAACACGAGGTACATGGTAGGAAAACTCGAAGAAACCGGGAAATTTGAAGTTATAAATCAGGGCCTCCTTTTTCCCCTGGTTACAGTTCGATTGAAGGATGTAAATTTCACAGTCTTCCAGTTATCGGATAAGCTCAGGGAGAAGGGCTGGATAGTACCAGCGTACACCCTACCTGCAAATGCCGATGATATCGCAGTCCTCAGGATGGTGGTCAAAGAGAATTTCGGTAGAGATATGGTGGAGTCTTTCCTTGATGACATTACAACAGCATGTAAGGGACTGGAATCAGAAAATAACAAAGATTTAAGGGAAAATCCAACTTTACTCTATTAAAATATAGAATATATCTCCCTTTTTCATTTTTTTTATTAAAAGTTAAATTATCTACTTCTACGATACCTATAATTGAAAAAATTAAAATTACAAGCACTATTATGGGGTAAAAAATATTGATATACTTGTCATATTAGCTCATCCTAGACAGGGAAGTTTCAATCATGCTATAGCCGAAACTGCAGTAGAAACACTTAAAAATAGACATAACGTTATTTTCCATGATCTTTATCAGGAGAAATTCGATGCTATCCTCCCCTACGATGAAATCCCCCGGGATGCAGAACGCGATTTGAAGATAAAAAAACACTGCAAAGAACTGGAAACCGCACAAGGAATCGTCATAGTCCATCCCAACTGGTGGGGCCAGCCTCCGGCTATTTTGAAGGGGTGGATCGATGGGATGATAAGGGCGGGAATAGCCTATAAATTTGTGGAAGGAGATCAGGGTGAAGGAGTGCCGGTAGGTCTTTTGAATGCTACTCAGGCAGTGGTTTTCAACACATCCGACACCCTACGAGAAAGAGAGATGAAAGTCTTTGGAGATCCCCTGGAGACCCTGTGGAAGAATTGTATCTTCGGACTTTGCGGTGTGGAAGCCTTTCACCGGAAAAATTATGGAGTAATGGTAACCAGTATTATAGATGAAAGGGAAATTGGTTGGAGGGTGTTAGAACAACCGTCAACTCATTATTTTAGATCAGGGAATTTATATAGAAAGGGGACTATCAATTACATATAACCCGTTTTTAAACTAATAGAAGTTAGGTTTATTAACTCATAACTTTAAAGATTTACCATAATCCTATTAAATGAAATTTGACAATCAATGAAGTGGTGCATCCCATGGACTTAAGGCTACTTGAATTTGCTGGAAAACAGGTTAAACCAGATATCAGAAAGCTGTACGATATGAGAGAAGTTGTTTATGACCAGGAATGGTTACAGGTAACTGCAGATAAGGATCTCTATTACATGTACCGGGATTTATTCTATTCAAACCGGGATCATAACCTGATTAAAGAAAACGACTTGAGATATGACATAACAATCATTCCCCCTTCCAGCATGGGTATAGAATTTGTTAAGACCGCAGGACACTACCACCCATTAATTGAGGGAACCGGTTATACTTATCCTGAAATCTATGAGGTATTAAGTGGCGTGGCGCATTACCTGCTCCAGAAAAGTGAAAATTTAAAGATCACCGATGTAATAATTGTTGAAGCCAAGGAAGGGGATAAGGTGATCGTACCACCAAATTACGGGCATGTAACCATAAACCCTTCAAATAAAGAACTTAAAATGGCTAACTGGGTTTCCAGTCAGTTTGAATCCATATACGAACCATACCGTGAGTATGGAGGTGCCGCTTACTTCGAATTAACCGATGGTAGTCTGATCAAGAATGAAAACTATGAAAATCTACCAGAGATACGTAGGCTTAAACCAACCAACTTCTCAGACTTAGGACTATATAAAAACAAAGAGATGTATAAGCTCATACGCGATCCAGATAAACTCGGCTACCTGAACCGTCCCCAGGACTATGATTGGTTATGGGAGAAGATTTAATCTTAAATATTTATTTATAAACTCTAAACAAGATTTAATCTTTAGATGTTTATCTATAATCTCTAACAAATAAGTTCGTGAATTAAAATGAAAGAAATCGCCATTCAAATCAAAGCTCAAAGTAAACCAGGAGTTTTACGTGATATTACAAATATGATGGCCAAGTGCGGCGTCAACATCACCTACACCTATCTTTTCACAGAAAATCCTGAATCAGCTTCCCTTTACATGGAACTGGAATGCGTGGAGAACGTGGATAAGTTCATCGAAAACATCAGGAACTTTAAAGAGGTTAAAAGCGTTAGCATCCACCATTCCATGGGTGAGATATATGGTAAAAGGATCATAATCATCGGCGGAGGGGTCCAGGTTGCTATGGTAGCCCAGGGCGCCATAACAGAAGCTGACCGCCACAACATCCGTGGAGAGAGGATAAGTATAGACACCATACCACTGGTTGGTGAAGAAGAACTGGCAGAAGCTGCATCAGCAGTAGCAAGACTGCCCAGGGTAGAAGCACTGGTACTGGCCGGTTCCCTGATGGGTGGGAAAATAGCAAGGGCCATAGATGAAATAAAAAAAGACCACGACGTCCTGGTCATCAGCCTGAACATGCCTGGTAGTGTAACTGAAAAGGCGGATCTGGTGGTCACAGACCCGGTACAGGCGGGTGTGATGGCAGTTATGGCCGTGGCAGATACAGCCATATTCGATATAAAGAAGATTAAGAATAAAAAGTTTTAGAGATTATCATTAAATAAAAAGGGTTAAAAATAATAAAAAAAGTTTAACTCATTTCTATAGCCCTGATCAGTTTGCTTGCGGCGATTTTTAAGTCAGGATCAGTTATATCTCCACTTTCCCTTATTTTAAGTGCAAGTTCCAGAACCTTTGGTACATCTTGGGGGGTTAAGGTTTCCGCCATTTGCAGGTAAGTTTCGTTTGGTTTATCTTCGATAGTTTCGTTACTTTTAGCCATCATTTCTAACATGGCCTTGCAGGAACCCATTACACTACTATCCTCTATGTTTTCACATTTTTCTAACAATTCTTCGGCTTTTTTATCCATGATTATCACCACTAATTATATTTAATGATTTGAAAATTTATAGTTTTGGGGAATGCCATTTCCTCCTAATTTTAGCCAAAAATTCTATATAAAACAAAAACAATAGAATGAGTGCATAGCAACTCTCTAAAAATTTATTAAATCTATAGATTAATCGGGGGATTAATATGGCACCATATATAGATAGTATGGACGGACCAGTGGTAAAAGCTGCAGAAAACGCCTTAGATATGGAGAATATTAAATACATTCTCCCCTACGTTTCTCCAGCCGATGAAGGAGAACTTAAAGATGCCTTTGAGAAAACTCTTTCGGTAAGGGAACTCAGTGGTGAAGCAGCTGAACTGGCCGATTACTGGTTTTTTGAAACGGCAGTCCGTCTGCATCATAAAGGAGAAGAGGAATCATACACTGGACTTAAAGCAGCAGGTACTGATTGGGGCCCTATCATCCCCAAGATCGACCAGGCCATTGAAACCGAAAACATAGATGAATTTCTGGATTTCCTATTAAACTTTATAAAGGAAGATATCCAGGGCCGATTTGACGATGTGTGTTCCAAAAAGGATTACGATGAAGACGATGTGGAAGATGCCCGGGAATACGTAAATACAAGGGAAGAATTCATCAGATATACACGTAAATTTTATGAATATGTAGAAAAAGGATGAAAAAGAATCAGGTGATTAAATGACAGCAGAACTTATAGGAAAAACTTTAAAAACTGTAGATTTGATTGAATACCAGGAAGGCGCGGTGGTAAGCAGGGAAATAATTAGAAAAGAAGCAGGGACAGTGACCATATTCGCCTTCGATAAAGGAGAAGGATTGAGTGAACATACAGCACCATTCGATGCCATGGTTCAAGTAGTGGATGGAAAGGCGGAAATCATCATCGACGGTAAAAGCAACATCCTGGATGCAGGAGAGATGATTATAATGCCAGCCAATGTTCCCCACGCTTTAAATGCCCTGGAAAGATATAAAATGGTTTTAACCATGATTAGGTCTTAAATTTCTTTTTCTTTTTTTAATTTTCATTGTTTACATCAGGCAATTTAGATGAGAGTATCTTTTTATAACAACCTGATGAAAACAACCTCACCTTTAACTGTGTCCAGTTTTTCGATGCGTTTAACTGCTTCCTGAATATTTTTCTCGGTGGCCTGGTGGGTTACCATAAATATAGGGACGAACTCCCCCTTTTGGTGTCCTTTCTGGCTGAAGGAATCCACACTTATGTTCAAATAACTCAGTATTCCCGATATGGAGTGTAAGACACCGGGTTTATCGATAACCCTCAGTCGCAGGTAATATTTTGATTCCACTTCATCCATACCCTTTATCCTGGTGACCCTGGTCTGTGGGGGGCCGTAGGTTATGGGGCTGTCCATTTCTTCTATGATGTCTATGATATCCCCCACCACAGCGCTGGCGGTGGGCATCATACCGGCACCCGCTCCGTACATTAAAACCGGTCCAACCACATCCCCTATGATATAAACCCCGTTGAACACATCGTTTACTGAGGCGAGGAGGTGTTTTTCATCCACCATGGTAGGGTGGACTCTTACTTCCAGTTCCCCATCTTTGATGGTGGATATGGCCAGGAGTTTGATGCAGCAGCCTAATTCCTTAGCGTATTCAATATCGTCCAGTGTTATCCGGGTGATTCCTTCCACATGGAACTTTTCCTGTTTGACGTAGACTCCGAATCCCAGTTTGGTGAGGATTATGAGCTTCTGGGCGGTGTCATGACCTTCAATATCGAAGGTAGGGTCTGCTTCGGCGTATCCTTTTTCCTGGGCTTCCTTTAGCACTTCCTGGAAATCTTGCTGCTCATCGGCCATTTTAGTTAAAATATAGTTGGCTGTTCCGTTTATGATTCCATATATTGCCTCTATTTTATTGGCAGCTAAGCTCTCATTTAAGGGTTTAAGGAGTGGTATTCCTCCACCCACACTGGCTTCAAATCCGATTCTCACCTGGTTTTCTTCGGCAGCTTCCATTATCTCTTCCCAGTGCTTGGCCAGCAGTGCTTTATTGGCAGTTACCACATGTTTACCCTTAGACATGGCGGTTAAAATGAATTTTAAAGCAGGCTGATAACCCCCTATCAGCTCTATAACTATGTCGATATCTGGATCATCCAGTATATCGTTAACATCGGTGGATAGGATTTTTGGATCTATCTTCACCCCTCTATCTGTTTCAATATCCAGGTCCACTATTTTTTTCAGGTTAACCTTTCTTTGGACCTTGTCTTCTATGAGTGGCTGGTTTAAGTTAAAGGTTTCAACTACTCCGCTTCCAATTGTTCCAAATCCAATTAAACCTACATTTATCTCTTTATTTGCCATTTATGTCCATCCCAGTTTTTGTTATAAGTGTGAATTATTTTTTTATATCCACTAATATTATTTGATATCCACTAAATTATGATATTAAATCTCTAGATCCTTTAGTTTAATATATTCCCTTACAGATTCTCTGGTTGTACCTACAACCAATCGATTTATGGACTGGCCAGTACTTTTATCTGTAATTTTCTCCAGTTTTCCCTGGGCGATAACTCTCTCCCCCTCCCTCACCTGTCCGGCGTAGGTATGGGTGAAGGATGCCAATTCATCCACTGGAAGCTCTGGGCCTCCTAAAATTTTAACATCATCTACTTTATACACGGCCGGGTTGTCATATGAGGCCAGGGCATCGGTCACGATACACTCTACCTTTAAAACACCCAGAAATTGGCTTTCTGTCCCGTCATAGGTTCCCTTAATTTCATCCCAGTTTCTGGTGCATAGGATATCAAATAAAACCCCATCAACAACTCCCCGGTTGCTTTTCCGGTTCTCATACCATTTAAATTCCTCGATACTTAAGGAAGAATCTTTAATCCGTTTATCATATAGCCAGTCCCAGAATTCACTACTTATGCCTTTTACGGGGGAGTCTGGTTCATTCTTCAATCGAGCAAAGGTCTCCACTGCATTCCTATGATTCTCCAGTCCGAAGATTACGAAATCTATATCCGAAACCTGGGGGTCGTATAATCCTGGTAAGATGGATCCAGAAACGCCCATATATTTATAATCAATACCAGCTTCCTGGTGGAAGAAATCGGAAACTTTGACCACTTTTTCGAGTAATTCATTATCCGGGTTGGCTATTATTTCCTGCAGGCGATTTTCAGGCCGTAGAATTTCAGAGACTTTATCCAGGGGGACGCCCATCATCTTCTCCCCGGTCACGCCGGAGTCAAAGAGATATTCTGGATATTTCTCCTTAATAAATTGATAAGCCTGCTGGGTGTCTACTTTAGAATACCTGGAGCCATTTTTGCTCCGTTCCCCCTGGGAATCTGGGATATAACGTAAAAATGAGATTATTCTATCTTCCGGGTGGAGATAGCTGGTGGTTGCCAAGAAAAGATCATCTATGGTGTATATAAAATCTCTGGTTCTTGCTCTCATGGATTAATTAATGATGGACAACATATTAAAATATAATAGGTTCCTAATTAATATCCCCCTTCAATGATGGTGGGGGCTGGAAATTCATTTGAAATCCAAAAATTTATTAGAAAATTAAATCATCAGTGTGGGTTTATGAAGTATTTAAAACTGGAAGAAGAACTGCTTTACGATGGGAGTCAGATAAAGCCTCAGTGGGTATTTAGAGAATTTGGAGTAAAAGATTCCAGCATCGTGAGGTGGATAGGTCCCATGGATATCCATCAAGACAATATAGTAGACTACGAGGATCAGGGTAAGGAAATAAAGGGAAGTAAACTCCTACATTTCATAATAGAACATTTCGACTCACAACCTGCAAGTTTAAGGCTCTGCTACCACAGGCAGAGATTATTTATCCTGCTGGTCCAGGATAACCTGGAAAAACTAGGGCTTAAAACCATTAGGGAGGGAGATGACCTGTACCACATAACAGGGCAGGAAAAAAAGGCCAAGCTCAGTGTTTCCATCGCCACCTCATCCCACAACAGCATGAAGATACACTTCGCAGTGAACATATCCAGCGAAGGAACACCCTCTGATGTGGAGATAACCAGTCTTAATGATTGTATAGAAGGTATGACCATGGAAGATGTGAATCAACTGGCAGATAGTATTGTGGATGATTACGTATCTGAATTATCTTCCATTGAAAGGGACATAACCAAGACGAAGGTATTTTAACTGATATGAGGATATTCTAATGTATTAAAAATGAAATCTAAGTATAAAATGAAATTTAACGAATGAAAGCGAAATAAAAGTAAGAAGGTTAATTGAATGAAAATAGTTATAAATGGTATTCATGCTAATTTAAGGTTCTCAGCAGCCCATATGATCCCCTGCCACGAGTTCTGCGGCGGGATCCATGGACATTCCTACCACGTGGATGTACAGGTGGGAGGGGAACGGTCCGGTGAATTCGGATTCGTGGTGGACTTTAAGAAGGTTAAGGAATTAACGCGGGATATATGCAAAAAACTGGATCATAAACTTTTAATCCCACTAAATAGTGATGAAATAAAGTTCAAAAAGTTGGGAGAATCAATAGAATTTTCCATAGGAGAAAAAGAGTATAAGGTGCCCGCCGAGGACTGCAAATTACTCCCACTTAAATCCACCTCTGCAGAGGATATGGCGGAATATTTCGCGGAAAAACTTTACAGTTCACTTAAAGCAGATGAAGCGGAGTCAAACACCAGGATTAAAAGTGTCCAGGTATGTGTAAATGAAGGAATAGGACAGGGTGCCTATTTTGAAAGACTAGATTAGGTTAACCTATGAAAACACGTATTAGTGAGGTTTTCTCCAGTATACAGGGTGAGGGTAAGCTCGTGGGTAGGAGACAGGTGTTTATAAGATTTTCTGGCTGTAACTTAGACTGTAACTACTGTGATACCCCAGAGAGCAGGGACCCGAATCTGGGAGAGTGTATATCAACTGGTGAACTCCAAAGAAGGGTTGAAGATTTAATCACACCTGATTTCCATTCTCTGTCTTTAACTGGTGGTGAACCCCTCCTTCAGGCTGATTTTATAGGGGAATTTCTCCAAAACTATCCTGTGGATGCACTCCTTGAAACCAATGGATCGTTACCCAATGAATTGGGGAAGATATTGGATTTAATCAGTTATGCATCGGTGGATGTTAAATTACCAGAACATGAATCCGTTCCTGACTATAATGGTCTTTTAGATAACGAACTAAAATCCATAAATCTATTAATAGAGGAGGGCATAAATACATATTGTAAATTGGTAGTGTTACCCTCTAGCAAGGTGGACACCGTAACTTTTATAGCCTCCCAGATAGTCCAGGAGGTTAAGGATACCTCTAAACTTTCTTTAATTATTCAACCAGAAAGTCCACTTACCCGTTGGGAAGATAAGCAGGATAAATTGTTGGAAATATCAGAAAAAACCGGGAAATATTTGGATGTTCTAGTGATACCCCAAGTTCATAAACTTCTAAACATCAGATAATAGGAGGTTCAGTATGGAAATGGATACTAAAGTAACAGTGCATGATGCCATGACATCGAATGTGTTGACAGTAGATCCGGGAACCAGTGTTGCAGATGCTGCACACTTGATGACCAAATTCAGGATAGGTAGCTTAATAGTGAAGAGCAACTCTGAACCGGAAGGACTTATCACAGAAAGTGATATAATCAGTAAAGTTGTTTCTAAGGACCTTAAGGCAAGCGACATTACAGTCGGTACAGTTATGACTCGAAACCTCATATCAATAAGTCCGGGAAGTGAATTAAATGAAGCCGCCCGGGTTATGGCAAAAAACAATATCAGAAGATTGCCAGTAGTTAATGAAGGGACTCTAGTAGGAATATTAACCTCATCAGATGTTTTGATGGTTTCTCCGGAGTTAACAGAGATTTTGGTGGAAGATGCTAGGATGCAGAACCAGAATGAAAGATATGTAGAAGGTCCATATCCAGTACCAGGAGTTTGTGAGGGCTGCGGTAATTTCATGGACGACCTGGTTGAAGTGGATGGTAAATTTCTCTGTGAAGATTGTATGGAGAGGTAGGTGATTGAATTGGATCACGTGGAAGAGATCATGACCTACCGCCCTTTAACCGTTACTGTGGACACTCACGCCACAAGAGTAAGGTCTATTTTACGAGAAGATGGCTATAGAGCCCTGCCGGTTGTGAACGACCATCGTCTGGAAGGAATCATAACCCGGGGGGATATTATGAACATATCCGCCACCAAATCAAACATAGATGCCCGGGGAATAATGCAACACCCCAAGGTGATCACCACCCCTGATGCAGATATCAGGCAACTGGCCAGAAACCTTCTTAAAGCAGATACTGTACAGGCACCGGTGGTGGAATCAGCCGACAGCATGCAGCTGGTGGGAATAGTCAGTGCAGTGGATATACTTAGAAAATTTTTATACAACGGTAAAAAACCAGCCCACAATGATATAAGCAGTATCTTCACCAGAGACGTGGTAACCTGCACATATGATGAGCCCATATCCAAGGTGTGGGATTTGATGGATGAGACCGGATTTTCCGGACTCCCAGTTATCAAAAATAAAAAACTCATCGGTATAATAACCAGGAAAGACATAATAGATTCAGGGCACGTTAGAATAGGCAGGGAATCTGGTGAAATAAAGCGTTCCATCAGGGTGGAGAAGGTCATGAAGACCCCGCCCCTGGTTACAACCCCACAAAACAGCGTAACAGAAGTGGCCCACATGATGATCGAGTATGATATAGGAAGGCTGCCCGTAGTCGAAAATCCAGTGTACGTTAAAAAAGAGCCAAATAGAGCTACCAAATCTGATCTAATAGGTATAATTGCAAGAGAAGATATTCTATGGTCCTATTTAGGATAATTACCCATATAAATTGCCTGTTGAATTATAGGCCTGTTTTTTAGTAATCTAAATATTAAACATCTCCACTAGATGATTTAATGAAGGTGTGTTAATGAGAAGAAGACAACCAGTAAACTTGGTGAAATCAATGGACCGAGGTCCATTGGAATTTAAAACACGAACCTCTGAACATGAAGGGGACGTGATGAGCATAGCCCGAAGAGAGGTGGTAACTGCACCTCAAAGTGCAACCATACAGGAAGCCGCTGAAATCATGGTCAAGAACAAGTTCAGAAGGCTACCCATAACCGATCCAGGAACAGGAAAGCTACTGGGAATAGTGACCTCCATGGACATCCTGGATTTTCTAGGCGGCGGGGATAAATATAAGATTTTAGAAGATAAGTATCAGGGCAACTTCCTGGCCGCAGTAAATGAATCTGTAAAGGAGATAATGACCAGGGAAGTCCATGTACTGAGTGATAAAGATTCGGTGGAGGACGCTATCGAGAACATGATTAAATGGGAAGTAGGAGCACTTCCTGTAACGGATTCCCAGGATAAGATAGTGGGTATAGTGTCTGAGAGAGATTTCGTGCTGCTCATGGCTGGAGTACTCACCGATGAACTGGTAGAAGACTACATGACGGAAAATGTTATCTCCACCACCCCCGGTACAAGAATTGAAGGCGCATCCAAGATAATGGTCCGCAACAAACTCCGCAGAATCCCGGTGATAGGAGAAGAACGTAAAACACCCCATCCCGAGAAGGAGAAGATCGTGGGCATAGTCACCGCCACCGGTGTCATGGAATTTTTAGGGGAAAACAGGGCCTTCAACAGCACGGGAAATGCAGAAGAGATCCTGAACACTTACATCAGCGATATAATGGAACAAAATGTCATATCCACCACCACCCGTACCCGACTAGGTGATATATGCCAGATAATGGAAGATAAAGGTATAGGCGGACTACCTGTAGTTCATGGTGATGAATTACAGGGAATAATAACCGAAAGCGATATTTTAAGAGCTTTCTGTGGATAAAATATAAAGATAAAATGTAAATCTATAGTCATCTAAAATTAAAAGCCTCTGGCGGATGATAGATATGAAAGTTGAAGACATAATGAGTGATGAAGTAGTTGTGATGCAGGAAAACCAGCAGGTAAGTCATGCCAGGAACTTAATGCTTAAACACGGCCTCAGCAGGGTAGTGATTGTTGACACTCAGGGGAAACCAGTGGGAATTGTCACCGAAAAGGATTTAAGCCGAAAGATGAGGGGTAACGGGCCCGAATGGAAAAGAAGACCCATAGATAAGATATTAATTGGCCGGGCCATGACAGAAGGCTTGGTAACCACGAGACCCTCAGACGATGTCCAGAACGTGGTGGAATTAATGCTTAAAAATGGTATCAGCTCCATACCCGTGGTGGATGATGATGGATTAATTGGTATGGTAACTAAAACAGACCTGTTGAACTTCTACAATGACAAATATCCGGGTAAGTGGAAAGTATCCGACTTGATGAGTAAGGATGTGATATCTGTCAATGAAAACCACAGCATCGCCCATGTCATCGGAGTGATGGAGGAAAATGGAATCAGTAAAGTGGTGGTGATACGTGATAACCAGCCTGTTGGTATCATAACCCCTGAGAATATATCATTTGCTTCTGTGGAAGATTCAGAGACGGGAGTGGCCGTGGAGAAGATATATTTCATCAGAAATTCCAATGGAATAGACAAGAAGAACTTCCGATTGATCTCCATGCTCACCGCCTCAGACATAATGAAAGACGATGTCACCATGATAGATCAGGACGAAGACGCCGCTAAAGCCGCTCTCATCATGTTAAAAGAGAAAATAAGCGGACTACCTGTGGTAAAAGACGATGAAATAGTGGGAATAATTACAAAAACAGATTTAATCAGGGGTATACAATAACCAAATCCCATTATTTATTACCCAATTGCCCATAAAAACCTTTAATACGTTTAAAGGAGAATAAAAAATGCACGTGAAAGATATAATGAGCAGAGAAGTATTTTTGGTGGATAAGGATCAAAACATACAGGATGCACTTAAGATCATGAAAAAGCATAAAGTCTCCCGACTCCCGGTGGTAAACACCAACAGCCACCATGTAAAAGAACTGGTGGGAATAATGACTGAAAAGGACATAGCCCGCCGTTTAGGGTCCTCCAGATACGGAAATCTGGCACCCTCCCATTTCCATGTCTCCACAGTTATGACACACCTCCCACTGACCATTGAAAGCAACAAGAGTATAGGTTTAGCCGCCCGGATAATGATTGAAAACAACATCGGAGGAATACCAGTGGTGGACAGCGGCGAGATCAAGGGGATGCTCACTAAAACAGACTTCCTCAACACTACCAAGGGCAGGTCCTTCCAGGAGATCAAGGTAGAAGATCGAATGACAGCGGACCCCATTACCATCGGTCCCCAGGATAGACTGGTCCACGCCCGGAGGCTGATATTCGATGAAGACATCGGAAGACTTCCAGTAACAGAGGATGATGCGTTAGAGGGGATTGTAACTTCAAAGGACATAGCACATTCCATGATCTCCTTCCGCAAAGTGGTGCCGGATAAATACAAACCAGCCCGGATCAGGAACCTGCTGGTAGAAGATATCATGACCCAGAACGTTAAAACAGTACCAGGAAGTGCTTCAATTGAAGAGGTTTCCACCATCATGGTGGAAAACAATTTCAGTGGACTGCCGGTGCTGGATGAGGGTGAACTCACCGGTATCATTACTAAAACCGATTTAATGAAACTAATAGTGGAACTGGAGGAGGTTCACTGAGATCGACGGCGTAAATTGCGTTAAATGCAGTAACGGACGGATATAAGGTCAGGAAGGATATCGCCGGATAAATTCTATTTAAATGTCCTTCCTACAGGATCAATTAAGAAATGTCTCTCAAAGAGTTTATAGTAAAGGAACTTCCTGAACTACTCGACTTAGAACCTCATAAACTGGAAGAGTCCTATAAGAAGGGTAACCTTAAATTTTACCAGAACAGGTTCATCACCGCCCTGCAATTTAGAAAGGCAGTGGGTAAAATCGAAGCCGGAACCATGGTCTCTCTTGGGGAGGAAATCCAGGTAATCAGGGGATTTCCCAAGATAAGAAGGACCCTGATGTTAAAGGAAGCTATAAAATCCCACTTCCAGGGGGAAGTGGCAGTTGAAGAGAAGATGAACGGATACAACGTCCGCATAGCCTTCATAGATCCGGAAATTGTGGCCTTCACCCGGGGCGGATATGTATGCCCCTACACCACCAAGAAAGCACAGGAACTCATGGATTTAACCCAGTTCTTCCAGGACCATGGAGATCTGGTGATATGTGGGGAGATGTTGGGGACAAACAACCCTTACGTATCCCATTACTACCCGGAGATAGGGGAACTGGGCTTTAGAATATTCGATGTAAGGGAAAAACTCACCGGGAAACCATTACCTGTAAGTCAAAAGAGAGAACTACTGAATGAATATAATCTACCACCAGTTAACCTATTGGGGGTTTACTCCGTTGAAGATGCTCCCACTAAAATATTAGAACTGGTTAAGGATCTGGGGGAAAATGGAAGAGAGGGCGTGGTTATGAAGGATCCCCAGATGGAGATACCACCACTTAAGTACACCTCCTCCCAGGCCCATGATGATGAACTGGTATACGCCTTTAAATTCCCCTTCGATCTTGGTCAACCATTCTTCTTCAGCAGAGTAGTCAGGGAAGGCTTCCAGTCGTATGAGATGCAGGAATCAGAAGAGGAAATGAAACAAAGAGCCCAAAGACTGGGAGAATCAATATTATACCCCATGGTGCAGACTATAAAACATGTTTCCACCCATGAAGTTGCCGGGGAAGACCTGACGATGGATGCCGAGAGTCCGGAGGAAGTAGAAGAGTTTTTAAGGCACCTCCGCGATTTAGGTGTGGTGGCAGTTCTGATAAAATATGAGGATGGAAAGGCATTTATAAGAAAAGTACATCAATCAACCACTGATAAAATAACCAACTACCTTAACGGTGGATTGTATTAAATAAAATAATGAAATGGTTTTGTTTATGAAAATAGCATTTTTCGGCCCTCCAGGCACGTTTACCGATGAAGCAGCCCTGACTATAGAGGGAGAGCATATGGCCTTCAACACCATCTCGGAGGTTTTCCAGGCAGTGGATGATGACGAAGCAGACTGTGGAGTGGTTCCCATTGAAAACTCCATAGAAGGTTCGGTGGGTATAACACTGGATCTGTTGACCCATGATTATGATTTAAAGATAAAGGGAGAGATCATACTCCCGATAAGCCATAATTTCCTGATAAATCCCGATGCAGAGTTGGGTGATATTGAAATAGTCTATTCCCATTCACAGGCCCTGTCCCAGTGCCGGAAATTCATCGAAGACCTGAAGGTGGAGATGCGTTCTGTAACCAGCACATCAAAGGCAGCTGAACTAATTGTGGGGAAAAAATCCTCCGCTGCAATCAGCACCAGGAGAGCGGCAGAGATAAACGGTTTGAAAATTGCAGCACGTGATATTCAGGATTATAAGAATAATTTAACCCGGTTTGTAATAATCAGCCGGGAAGACCACGATAAAACTGGTAAGGATAAAACATCCATTGTGTTTTCCCTTTCAGAAGACAGGCCGGGAGGTTTATATGAAATACTGGGAATTTTCGCCGATTATAACATTAACCTTACCAAGATAGAGTCCAGACCATCCAAGGAGAAACTGGGGAGATACATATTCTTCATAGATTTTGAGGGGCATAGGGAGGATCAGATGATCAGAAACATTATAAATATGATTAAACCAAAAGTAGAATACGTAAAGATTTTTGGTTCATACCCTAAAGAAGGAGATGATTGATATAAAATCAGATAAAGAAAAAGTCATCCGAAGTTTGCAGGAACTGGAGTTTGAGTTTTCACAGGGTAACATCTCAGAGAAGACTTATAACTCCCAAAAAAAAGATTTACAAAGTAAGCTGGAGACTTTGGAAGTAGCTGATAGGGTTAAACGATTACAGGGCAGAGGGGAGGTTGAAAAACCCCTGGAATATTGGACAGAGAAGAAAGAAGCCGAAGAAGCTAAACAGGCTAAAGAAGAGCTTATGAAACAATTTATCACCTCTTCCAGTCCATCCTACCCTAAAACCAAAACCGCATCAAATGGAAAACAGCGTAAAGCAGTGATATATACTATACTGGCATTAATATTCGTTACAGGTATAGGATTTGGAGTCTTCCTCATGAAGATACCGTCCGAATCAGCAGCAGCAAACATGACTATAAATCAAAGCGCATTCCCCGTGGTAAACAACACCACCAACATGACCAATACAACCACCAGCACCAATAACACAGGACAATCCTCGTCAACGGGTAGAAGTAGTGGCACCAGTACCGGTGGTAGCAGTAGTACCAATACTCCTACACAACCTACTAACCCAACGACTAATAGTAGCAGATGATAAAATCCAGAATTTCCTTTTTTTTATTAAAATTTTTTTTAAACTATATAAAGATTTAATTACAATAAAAAAATTAATATGATCTAATCGCTTTTAAAAATTCGTTTACATTAATTCAAGGTGAATCTATGAAAAAATACCCAATTTTTTTAGTGTTAGTCATATTGACCTTGGTTATTTTAGCCTCCGGGTGTGTTACCGATGATGAGGCCAACCAGACCAAATCTTATTCTGGAAACAACGTTTCATTCACCTATAATGGAACGTGGGATATAGCAAACACCACGGCACCCAATGCAGTAGTTGCAGTGGGGGATCCTTCCACAGTAGATGCTCGAAATAACCCATCTACCTTCGTGCTTATCCAGAAACCGAATGATACAGAGGGTAAGGATTTGGAGGCAGTTTACACAGAAAATTATGCACAACTCTTTAACAACACAACTAATCGACGTATTTCAGAGGCCAACATCACAGTGAATAATAATAAAGCCTTTGAAAATGTTTACATAACTAATTACGGCGGTTATGAAACCCAGATGAGGGCGGTGTGGGTTTCACAGAATGGAGTGATATACGTGATTCTCTGCGGCACCATCCCTAACAACTTTGAAAAAGAGCAGAGCAACTTTGATCTGGTTATAAACAGCTTTAAAGTTCTCTAAGTAAGAATTTTTTTCCTTTTATTTTTGGATTCATTCCCAATTTTTTTATAGGGTAGTGCATATTATATATAAGAAGAAGTAATAGATCAATATTTGTTAGAGTATCATTTTATGTGGAACAGATTTACACCTTTAGATATATCTTGCTTTTATTTTAGCGTTATCTTATAACTATCAAATAAGTACAAAAAAATAGGCGCTAAATCTGTCTATTCAGGGATTGACTATTAAATGATATTATTTAATATTTATCGCGCAGGTCCGCCTGCGACTTTTTGGAAAAAGGAGGAATGTGAATGGTATTACCAGTATGCGATGTCTGTCTCAAGAGCGGAATGCTCTGTCAAGGATGTGAAAACAAGTTAAAGAGTGGTGAAATTACTCAGATGGATTTAGACATTGCAAAAATACTATACCGGGTTGGTGATGGAAAGATAGGGTTTAAAAAGACCATAGAAATCGGTGATATGGTCATTATCGTTACCGAGAAGGATCAGATTGGTAAACTCATAGGTAAAAGCGGAAAGATCGTCCGGGAAATATCCAGGGTTATAGGAAAGAAAGTAAGAGTCGTGGGCGAAAACTCAGATCTACGCTCAGTAGCCAGGGATATACTTGCCCCAGCCAGGATATCAGGTATCAACATAGTCTATGGTAAGGATGGCCAGGAAAAATATAAAATCCGAGTCATGAGGGAAGACTCCCGAAGGATACCCGGAAAATTAGACGTCTTAAACAACATAATCCAGGAATTGACATCTGAAAAAACTCTTGTAGTGGTGGATAGGAGATAATTTTTTTCTATTACTAGTATAACCCTATTTTTATTTTTTTAAAAACAAAAAATTGTTGATCCCATGAATGTTGTGCTCTGTGTTACCGGAAGTGTGGCTGCAGTAGAGGCAGTTAAACTGGCAAGGGAACTTAGAAGGCATGATATTCATGTCAAATGTTTCATGAGCGACGCGGCTTGTGAGATAATACACCCCCATGCCATGGAATTCGCCACTGGAGAGGAAGTGGTGTTAGGCCTTACAGGTCAAATAGAGCATGTGAAGTATGCTCGGGCAGACCTGATACTGGTGGCACCGGCCACTGCTAACGTCATCAGCAAACTGGCCTATAAAATAGCAGACAACCCCATCAGTACCCTGCTAGTCACAGCTTTTGGCTACGAGACCCCTATAGTTTTTGTCCCTTCCATGCACCATTCCATGTACCATGCAGTGAAAGAGAATATTTCTAAGCTTAAAGAGGAAGGAATAACCTTCATAAAGCCTAAAGTAGAGGAAAATAAGGCCAAATTTCCTGATATGAATGATATAGTACTGAATGTTTTAAGAGAAACTTCCGCAGGCGATCTCAGGGGCAAAAAGGTACTCATCAGTACCGGGGCCACCTACGAAAAGGTGGATGAGTTCCGGGGAATAACCAACCTGAGCTCCGGTAAAACCGGTGTGGAACTGGCCAGGGAAGCCTTTATCAGGGGAGCAAAGGTAACTTTAATTTGTGGAAGGATGAGTGTAGGTGTACCTCGTATTTTTGATGTGATTGAGGTGGAGTCTGTGGCAGACATGCAGGAAGCTATAAGGAAACATGTTCCAACATGTGATGTGTTCATTTCCGCAGCCGCAGTTTCTGATTTCAGACCAGTAAGGGATGAGGGAATTACTAAGATTTCATCATCTGAGGACCTGATCTTGAAACTGGAAAGAGCCCCTAAGATAATCAAGGAAGTAAAAAAATTAAATCCTGAAATCTTCCTGGTTGGTTTTAAAGCAGAATATGGCAAGTCAGAAGAGGACATTGTAAGTTCAGCCCGGGAAAGGATGAAAGAATCAGGGGCAGACCTCATGGTGGCCAACGATGTCTATAAAGAGGGTGCTGGCTTTGGTTCTGATAGTAATGAAGTTTTAATTATTGATGATGATGTTTTAAAGGTCCATCTAACTTCTAAAAGGGAGATTGCAGGGAAGATTTTGGATAAAGTTACGAAAAACTCCAACCTTTAAAAAGAAACCTCACAAACAAAGGCCATATGATCCTTCTCATAGGGCTCTAAATCTATCTTTTCCAGCACCCGGAAACCAGCTGTTTTTAACCTTGATTCTTCCTCGCGATAAATCTCTTCCGGATTTCTGGTCACGTCGATGCTCCTGGCCTTCAGCATCAAAAAACCCACACCATCTTCTTTTAAAAACAGTCGCATGTTTTCCATGAATATCTCCGTCTGGTTGGGCTGGGCCACATCCGAGTAAATTATATCCGCCTTCTCCACCAGGTGCAAGTAATTACGTGGTTTGGTAGCGTCATCCAGTATCGGAATCAGGTTAGGACGTATCTGGGATAGATCCACCAGTTTACGCATCATCAGGGGGGAGAACTCCACACAGTAGACCAGGCCATCTGGCGTGATATCTGAAATATGGGAGGGTGTGGTACCGGTAGAAGCTCCCAAATAAATTATCTTGGAGTTATCATGGAATGGAAATGTTTTTAACCCGTTTAGTAGGGCGGCTGCTAGTTTTGACCGTCGGGGATTCCACAGGCGATATTCCCTGCCCCTGCTTTCCACCAGTTTTTCCCCGTAAACCTGCTCGCCAGGGGTGAGGTTGCAGGTGGCCAGCTGGCCATCAAATTGATACACCGATGGGAAATCGTTCCATTTTCTTATGGTTTCCATTTATTTTTTTTACCTCTGGGTTATATTTACCATTACTTTTTTATAAATCAGGAGTATATTTACCATTCCTTTTTTATAAATTATTTCAATCAATCGTAATAGAGATTTTCAGGAATTCCATCATAAACTTCCTGGAAGTAGGGAGGTCGCCAGTACCTCTGTGGCCAGTTTCTGTAAAGGAAATACAATATGATTATAATAGAAACGGTTAAGAGAAAAATAGCCACTTCTAAGCTGTGACTGGCCACTGTACTCCCTGGGCTGAAGCTTGTCAAAATCTCGAAACCATAGGCCAGCAGGTTATTGGTAATATGGGCTAATATGGGCACCAGGATGCTGGCGGTTTTAATGTACAGGATGCACATCACAACTGCGAATATGAATGCTCCTATTATATCCGCGTGGAATAATGCGAAGATAATGGAGGAAGCCAGTATGGCCCATTTGATACCCCACTTGATGGTGAAACGGTGCAGCATAACTCCTCTAAATAGGATTTCCTCCACGATGGGGGCGATGATAACTGCTACAATGAATTCAATGTAATTGAGGATGGGAGCAAGTGGTGTTTCACTTTGATTGTAGAAAAGACTGGTTGATGGAAGTTCATTTAATATAGTAGGATCTATTATGGAGAGAATATATCGACTGAGTTCACCAAGGCCCAATGACAGTATTATCACACCAAAAATTATGATGAACAGGTAAAACCAGTT
Organism: Methanobacterium sp. UBA279; assembly: GCA_002502855.1. GTDB lineage: Archaea > Methanobacteriota > Methanobacteria > Methanobacteriales > Methanobacteriaceae > Methanobacterium_A. Next base: position 20,718 of record DAQK01000013.1, read on the forward strand.
ATAATTAGGGGGTAAATGTCCGAAGAACTTTTCACTGTTCATCTTTACCCGGTGAAAATTCCTGATGATCCAGAGGGATATGATACCATAAAATAGAAAACTGACGACCACATCAACCTCTGCCTCGGCAACTAGATTAGTAGTTCCAGCATATAGAAAAACCGCAAGAATAAAAAATAAGATCAACCACAAAAAGAGATAACGTACTTTTATATGTTCAAATACAGCTTCATTAACCATGAAATCTTCCTTTATTGAATGATACAATCCTCTTTAATGAAATCTTTTCTTTATAGAATAATTGGATATCCCTCATAAAATAGTATACAAATTATCTCAGTAGTAAGTATCAAACTTCTTCTTATACTTCTCCCTTTTCTTCTTCTTTTTAACCTTCTTACCAGGTTTACTGCTTTTACTTGGCCTTTTAGGGAATGGATTAGCTTTTTTAATATCTTCAACCTTTGCTTCAAAACTGATTTTAATGGATGGGTCGAATTCTCCAGAGAAGACATCCTTACGCACAGCCAGGGATATCTTGGATGCAAGGGCCCGGGCTATCTTCCCTCTTAACCAGTACTTCGACCCTCTGACCTCGGGGTGCTGGTAGATCAGGCCGTGTTTAGGTGGTCTTTCACCAGTCTTGAGGTGCCTGAAGAGGGCTTTCTCCGCCCCTAAAACCTGGATAGTACTGGACGAAAGCAGGGCCAGTCTTTTTAACCCGCCCACATGGGCGATTATTTTCGCCCCCAGGGAGGCCCCTACCAGGTCCTTGAGGTTAGGTGCCAGTTCATCCATCTTATCTTCTATATATGAATTCAACGACTTTTTCGTGGCCTGCAGAGATTTGATGGAAGAAGCAAATTCTCTTATCATGGAAATGTCGGATTCGTCCAGCTCAACTCCTATACTAGTCTTTATTTCCACGTCTGACTCCTCTAACCCGAAACTTATAATAGAGTCCCTATCTCCATAATCTGCTACCAGTTTAACGTAGTATTCGTGGCTTTTTATCTTATCCAGTTCCGGGAGGTGGATGGAATACCATTCCCTCAGTCGTTCTGCTAACTTGCTGGTGGTCTCGTCCAGTTCATCCAGGGCGTTGATGGCCTGGATCAAAACCAGATCTTCTGCTTCAGCCGCCTCCTGCAGGCGGTCCCTGGTGATAGTCAGGGAAGTATCATGAATTAATTCCTTTAATTCTTCCTCTGTTTCGATAAAATCGGTTCCGATTAAAATAGCAGCCAGGTAGGTTCTAACATATTCCCCGGCTTTATTCGGTGTTTGGAATTTAAATTTAGAGGAATCTTTAAGGCTTTCATATTTGGAAGGAGAAATTTCCGTCTCTACAACAACTTCATCATGGTTTTTAACCAGTCTCTTGAGCAGAGATTTTTC
>DAQK01000030.1 GCA_002502855.1 Methanobacterium sp. UBA279
CCATTATTAATAAATCTTCCGATTCTTAAGGCCCCATTTTAATATATATAAAATATCCATCCGTACTTTTATCAGAAACATTCGGATAACTATCAATGTGTGAAATTAAACCCAAATAACCCATTAATTTTCACACCAAATCAGACACCCTATTATATTAATCTTTTATTTAATTAATAATGTGGACTTAATGATAAAAAGTAAAACAACCGCAATCATACTGGCAATTTTAACATTCATTCTGGGAAGCATTCTACTCACGAGCATCATATTCTATCTCTTTGGATATCCCCTCTCATCCCTAGCAGAACATCAACTGTATTTTTTCTTCGCGATTCTAGTTAGTGCGGTGCTTGTATCCATGGTTTACGGGCGGGGCAGCAAGGAACGAGCTTCTAATGTAGCTAGAATTCTAGAAAACACGTTGGTCATATCGGTTGAAGAAAAGGATATCTGGAAAATATTGAATACCATAGAGCAATTACCTCCTTACGTGGTAGAAAAGTATGTTTCACTTGATATAAATGCTGTAGAAGAGTTTGAAGACCAGATAAAAGATTATAGAAACAAATTAAGTGAGGAAGACCTGTTAAAAATAAGGAAAATCATAGATACTCCTGTAGAAGATCTTCAAGATGTGTTAAGTGAGTTATATCAGGAAACAAACATGGAACAGTTTAAAATAATGGCTGACCCCGAGGCAAAACAGTTGATTGATCTGAATATACAGGAACTTAGACGGATTTTGTTTGTTCAAAAAGAATGAACGCTTGATTAGGTTAAAAATCAAATTTCTCCAGCACTCTGAAACCAGCTTTCTCCACAGTCTCTATTATCATTTCTTCGGGGACAAAATGGTCAAAAAGACCTATAAAACTGAAACCATTCTTCTGGTGGTCGATGATTGCTAACTTCCCATCCTTTTTTAGAAATCGTTTTATATTGTGAAGATATTCATCAGGATTAGATAGATGATGGAAGACATTCCTTAAAAAGAATAAATCAGCTGTTTCAGGTAACATGAACCCATTTTCATAGGCTAATGTCGCTTTTATGTTGTTTATCATCTCTTCCTTCGATTTATTACTTATAAAAGCCAGTGAATTTCGATCTGTGTCAATTGCATATACTCTGCCATCTTTTCCCACATTTTTAGAAAATTCAAATGTAAAATATCCTCCACCCGCACCAATATCGGCAACAATCATTCCAATTTTTATACCAAGGCTTTTAATAATTTCTTCTGGCTTATTTTTTCCAGATGCGGCCTCTCTATTTAACATTTTAAATCTGAAGTTTCCAAACATCTTAACACCATGTATTGTAAAAGTTAATAAAATGATTCCTTTTACAACTACTTTTTAATAGCCACAGTTAATCCATCTCCAATGGAAAGTATCGTACATTCTCAACGCGGATCATCTGCAACCATTTGGTTAAATTTATTAATAGATTCAACTAATTCTTCATGACTTTTTTTAAACCTATTCATAACTGGAAACAAGGTATCCTCTGCAACTAATAGACCACCAGGCTTTAAAACACGAATGCAATCATCAAATAATAAAGGATATAATCTCTTATCCCCAACATCCTGGAATATCAAGTCAAATCTGTCAGATTCAATTTGTGGAATTATTTCCTGTGCATCTCCAGTTTTTACCTCAATAGTTTCTGCAACTCCCTCTCGTTTGAAATTTTTAATAGCTTGCTCTACAACGTTTTCATCGTACTCAATAGTGGTAATTTTACCCCCCATACTCTTTAACGACGGTAGCCATGGACACAGCTGAATAACCTATACTGTTTCCTATTTCCAAAACATTCTGTGGACGGGTTAAGTAGAACAAGACCTGAAGTGCCCTGAAAACATCTTCGTCAACGATTGACCCAAACTTTTCGAGTTCAGTGGATTCAATGTATTCCTCTCAATTAACTCCCCTTTTACCATATAGGCCGTTGATATAACGACTTGCTTCTTCTAAATTCATATATAATTCACCAATACTCAATTTCTTTAAAATCTTATTTGGTTTCTTTAATAGGAGCATCAGTAAGTACCGTCCCCCAATTAACCGCAAAACCCACTTCCCTTGTTACTAACATCCCATTTTTTTCGATATGCCCCAAATTTGCCAGATCTGCAACCAATTCATGTAAAGAAACAGATCCTTCATCATTTATTACCCCTTTAGGTAGCGATAAAGCCTTATACCCTTCCTTTTCTAATGAACTGGTTATATGACTAGTAATGCGTTTTAGTTGACAATTAGTCTCCTTGTAAATCGAGGAGGCTTTACTCATCAACATCTCATAGGTGATTTTATATGGAATCGTGACCCCTATGGAGATTGCTCGTGGATATTCCAATATCAAGGATTTGAACTGTCCAATTACCACATTTTTTGCCAGGGACAAATCTACGATACCCAAAAAGTAATCATCACATTCCTTTTCTACGATCTTTCTTGCCTTGTCTTCAAATTCCATAATAATACATCCTATTGGCTTTAAAATGTCATATTATACTTTTATTTTTCATTATCCTACCTTACGTATAAGATAAAAGATGTCCTCATTACGCATTTAATACTAGAAAAAAATTGGAAATTACTTTCTATGAAATTTGGCCACTGCGGACATGCCCCGCACCCGTTCGCCATGTAATACGCGGTTTCAGGTCGTTGAACCGCCATCCTTCAGCATCACGCACCACAACTGCTTCAAAAACACCCCCAGCAACGAAATGCGTTTGCAACGACCTTGGATCGCTCTCCTCATCGGACCAAAGGTACATCGCGGTCATGTTAGCTCGCAATCGTGCAGTATCACCATCGAAGTCGATGATGTGGTCGCTGGTGACATGATGAGCGCCCTTACAACGTTGATTCGCTGTTTCATACCAGTGAAAAAACTTGCTGATCTGGGTATTTTTCCATTTCTGCATATCCACCAGTTCCAGCACATCATCTATTCTTTTCTCCAACCTTTGTTTAGGCATATTATAGAGTTTTCCAAAGAATCGGAGGTTTTCTGCCGCAGTTAGCCGGTCGTACATTATCATCTTCTCAGCGACCAGTTCAATATTCTCCCGGACCTTTGCTGAATCCTTTACCAGGTCAAAACCGGCGATTTTTGCAGAACCGGAGGTAGGCTTGCAGAACCGGAGGTAGGCTTGCAGAACCGGAGGTAGGCTGGGTAAGGGTACAAAGTACCCTGATTGTGGTGCTTTTACCTGCCCATTCGGGCCTAAAAATCCGAATATTTCACCTTCCTTTACATTTAGTGATAAATTATCCACTGCTGTAAAGTCTCCAAATTTTTTGGTGAGATTATAAATTTCTATAGCATTTTTTGTCATTTCCCTATTTCCTCCCTGTTTACTAGATTAAAGAAAGCCCTGCATACCATGGATAATTTTAAAGTTTATTTCACATTAAATAATAATGATAATTAATTTATTCTTTATTTAATGATTTTTCTAAGTTTTTTAGCCTTTCACTTAATTTTACTATCATTTCTTTATGAGAATCAAGTTTTGACTTTTTAATATCTTCCAAATAGGACATATATCCATCCATTTCATTTAATACTATTTCAATGGAGACCATCCCCCGTTCCCTTTCCTGAAAATGTTTTAAACGCCCGGTCAGTTTAGAAACTATATCCTCCCCTTTTTTTGTTAACTCGTATTTCCCATCTTCACCTTTGTTGATTAAATCCTCTCCAACCATTTTTTTGAGCATGGGATATACTGAGCCAGGGGAAGGTCTGGGAGGCTTATGTCCTCTGGATCTCCTACCAAATCCCATTAATTTTAAATCCTCTTGGTGCTCCTGAATAGCATCCATGATCTCCACACCGTTTCCTGGACCATATTCATCCAGAACATGTAGTATCCAGATCCTTAAACCCCCGAATCTCTGCATTTCCTCCATTCTCTCATGGCATTCCCTGTGAAAATTTCTAAACGTATCCCACATAATCATATCTCCTATTATTTGTGAATCATATTCAATATTGATGAATCATATTCGATTTATCTAACAGCCGATATGTATCGATAACTTGATAGTGGAGGCGGTCTAATTCATCTTCATGTCAAAATATCCTGACATTTACATGAAGACGATATCAAGTTACCGATATCGACTAGTCGATATTAGTGATGAAGTTATATAAATAGTTATGGTTTTCGTTGGATCAATAACTATATAATTGATGAATGCATATCCTATGAAGTATATAAACAACATCTATTCCTACTATAGGAAAAGTGAAGAAGTTGAAAAAACAAGGGAAAAATAGAAAGGCTTCAATTTTAACATCCACACTTATATTCATGGTCATAGTTCCATTTTTCTGTGTAAGTCCGGTAACTGCAGCCCAGTGGAACGTTGGTGAAGGCCAGGATTACACCACCATCCAGGAGGCAATAGACAACAAAAATACACTAGATGGGGATGTAATCAACGTATTTTCCGGTACATACGACGAAGATGTCTTAGTGAATAAAAAGTTAACTATTCAAGCCAACGGGAGCAACGTAAAAATTAAATCTACAAAAACAGGATTTACCCTGTTAAACGGTGGTAGCGGAAGCACCATACGTGGGTTCAATATAATCAGTTCAGGAACAGGTGTCAACATCAGTGCAGACAACTGTTACATCCAAGGTAACCAAATAAGTGGGGGTAAAACAGGGATGCTGGTTTCAAACAGCAACATCACCATTCTGGATAACCTAATATTCGGCCAGAGTGAAAATGGTGTTCTGGGAAACCTTACTGGAGGCTTCTTTACCTTCTCAGGAAATCAAATATCCAACATAATTGGAGAAGGATCTGCAAATGGTATTTCAATTACAGTTAACGGGAGCTTAACATCATTTAAAGCTTTAAAAAACACGATATCCAACATCAGGGGTGTAAACGTCTTTGGAATTCAACTTGGAAAGAGTAAAGGTGCCGGCGGTAATCCGGAAGTTGCCAACGTCGAAAATTTAATCGTATCTAAAAATACCATCACCAATATTATTGCAAACAACACCATTATTGGGGTTGAATTAGTCACAACCAGTATAAACGTGTTGATTTCAGATAATTACCTATCCAAACTAGAAGGATTAACTAACAGCTCAGTTTATGCACTTGAAGCCGCTATAGTTGGAAATGGAACTACTCTGGTTTCTGGAAACCAAGTATCTCAAGTAACTGCAGCTGAACAGGCAGTTGGAATTGTAACCGTTGCCCTGGGTGATTTAAAATTAGAGGACAACAAAGTTTCGAATATCAGTAGAGCTAAGGCAGCGGTGGCAATCCTGGGTGTTGGGTTGCTTGGTTCCAATAACCTGATAAATAATCAAGCTTCTAATATTAAATCACCCAGTGTAGCGGCGGGAATTGTAGGCACTGCACTGGGAAATCTAAACATGCTATATAACACGGTAGCTCACGTAAGAGGAGCTAATGATGTGTCAATGGTTGCTGCTGGTTTTAACTCTACCGTAATTAATGGAAACAACCTGGAAGGGGATGGTATCGGAACCGGCATCGTAATATGTTCACCCAATGGAACCATCAACTACAACCGGATAGTAAACTTCGAATACTACATTCAAAACTTCATGTTCTCCTCCTTCGGACCCGACATAGATACAATGCTCAAACCCATCGACGACGCCATAAAAAATCATCCGGAACTTGAACCAATCCTGAAACCCATAAGGGACGATTTAGACAGGTTATTCCATAAGCTGGAAAACAGCAACACCACCGCCACCTATAACTGGTACGGAACCAACAACCCGGATAGTAGCAAATTCTTCAAGGGTAATGGAACTCTACTCTACTCTCCCTGGCTGGTTTTAAGTATAAAAGCAGACCCATCCACGATACATACCGGTCAAACTTCCCTAATTACTGCTGATGTCTACCGGGATTCAACGGGTGCTGACCACAGTGCAAATTGGGCAGATTTCTTCAGCGGACCAAAGGTAACATTCACCACCGACCTGGGTAATGTGGGGAGTAAATCCATCACAGCCCTCTGGGTTAATGGTCTTGCCACTGCGATTTTAAGGGGTGATGAAGGATCAGGTATTGCAACGGTAACTGCCTCTGACTATCAAACTGTCCAGGCATTGGTGACCATTTTAGGTGAGGGACCAGTGCCGCCTAGAAATTCGACAAACGAGGTTATAGGCATGCAGGAAACAGGGATACCAGTTTACATGTTGATACTGGCTATTTTAATGGTGTTTGGTGGTTTGTTAGTACCGAAAAGAAAATAAAACTCCCTTCTTTTTTCTTTTGTATTTCAAGTCAATTTTTTCTTTTCATTATGAAATAACCATATATCGAAATGTAACAGAGAATAGCGAATATCAAAAAGGGTATCTTGCTGCCTTCAATGAAAAGAGTGTAGTTACTGGGATTTATACTGTCCTGTCCTATGAAGATATTCAAAAACAGCCAGGGTCACTTCCATCCCCATCATCTGGCCTGCCACTCTCATGGTATTTAATGTGGCGCTGGAAACACCGAGAAATTTATGTCCAACATAATCCACTGCGATCTGAGTACTTGAAGTGGCTGAAAGACCGTACCCGGACCCGATAACTGCAAGGGCAACCACTATAAGTACAAAAGAAGTGTTTTCCCCTAAAAACAGGAATAAAGTTAATCCTACTCTGTTAATGCCATTCCCAGGGCTGCTATATGTCTGGGTCTCATGGATTCCATCAACTTACCCACTGATAGGGAGAATATGGCTATGAATATGGATTGAACACATAACAACAGCCCTGATTCACCGGGACTCAGTCCCCTTATGTTCTGGAGGTATAAGGTTAATAGAAAGATGGTGAATATGCCCGGACCGTAATTTACCAGGGATGTTAAATTGTTGAGTATGTACACCCGGTCAAAAAGGAGTTCAGGATCTATCAATGGATTTTCCACCCTCCTCTGGAGCCAAACGAATATTACAACCCCCAACGGAACCGCCAATAAAGACTATAATCCCTGTGTTGCTTGTGATCTCTGAAAACCCGTAAATTATTCCAATCAGTGCCAGTGCAAAGACTACGGTGCTGCTTATGCTGAACCTATCTTGTTCTGCCTCTGTCCATTCTCTCTTTAATTCAAAAACAGCTATGATAGCTGCTATGCCGAAGGGGATGGAGAAGAAGAAGATGGACCTCCACCCGAAGAATCCAGTTAAAAATCCTCCCAAAACAGGTCCGATGGAAAGTCCAATATAGGCTACTGCCACGGTTAAAGATAAAGCCCATGCCTTCTCTTTTCCAGGGAAAGCAGATGCAATTAGAGAATAAACATTTCCAAATATCATCGACCCGCCCAGGGCCTGTAATATCCGGGATGCCAATAAAATATCTCCATTAGGTGCCAGGGCAGATATGAAGCTTGCCACTGTAAATATTATAACCCCATAGGCAATTACCCTCTTTTTACCATAGATATCGGCTATTTTACCGAAGAGGATTAAAAAGATACCAGTGAAAAGCAGATAGACCGTGGGAATCCAGCCTAAAAATATGGAGTTAAGTGCAAATTCTAGAGCGATTTGTGGCAGGGCTATGGTTGATGGAAGAGCTTATGTAGGAAACCAAGAAACTGACCAGAACACTTAAAAGCAGGACATACTTTTCAGTTGATTCCAGAATCCCCGATTTTGTTGGGGTTTCCATGGAATTCATATTACATAGTTTGTTTTGGATTGATATAAATGTTAGGAAGACTTATTTAAAAAATAAGGATATTTATATCCTGTTTAAATTTCCATTAAATGAAGTTGAAAAGTATAGGTATGCCATAATTCATCCGCCTATAGAACTATTTCATATCCAGAATATATCATCATCTAATCTTTCAATATGAATTAATTTGAGCTTTATAGGTCCATCTAAAGGATTTATATCTAGTGACTCAAAAATAGATCCTGATCCAGTATCGTCGACTAGTTCCGGGTGAATAAGCACGTGGATTTCGTCTGTTAAACTTTCATGGATAAGAATACCGTTTAAGATACCACCACTATCCACTCGGATCGACTCTACCCTATATTCTTGATTTAACTTTTCCAGCGCCTCCCTCAAATCGACCTGATCTTCACCGGTGATGATATAATCAATATTTCTCTCCTCTAAAAAGTTTAAATACTCCTGAGGGGTGGATCTGGAACATAATACGATGATATCACGTAGATAAGGCATTTTAAAAAGTTCATTCCATATTCTGATCCGTCCCTTGCTGTCTGGAACAACTAAAAATGGCCTTGTATCTTCAAGATCCTTTTCACGATTTTTAAGAGCATCTAAATCAGCATCACGGGTTTCCCCGGGTTTCGCGTTGAATCCGATGAGTACTGTGTTGCTACCCATGAGTACTGCATCGATATTCCACTTAGAAGCTAGTTCATAGTACAATTCAACATCGGCATTAAAACCGGTTATACGACCGTCCAGGCTTACTGCATTGTATAAAATAACGTATGGTAACATTCAAATAACTCTCCTTCAATACATTGAAATATTCTAAAACTCAGCTATAACCAGCATTTCAAAGTTTTCTGTTGTTAAAGGGTGATCTCTGCTGAAATTTCTGGTTTCACAGCCCAGTATATCAATTTTAGAGAAGTTCAGGGATTTAAGAAGCCATGTAATCTCAGATGGTAGCGTTCGTTACACTGTAAAACCTTCACCTTACCATCATCTTCCTCCATTTCGAAGGTTGATATATCCCTAAAGGTCATAAGATCAAATGAATTATCCTTAGTAAGTCCATCCACCATATAAGAATCTATAAACTTCTGTGCTCAAATAAACATCTCTCGGTTTCGATCCTTATTATGACTGCGTCCAAAAATGAATCTTATGCCTTGAAAGGAACTGTTTATAATACTGTCAATTAGCTTTATGAGTAAAATATAAATCTGCCAAATCTAAAACAATTCACTAAATTCCTTGACCACTTCTTCTATTTTCTTATCCCTATGCTTATTCCAGATTATAATCCCCGTACCGACGATTTTTCCACCCTTAGACTCACATAATTTTTTCATCTGACCAATGGCCCGGGTACCACCTGTCCATTCGAAGCGTAATCCCTTGGTTACAAATAGCGCTACCTTCTTATTTTCAAGGGATGGTAACTGCTCCAGATATACTTGCATGGCTGGTGCCAGGCTGAATGCATGTACTGGAGAACCGAAAATTAAAGCATCATAACCAGCTACTTCGGGCGGATCTTCAAGCTGGATTTTGTCCTTGTTTTCCGGCCTATCTCCGCCCACTATGCTGACTCTTTTAATTTCAACATCGTTACCGGATTGGGTAAGTGCTTCCTGCAGCTTGGAAGCAACAGAATAGGTATTGTCAGTCTGTGAATGAACAATTATTCCTATCTTCATAAAATAAACCCCCTTTTTATATTAAACCCTTTTTTAAAAAAATAGATAAAAGAAGAATATTTCTTCTTTCTGGATTTATAGTATTCTAAGCTTTGCTCACTGATCCCCCGCCAGTGACTGTCTGTTGCACCTGAGGATTACCCTGATATTTTATAGAACCAGAACCAGTCACAGTCGCTACTAGTGTTTGCACTGCATTTACTAGGGCTTCACCTTCTCCAGTGACAGTTACGACGGCGTTTTGGGCGACTAAATCCTTGGCGTTGACAGTTCCTTGTCCAGTGATAGTTATAGCTAGCTGTTCAACCTTACCGGTTGCGTTTATTATCCCTGGACCAGAAATGGTAAGGGCGGTTATATTCTTAACAGTGAGGTAGATCTTCACATCAGCGCTTGCTTTGCTTATTATTTCCAAACTAGGTCCTGTTTTTATAATTTCAAGGTTAGATTTATCACTATCGCTGCCTTCCACTTTAATAGATTCATTATTTCCCTGTTCTATAATTATTGTACCGGGGCCAGTTAGAGAAGCTGCTGTTACTCCTTGAACATCCGGTGGATTATTTCCATTGGTACCAGACCCAGTCCATGGAATGGTGCAGCCCGATATTGCCACTATTACACAAAACAACACTCCTATTATTGCATAGTATCTGTTCTTCATAATATCCCTCCTTGGAAATAGTTAGACCGTCAGTGATAAAAATTTTTCTATATAAATTAATATTCTAAATTTTCTTCATCTTTAAAACTTCAAACAGAGGATTATCAGTTATCCATGCCCTTAAAACATCGTTGAAAAGTTTTGGTTTCTCCATATTCCACATGTGCCCCACTTTCCTGGCTACTGCCCCTTTTGAATTTGGGATTACATTCAGTAGTTCATCAGCCGATTCTTTTATGATCCGATAATCTTTCTCACCAAACATCACCAGCACAGGCGTGCTCACCTTTTCAAGTCGAGAATCAAGTAGTTAAACAAAGGATATTGCATCCATAGAATTAAGTTCAGGGCTTGTGAAATGAAGTTCATTTCTTCTCCGCACCATTCTGTGCATGTTCAAATGGAATCCTCTTCATGCCCCGCCCCATAGGTGTAGATTAACAATACAAATCATTAAAATCTTTCAATTCGTATTACATTAGAAAACTTATATATAGTTATCGGTAAATAACCATTAAGTTTCATAGTTGAACTTTAAATAAGAATGCAAACAATCAATAATCAAATCCGAAAAAATGAATTTTAACTAGGTGAAACTTTGCATCCCAGACCAAGCCCCATAGCAGCTGCACTTTACACTTTACGCGATTTAAACGCCGATGTAATCATATTACACGGACCGCATGGATGTTGCTTCCGTACAGGCCGTCTCCTGGAAAATGACGGTGTACGGGTGGTGACCACTGCCATGTCTGAAAACGACTTCATATTCGGTGCATCAGAGAAACTGGAGGAAACCCTCCAGAAAGTGGATTCCATGTTCTCACCCAAGTTAGTAGGGATAGTGGGAACCTGTGCCAGTATGATCATAGGAGAAGACCTGAAAGAAGCCGTGGAAAATGTAGATACCAAAGCCCAGGTACTGGCTATTGAATCACACGGCGGACTAAGTGAAGGGGACAACACTGAAGGAGCTATAGCTGTCCTTGATGCAGCGGCAGAGGAAGGGATCATATCAAGCGAAGAAAGAGACAGACAGACAAAGATGCTTAAAAAGGCCACTGAAATTGAGAAAACCAGGGGGATGGCCCAGGGAGAGTATATCCAGCCTTCCTATGGAGACCTCAAGGAAAAGGTGGGTAAAATTCTCCTTTCCAGTATAGAAAGGGGAGATAAAGTTGCCCTGGTTTTAAATTCTAAAAAGGAAACTTCCTACCTATTTGCCGACCTTTTGAAATTACCTTTTAAGAAATTTAATAAAAATAACCCCCCTACGATAATTGCCAACCTCGATGAGAATGTGGGCCTCCCCCGCATAAGACAGCACACCCGTAATATCCAGGAAGAACTGGAAAAAGAAGATATCCGGGTAGACCATATAACCGGCGGTTTAGATGAGTATCCTCAGACTGGAGAAAAAGCTGCCGAGTTATTAAAGGACGGATCCTTTGACTTAGTAGTAGTTGCCGGAGTACCACATGCTCTCCCCATTGAAACCGTTCCCGGAGTTAGTATAGCAGTTACTGACGGCCCACGTCTGGTGGAACCCCTGAAAAAATTGGGATACGATTACGTGGTCACCGAGTTAGACGCCCATGCCAAAACCCTGGGCACATCAGAAGTTGTCCCCTCCGATTTTGGACTGGTTTTAAGAGAATTGATGAACCAAGAAATACTAATTTAATAAACGTTTATATTAATCAAAAATTAAGAATTAAATTATAAGGTGATATTATGACCAAAACAGTGGGTTTAATTCTTTGCGGAGGATTTGGAAAGAGATTAAGACCTCTTACAGAAAAAATTCCTAAACCCTTAGTTGAAATTAAAGATAACTACACAATACTGGATAAGCAACTTTTCGACTTCAAAAGCGCCGGTGTTGACAAGGCAATCCTTTTAACCGGATTTCTGGGTGAAAAAATAGAGGAAAGGTACGGAGATAGCTACATGGGAGTGGATGTTGAATACATCCAGGAAGATAAACCCCTCGGTACTTTAAACGCGATCAGACTTGGAATGGAGAGTTTAAAAAATAATGAGCAATCCGTTATCAGGAACGGGGATGTGGTGGCTGATTTAAACATAAAGAAGATGATTGAACAGGGTAAAAAATCAGACTATCCCTTATCCATATTCATAACCAAAATGGTCTCCCCCTACGGAATAGTGGAAGTAAGCGGGGACAGATTAGTTTCATTTAAAGAAAAACCCGTCCTGGACTACTATATCAACGGAGGAGTGTATTTTTCCCAGGGGGAAATAGACTTCGGGGAATTTGATGTGGGAGATATTGAAAAAACCGTCTTTCCCATGCTGGCCAAGGAAAACAAACTCGGTTACTACAAGGAAGACGGGCTGTTCTGGATGGCCATAGACACCACCAAGGAACTGGAAGAAATACGGAAAGAATATAAAAACCGGGAGGACAAGCCATGGGGATACGAAAAAATACTGATCCACACGGATAAATACCTCACCAAGGAACTGTTCCTGAAAGAAGGCTTCCAAACATCCTTTCATTACCATACTCAGAAGGATGAAACCATGTACATCGTCAGCGGCGCTGGTTACATAGAATTTGAGGACCGTAAAGATTATTTCGGTAAAAATGACACCATCCGCATTAAACCCCATGAAAAACACTCCATCGTAGCTATGGAAAATACCGTACTCCATGAAGTTTCCACCCCCCACCTGGACGACACTGAAAGGGTTAAAGATTTCTATGAAACCAGATAGACAGCCTCTATTTACCACAAAAACATCTATTTATATTTTTTATTTTGAAAACAAAAATTTAAAGAGAAAATTCAATTATGATAACCATTATAGATTATGGATCCGGAAATCTGAAGAGCATCAAGAACGGCTTCACCAAAATTGGTGTGGAAACCAGGGTAACTAACGATCTAAATGACCTGCGGAAAGCTGAAGCACTGGTTCTGCCCGGAGTGGGTGCCTTTGGACACACCATGAACAACCTGCGGAAGTATGGAAACACCATCCACGAACATGTAGACAGTGGAGAGCCATTTTTAGGAATCTGCATGGGTTTACAGGTTTTATTCACCCGGAGCCAGGAAAGCGAAGGCGTTGAAGGTTTGAACATATTTGAAGGGGAAGTTAAAAAATTCCCAGACTCCTTAATTAATGAAGGGTTTAAAATACCCCATATGGGATGGAATAACTTACAGATTAAACGTCCCTGTCCAATTTTAAAGGATATAAAAGACGATTATATGTACTTCGTACACTCCTACTATGTGTCGCCTTCTGACGAAAATATAATCGCTGCCACCACTGATTATGGTGTGGAAGTCCCTGCCGTAATCTGTAAAGACCAGGTATTCGCCACCCAGTTCCACCCGGAAAAGAGCGGGCAGATTGGGCTTAAGATTTTGGAAAATTTTGTGGAACTTATTGAATAATAAAAATTTATATATAAGTATTATCAAATAGGAACTTGGCAAAGAAAACATTTCAAAGAGGGGTTAACCGTGGATATTGAAGGATTCGTAAGGAAATCTATCAAAAAAGAAGACGAAAACACCATTGAAAATAGTTTACAAGAGAAAATACTGGAATACAAAGACATCGACCCCCAAAAAGCGGGTGAAATGGCCCGGGCAGTCATAGAGGAAGTTAAGTACACACTGAAAATCGAGGAACATGAAGACCCTGCTTTAAAAAGCCTGATCAACTACCCCCAGTCCCATGTGAAAATGGGAGAAATTGGAGTGGGCTCCCGGGGTGAAGGGGACTTCTTCGTCCACCAGAAAATCGCAGATATAGTGGCCAGCACCAACAGCAGCGCACTCATCAGCCCATCAGCCCAGGACGACGGTGGAGTGGTCAAAACCAACATGGGATCCGAAGAACTCTACATAACCACCGCAGTAGACGGTATACACTCCCGACTAAGTGAATATCCCTTTTTAGGTGGTTTTCATGTTGCCAGGGCTTCCCTGCGTGATGTGTGCGTTATGGGCGCCCATCCAGTTGCCATTATAAGCGACCTCCACCTGGCTGATGACGGTGACGTGGGCAAACTCTTCGACTTCACCGCAGGAGTATGCGCGGTATCAGAACTATTAAACGTCCCCTTAGTGGCTGGAAGTACCCTGAGAGTAGGTGGAGACATGGTCCTGGGCGACAGATTAGTCAGCGCCGTGGGCGCCGTGGGCGTATCACCCTATCCACCAACAGCACGCAAAAGAGCCGAAGAAGGAGACGTCATACTACTCACTGAGGGTTCAGGAGGCGGTACCATCACCACCACAGCCCTCTACCATGGCCTTTTCGATGTGGTATGGGAGACCATGGACATAAACTTCATAAAGGCCTCAGAAGCTATTTTCAATTCAGGGTTGATTCAAGATGTACATGCCATGACCGATGTAACCAACGGCGGATTAAGAGGTGATGCCCATGAGATATCACGTACCACCCGTCTGGGACTTAAATTCTACGAGGATAAAATCCGGGAACTTATAAACCCAACCGTTCTGGAGATGCTGGAAAACTTGAACATCGATCCGTTGGGTGTATCAGTGGATTCCCTGATGATAATAACCCCGGAAGATAAGGCGGACCAGGTTAAAAAGGCCATATCTGATGTGGGCGTGTGTATAGCACAGATTGGCGAAGTGGATGATAAAGGAAAATCCCGTCTGGTCAAAAATGGGGAAGAAACCGAGCTGGTACCCCTCTTTAGAGAGGCGGCCTATACCAAGATTAAAAAAATCGTGGGCGATACCCAACCGGAGGATTTCCAGTCCATGAAGGATAAAACCGCACGTGCTGCCCAGGAAGCTATTAGGAAGAAAGACGATATTGTTAAAATGATAAGGGAGAGGTAATGATCTTTATGGAGATCATACTACACTATGGATGATAATGGATTTATCTTTACCTTAGATGCGGTTTTAGCCCTTATTCCTGTTTTTATAATACTTATTGCAGTTAGTAGTGTAGATCAGGGGAGTTTAATCCTGCCTTCCCAGCAGATACGCCTCTCTCACCAGGCACAGGATGCTTTAGATGCTATGGGCCAATATCACACTTCTGAAGATACCTTAATTGAAGAGATGGTAACGGTCCTGAAGGCCAATGGTAACAATGCCACCGGTATTGCTGGTGCTGGTAAGCTGGCCGGTTCATATCTGGATAATAATCTCCAGGGAATGAATTATAAACTGGTTGAATTAAACCATCTGGATGGTGAAACCATAATTTCAAAGGGAAAAGTAGAAGATGCTCCCAACGTGGCTGTTGGCACTAAAAGTCACGGAGACTACTGTTTTAAATTGTATGTGTGGGATTTAGGTTAAAAGTATTAATCAGAGCCAAACCGAAAGTCATTATTAAAATAAAATGGGATATCATGATCAGTGTTGCCATATGAATAAATACTACTTGCTTTTCGGTGTTTTAGGTGTGATGGTTGTTGCAGCTGCTATAATGGGATGGACAAACAGTAATATAAGTTTCAGTTTTTTCAGATGGTTTAGCATCTGATGGATCAGTGAGTTTCAATTATCCCGAAAATATGGAAAACACGGAAAACAACACCAACTACCAGTCAATCATGATAGGCACTAAAAATTGGAAATAAGTGGGTAAACTTGGAAATGATAACATCTATATCCTGGTTCAAAAAAAAGTCCAAGTCTAAATCCACGCAATGCCAGAGATGACAGTAACGTGGCTGTTAGAGAACGTGGAGATCAGGTCATCTCATCAACAGAGGAAACCAACCCTAACGGAGTCGAAGTGTTTAAAAGTATAACAGCGATTAAAGAGCCTAACACGAGTGGTTTATTGAAATATTATGACATGGCCTTCACAGACAAAGGTACAACTTATGTCATATCTGTTTATGGGCCTGATTCAGAAGATACAGAGCTCAGTGCAACGGCTAATATGATATTTAACTCTATTAAAATGGGGTTAACAAATATCTTTTTTTGATTACTTTAAAAAAATTGGTATTGACCCTTCAAAATACTG
>DAQK01000015.1 GCA_002502855.1 Methanobacterium sp. UBA279
TTTGGTATCTTTTTATGCTTTGCAGTCCGTTTCGAGCTAATTCCTGCTGGAAAGTTCTGCTGTCGATAAGTTTAATTACTTTGCCAAACAAAGTCCAAATAGGGTCTTTTGAATCAGGATTTAACGGGATATTCATTTTAATCACCTAATTAAATATTATATCCCATTATTAATAAATCTTCCGATTCCTAAGGCCCCATTTTAATATATATAAAATATCCAACTGTACTTTTATCAGGGACATCTGAATAACTACCAATACGTGAAATTAAACCCAAATGACCCATTAATTTTCACACTAAATCAGACACCCTGTTTAATTAATATTAGTTTTCAAATTATAAAGATATAAACTTCACTAATCAGATTCCTCTTTAGACTTACCGAAGGGTTTGGAGAATTTCTCCTCAATCTCCTGTCTGTATATGGAATTCATGGCGCAGAAGGGTATTATTCTTCCATCAGGAACTGCGTAATGGATTACACATCTCCTCACCCGGTCGTGGTCGAAGTTCCAGGGGTCCATGAAGTGCATACAGGCTATTAAGAGACTTTTATGGTGGAAATCTCCCAGGGCATCGTACGACCGTTCCTTAAACACTTTAATTAATATATTTTTAATATCCAATGAATCGGGAGTTTTAGCTAGGCTGATGGTCTGGGGGAGTTCGATGGTGGCCCGGGCTAAAACCTTTGATTTGGCCACTAATCCACCGTTGGTTATATCATCACTACTCTTGGATAACAGGTTGAAGAAGCGGTCTACATCTATGAATTGTGTTACTGGAACCATCTTATCTTCATCTATGAAAACGTAGGTGGCCGCTCCACAATGGGGGTGGCAGGTGAAGGCCACCTGTGGCTTGCCTTCAATGGCCTCGATGAATTCAGAGACAGGCAGTACAGATGATGCGGGGTAGAAATCTTCCACTTTGATCTCTCGATCCGTTTGTTCCTCGACCAGTTCTTCAAAATCAGGAATGGTTATTCGCTGCCCTTCCACTTCATCGCTGGGTGTTCTTCCAGCGAAGGATACTGGTTGGAAAACCACTCCCCTTATCACATCGATGTTTTTGGCAGCGAATTTGATAATGTCCCCTATCTGGTCATGGTTTATACCTTTAATCAGTGTGGGTACCAGGACGATACCCATATCTTCTTTTCTGCAGTTCTCTATGGCTTCTAATTTAATGGATAAGAGATTCCTGTTCCTGATCTGGATGTAGGGTTCTTCTGTAACCCCGTCGAACTGGAGATATACAGTGTTTAAACCCGCTTCTTTAAGTTTCCTGATGAGTTCCGGTCTTTTTGCCAGGCGGATGCCGTTGGTTGCTATCTGGGTGTGGGTGAACCCCTCTTCCTTGGCCAGTTTTATAAGTTCTACAATGTCTTTACGTACGGTGGGTTCACCACCAGCGTACTGTATGGCCGGAGCAGGAACTGGCTGGTTACTCCTCAGGTTCCGGAGCATCTGCCTGATTTCTTCATAGGTTGGCTCGTAAAGAGTTCCTGATACTGCTGCGTTTGCAAAACATACTGGGCAGCGAAGATTACAGCGATTAGTAACATCTATAAGGCCTAAAATGGTATGGCTTTCATGTTCAGGGCATAATCCACAGTTAGAAGGACATTCACCCTCTACAGTTGTTTGGGGGTTTTTTATACCCTCCCCCTTATAATCGTAATCAGAAGCATCATAATAAATTTCACTACTACTCCAGTAGGTGTTTTCGAATACTCCGTGTTCTTTACATTCCTTCCTTATCATTATCCTGCCCTGGTCTTCGTAGACTTCTGCGTCAACGATTTCAAGGCACTCGGGACACATACTTTTGGTCTTCTTTATAACCATATAATCTCACCAATTATTTTAACAGCTTATAATTTTTTAACTTAAATCATTGCAAGGGATATACATTACTGTAACATCATATTATTGTGCTCAAGGTATAAATAAATGATATCCTTTTATGGAATTACTGAAAAGAAATGATTCGTGGTAGCATCAAAAGGTTGTTTCATCTTACTATTTCGTGTAAACAATCGATGTTAAGCACAAGATGTTCTGGATAATTACTTTTATTTTTCAAATATTTAAACCAACATCTTATTTAATAGTTTTAACAATTACTATTAACTTCTTTTAATTTGGAGGTAACCAATGGATCCAACCATCAGTTTTATAAGTTTATCAGTATACGCTATGTACTTCATGCTACCGGCCTACCTGGCCAATGTTTCGGCCCTAGCCTTCGGTGGAGGTGCACCGCTAGACTTTAAGAGAAATTTCACAGACGGACGCCGACTACTGGGTGATGGAGTGACCTGGAGAGGGACTATCCTGGGGATAATAATCGGAACATTAATTGCAGTTCTTCAGGGCATCGTCTTCATGCACTACGGTGACATATTTACCCTAATTCCAGAATGGACCACCATCGAAGGAATTATACCCGGTAACTTTGCAGGATGGATACTACTAGGATTAGCACTCAGTGCCGGAGCCCTAATTGGAGATGCAGTGGGCAGCTTCATTAAAAGGAGGATAAAAATAGAAAGGGGAAAACCAGCACCCTTTTTAGACCAGCTAGACTTCGCATTAATGGCTTTACTACTTGCTTCACTGGTGGTGACCATACCACTGGAGATAATACTTTTAATCCTGGTTTACACGGTTATTTTACATGTGGCAGCCAACACCATAGCCTATCTTTTGGGTTTGAAGGATGTTTGGTATTGAATTAACACTATTTTCTTTAAAAACACTTTATCCTTAGTTTTTCTTTAAATATTCCTCCAATAAAATAGCAGTACCCACCGCCGGGGCTACCACGCACTCTTCTTTACTTAAAAGCTGATCCATCCCTACCGATGGAATACCGGCAATTGCACTGGCCTTTTTACCTATTATATCCATACCCAGACCAGTGGTTACCACCTGGGAGATGTTATTTCTCTTGGAAACCTCCAGTAGAGCTTCCGAGACACTCTCGGCCTGTTTCAAGTGGATGTATTCTGATAAGGATTTTATATCACTAGGGGTCAGAACATCCATATCACTGCAGACCACCCGGGCGATACGACGCATGCAGTCTTCTACAGAGATACCCGCGCCATCAGGTGTGTGGCAAGTGTAATCTTCTTTGGATATGTTTCCAAGCACCAGATGGATGTCCGCTGTTATGGCAAATAATTCTGAAGCCACCCGGTACCATGAATCATCCATTGGCACCTTATCCACCAGTGCGGCCACGTTGGTCCTCAGGGTACCAGTGTAAACCAGCTCACCAGTACCCAGTCTCTCCAGATCGGATCTGCCCTTAGCACATTCCCTTCCATCTTTAATGGGGATGATATCGGTGGTGGTGCTCCCAGTGTCAATCATGATACAGTCTGGTTCTACAACTCCGGCCAGTCTGGAGGTAGCCACCCAGTTGGCAGCCGCCACATTGAGGGGTTTATCTTTCAATTCTTCGTAACCAACCACTCCTTTTGAACCGATGAAACCTAGGGGGAGGTTGAATGTCTCTTTAACTTTCCCTGCTATGTCCAGAACACCCTCCCTTTTAGTTTGATAAGCATCTACCAGCTCCGCGGTCATACAGACTCCTACCGCTTCGATTTCTTCTTTTTGGTCACCTAGAAATTCTGTTAGGACGGTGGAAAGCCGCTCTTTCTCCTGCCACATGGGCAGATACTCAAAATCTGTGGTTATCCCTTTGATGTTGCCTTCGCTGTCGAAATCTACCACAGCCAGGTCTGTATTAGCTCCTCCAATATCAAATCCAGCTATCTTCATGAATATCACATTCTTAATCTTGTTGGTTAATATATCCAGTAGATCTTACATGTAGGTCTTTTAATATGTCTTAATCTTAACAGGTAGATCTCAATCTTACATGTTGGTCTTAATTACATGCTGAATACCTGTTTAAAGGTTATATCCTCACCCTTCAGGAAACTCAGTGAACCTTCTAATTCTATTTTTGCAGGTAACTCTCCGTTAACGGCATCAATTATGGCCTCGCCCAGATTGAAGTTTAAAAGCCTTCTTAAAGCCACGTAGGAGGTGGTTAAACGGGGGTTGATCTCCAGGATGTAGATCTCCTCGTGGGCCTCGTCCAGTAACAGATCCACACCCACGTAACCCTTCAATCCTTTAACCGATTTTACAGCCTTTCGAGCAATATCTTTAGCATCATCTGATAAACCATGTTCATAGGGAACTTTTCCACCATTATAAACCAGTTTACCCCCATCAAAGCCTATGTTCTGTAGATTTAAACTTAGGGGCATGGCCCGTTTACCAGTGCTTAGGATGCTGACACTGGTGCTTTTTCCTTCCACCCGGTCCTGTAATAGGAAGTAGGGCAGGCTGGTTGTTCTTTTTAGATGGGCTGAGGCCTTTATGAAATCTGCGTAAGACTGAACTATCTGCACTCCCGAGCAGGAAACACCATCGGCCGGTTTAACCAGAAAATCCTTTCCACCTGAGAAGATCTGTTTATACTCCTTAAGATCGCTGAAGAATACTTTCTCACTCTTGATTACAGGATAGTCGTCTTTCAGGAGGTTATAAGTTTCAAATTTATCTGAACATACCAAAACAGCCTCAGACGATGATCCGATGGTTTTAACATGGTTATCTTCTAGTATTTTGGTGATTTCGTATAAGATAAGATCTTCTTCCGGTGCTACTGGAAGACAGGCATCATAAGTAGATATATTTTCTTCCAGCCAGGGAAGCAGTTCTTCACTTATAACCAGGGGAGAACAGTTTTGAAATTCACCATTAACCTGGTCAACACTGATTTTAGAGTCTTCAGATATGATGTAATCGGCACCGACATGGTTAAGGTCACTTAATAGTCCCTCCAGCATATGCTGGCCTTCCACGGTGGTGGCGGGATCTTCCAATCCCAAAGCATTTGCATATTCAAAAACAAGTAATTTCAACGCGTACTACTCCTCTCTATGGATTCATTTTAATTGGATGAATTCCTTTTTAATCTTTTTATTAGATTAAGGGAGTACCATGGATATATTTATTTTATTCATTCAATATTGTAATTCATTCAAAATTTAATTTCATTCAACACTAAATCTCTCCAAAATGATGGTTTTACCCTTTAACTGGAGATTGCCATGGGGAAACTGGGCTTTATCCCCATCAAAAACAACGATTATCCTGGTAGGTCCGTTTTTTTCTTCATACCCTGAGACATCAATAGATTCTTCCACTTTCTGGATGAAACGGCCTTCCAGTCCACCAATATTTTCTGGTGGCGTGATTTTAAGATTGCCATTTTCATAGGCCTCTGTTATTATATCCATAATCTTCTGGGAGGTCTTCCCATCACCATAAGGATTTTCCGCATGCTTCATCCTCTGATATAGTTCTTCATCCTCCAAAATATTATGCACGGTTTGGATTATCTGCTCTTTATCCGTACCCACCAGGATATTGCCACCAGCGGTTACTGTCTCCGGACGTTCGGTATTGTATCTCAGAGTTATGCATGGTAAGTCCATGGTTATAGCTTCTTCCTGAATTCCCCCGGAATCAGTTATTACTGCCTTAGAGTGAGATAAGAGAACCAGGAAATCCAGGTAACCCGCCGGCTTCATCAACTGGATATGGCCCGCCCGGGCCAGCTGATCGTAGAGTTTCAGCTCCTGGAGGGTTTTGATGGTACGGGGATGCACCGGGAAGATTATATCTATTTCCTTTAACTCCAGTAAGGCGTCAGTAATATTCTTTAGTCTCTGGGGGTTGTCTGTATTTTCAGGACGGTGGATGGTCAATGTTATGAAATCCCTCCCTAAATCAAAGTTCAGGCTGGAGTATTTTTCTGCGATCTTCAGGTTCCTGTAGACAGCATCCACCACTGTATTACCGGTTATATGAATATCTTGGGGGTGGAGGCCTTCAAATATGAGGTTTACAGCTGATTCTTCTGTGGGGACGAAGTAAAGCTCGGAACAAATATCTGCCACTATCCGGTTGATTTCCTCGGGCATAGTTTTATCGTAGGAGCGCAGTCCAGACTCCACATGCCCCACTGGAATATGCATCTTACTGGCTGCCAGGGCACCGGCCATCACCGCATTGGTATCCCCCTCCACCAGTACGATATCCGGTCTTTCAGATGATAGGATTTCCTCAATACCATCCAGCATAACTGAGGTTTGTTTTCCATGGGTGGTTGAACCCACACCTATATTGTAATCTGGCTGGGGGAGTTTCAGGTCTTCAAAAAACTGTTCTGACATCTCACGGTCATAATGTTGTCCGGTGTGTATTAGGATAAAATTTATGCCCCTCCTTTTTACTTCATCGATCAGGGGGGACATCTTAATTATTTCCGGGCGGGTGCCTATTATAAAAGCAATTTTCATATTATTTCACAACTAAAATTAATATTCAATGGTATATAAGTTTCTCTCTATCAATTGGATCTCTTTCTTCGAGCCCGGTATTCGTCAAAAGCCTTTAAAATTTCCTCACTATTTTCTTTAATCCTTTTACTTTCCACTTCTTCCTTCCATCTCTGGATTTCCTTTTCCAGTTTCAGGGCGTTTACTATGGCGAACTGGTCGATCATCTTGAGTTCCATGTTATCTGCCTGGAGTAGGGGGACCATATTTTTTTCGAATTCCTCCAGGGCGTGGTGTGAAATCTTATCCCTGATTAAAACAGCCTTCACACCCATCTTTATCAGGAGAGCGGCAGTTTGTGATCCGCCGCCTTCAGAACTTTCCAGGAGAACCACATCACCCCTCTTTATCTTCCAGTATTCACAGGCGGCCATTATTCCGTCCCTGGTGAATGTTTCGATGATCTTCACTGGAATGGCATTTTCAGTGGGTTTGATCCTTTGAATATTACGTAGTGAATCGAGATTTTCTTCGAGTTCCATCCTCAGGGCTTTTTCTTCATTGTATTTATCCTGTAATTTCTTAATGAGTGAAAGTTTGGCTGCTAACTCTTTATTTAGAAGAACATCCTGGGTGTACTCGTAGTGTAGTTTGTCTATCTTCTCCTGGAGTTTGGTTACTTCAATTTCGTAGTCCTTTATCCGGTCTTCCAGGGATTCATTTCTGCTTTTAAGATTACTAATCTGGTTATCCTGTGCTTTTATCCTGTTTTTTAACTTCAAAACAGCCTCAGAATCCATAGAAGACTCTAATTTATCCGTAGCCAATTCTTCAACATCCTCTATATTATCTGTCTCTTCATCCATCTCCTGTACCATCCGGATGGCCGAACTTACGGCTGTTCCACCTATAACCATCCTCTTTATCAGGTCAATATCTTCTGGAGACATGTTAACTTCTAAACAGCGGGTCTCAATCTGTTTTAATTTTTTCTCATAGCTCTTATAGGTCCTGATGGCCGCTGCCAGAGCATCACGCTGGTGGGCGTCCTGTGGCACCAGCTCAGAGGATACAACTTTAGACCTCTCCAGGGAAGATTTCTCACCCAAGAAGGACTCAACCAGCTCAATTTTAGACCCCACAGACATGTCCCTACTGGGATGGTGTAACTTAGCATTCAAGGTAGTGGCTAATTTTTTAGCCATTTTAGGTGGTGGATACACGTCTGTAGCAATTAAAACAGTTTTTCCAAAATTAATGATATGATAGATTATCTCTGCCCGGGATATTTCCTTGAAGCTTTTCACGGATAGAATCTCCCCATTTAGATCCATTATGGCTATTCCAGCAGTGAGTCCAGGATCGAATCCAACGATGATACCACTTACTCTCTGTGGAGTTTCATTTTTTGAACCTGGCAGATTAGATGTTACTTGTACGTTGTTTTTATATAACAGGTAATTTCCTCCTAAGCAAACTTTTTAGATGCTTACTGTGTAATCATATCTGTCTACTAGTATTTATGATTTATCAATCAAATTAAATTGCAAGAAACAATCCATGTTAATTCCTTAATTGAAGAAATAAAAAAAATTCATTCGGTTAACAGAGACAGGTCAAGAAAATTAATCCTTCAAACCCTTTAACATTTCCTTTTGAGATAAGGCGATGGACTGGTTTTTTAGATATTCCCCTTTAAGGAATGATTTAAACGTCTTTACAGCGTAGGGGTCTTCATGAAATTCAATACCAGGATAGGTTATGCCCATGAGAATAAGACCTTCCGGGGGCATGGACATGATACAGAGATCCTTATCCGGGTTGAAGAGTTCATCTATAATCTCGGCTGGTAACTCTCCCCTCCCCACCATCTGGAGAATGGATACCATTTTCCTCACCATGTTCCAGAGGAAACTCTCCCCAACCACGTCGAATTGTATCAGATCCTGTTCTTCTGTAACTTTAATTTCATCTATGGTTCTAACCGGGTTTCTCTCACTCTTCTTGGAGAAATTGGTGAAGTCATGTGTGCCCTTAAAAAGCTTGGAAGCTTCAACCATCTTATCCAAATCAAGAGGGGAATCACCGGGGACCAATGGTAATAAATAGCGATAATGCCTGCTTAAAGCGTATCTGGCTTTAAAATGGAGGGGTACTTTTGCCTGGGCTAATACTCTGATGCTTTTGGGTAAAGCGTTGTTGATCTGGTTGATTATTACTTCCTCTTCCGTCAGGAAGGTGATCACGTTTCCCAGGGCATGCACGCCCCGATCAGTCCTCCCAGCTACTCCAAAACCACATTTATTGATGTCATCCACCACACCAACCTCTTTCAGGGCGGATAGGATTTCTCCCTCCACAGTTGGTAAGTCAGGTTGTCTCTGGAAGCCGTAATATTCTGTGCCCAGGTAGGCTATCTTCAAGGCCACTCTTCTCATGGTTACACCCAATTATCTTCTCAATTGGTCTATAATAATACGTTCTTTATTTTTTCACTTAACCCCATAACAGTACGTTCTCCAAAAGTATTTTGAACCCAAGGATTATTAAAATTACACCACCCACTATCTCCACCTTATTTTCGAACAGGTGGCCGATGTTCTTCCCGATGTAAACTCCTATAAATGAAAGGATGAAGGTAATCAAACCAATTAATATTATAGGGAGAAGAATTGCTACGTTTAAAAATGCGAAGGTAACCCCTACAGCGAAGGCGTCGATGCTGGTTGCTACTGAAAGAATTAAAAGTTCTTTATAGGAAAAAGTAGTGCTGATGTTTTCACCTGTAGAAAATGCCTCGTAGATCATTTTACCACCAACACCGACCAGTAATAGAAAGGCAATCCAGGGTGCGAAGGTGGAGACTATATACTGGAGTTGGATCCCTGAAATCCATCCTAAAATAGGCATAAAAAACTGGAATCCACCGAAAAACAGGGCGATAATTAACGCATGTTTAACCCCTAATTTTAAGGTTAATCCCCTGGGCACTGAGACACTGAATGCGTCCATGGCCAGTCCAATTGCCAAAAAGATCATCGAGAGAATATCCATAGAAAAAACTCTAAATTTTTATATTATCAGTATTATAACATCAGGAATACAAAGTTGATACGGATCTTATATAAATCTTTTTAAAGGAGTAATAAATTTTGTTCGAAGAAATTATATTGTATCTAGAAAGCGTGCTACTTGCTTACGGATCCTTAGGAGTTTTCCTGGGTAGTATAGTAGAAGAAATCATCGCCCCCATACCCTCAACCCTGGTTATAATGGGCACCAGCTTCATCATCCTGCAGGGAGCTGCAATTTCCCCAGAGACGATCT
Source organism: Methanobacterium sp. UBA279 (assembly GCA_002502855.1). Classification (GTDB taxonomy): domain Archaea; phylum Methanobacteriota; class Methanobacteria; order Methanobacteriales; family Methanobacteriaceae; genus Methanobacterium_A. The sequence continues at coordinate 9,706 of DAQK01000015.1, forward strand.
TTTCACTCTTTATAAACGTTGTACTGCCAGCATCGGTGGGAGTTACCATTGGTTCTTTACTCATTTACACCCTTGCCTATTACCTTGGTAAGGAATTAATAGACCGTTTGGGCAAATATCTGGGTGTCTCCTGGGAGAATATAGACAAAGCTCAGAGTAAATTCGAGGAAAGCCGATCCGACGAAGTAGTTCTATTCATCCTAAGGGCCCTTCCAGTGGTCCCCAGCATAGCCATAAACGTCTTCTGCGGATTCGTCAGATACGACCTGAAAAAATTCGTGGTAATAACCTTCCTAGGTACGCTGGTACGGGCATTCATCCTTGGATTTTTAGGATGGCAGTTTGGAAGCCTGTACCAGACCATTTCCACTGAGATTTCATATCTTGAAGAGATCAGTGTGGTTGTGATAGTAATAGCTTTAGTTATATATTTCCTGTGGGGGGAATATAAGAAATAAATTAATCAAGAACTATTTTTTGGAATTAGGATTCTTAAAATTAGGATTCTTAATATTTGGATAAGGTTATCAAATTTTATAAAGTTTTATTATTTTCTATTCGATTGAAATAGAAATGGTTATAGTTATAAACAAGTAACGTACTTATGATGTAGATGTTAAACTATAATCTTACAGGGAATAAAATTATTGAAATAACTTATAAAATACCTATTTGCCATAGGTTGCCTGATAGAACATTTAAATTACGAGGTTACTATTTTCCTGTATGTGCAAGATGTACAGGAATATATATCGGTGCTTTTACTTATTTTATCTATGTATACTTTTTTTATGTAGAATATACTTTTCAATTACTTCTTTTAGCATTTATAATGACCGTTCCCACAATATTCGACGGTATAACTCAATTATTAGGATTGAGACTAAGTAATAATAAATTAAGATTTTTCACTGGTTTAATAGGGGGTTTAAGTTTAGCTATTTTAATTAAAGCTATTAAATATTATATTTTAACGTGAAATGAGAAATTGAAGAGAAAATTAAAATTTTTAGAGGGTGTTCGGGTGAAAGTAAAATGTGAGAATTGCGGAAAAGAGTATATTTTAGAAAAAGGAGAAAATCCAGAGGATTATCAATGCGAATGTGGTGGAGATCTGAAATCTCTTTTCGATATCAGGAATAGACCACAACCAAAAACAAACAAAACTAGTGATAGTGGTAATAGCTTTACTGATTGGTGGAACAATCAGAGTACAAATGCTAAAGCCGGAATAGGATTAGGAGGAATTTGTTGTATAGGAATAATTGTAATACTGGCGATATTTGCAATGGGGGGTTCTGATAGAAACACTGAAAATTTAACCTCAACTAATATTGATACAGAACCACAAACAGCCCAGGCACAAGCTACTTGGCACAGTGTAGCAAAATTCACTGGTACAGGAGATAAAGATACATCTTCATTTAATATTAAAGGTAATAAATTTAAAGTAAAAATAACGGCTACTGCAGATACCAATGCAACAGAATATGCAGGAATTCATTTCTTTGCTTATCCAGAAGGTGAAACTGCAGATTATGATGGACAAGGTTCAATATCTAACTTTAATCAAAATACTATGACAGATGAATTTGAAGTTACTGCAACCCCCGGAAATTATTATCTTAAAGTAGGGTCAGCTAATTTAGCAAATTGGTCTATAGAAGTGTTTGATTATTATTAAATCGGTGATTAAATTGGTAGTAGTTAAATGTAGGGAATGTGGGAAGGAATATGCATTAAGTGATAATGAGAACCCTTCTAATTTTGCATGTGAATGTGGTGGAACTTTATCACCTAAAATAAAAAGAGTACCAAAAGAAGCAATAAAAGAAACCAAATATTGTTCTAATTGTGCAAGTGAAATTGATGTGAAAGCGGAAATATGTCCAAATTGTGGTGTTAGACAGCAAGTTTCTAAGAGATATCAACAAGAAGAAAAAAGTCTTATACTATCATTAATTCTCTCTTTCTTTATTTCCGGAGCCGGGCAAATTTACAACGGGTTAGGACAAGCGAACAATGGACAGATCGAAAAAGGTATAATTCTTTTTATAGGTTATCTAATATGTTGGGCATTGTCTTTTTTAATAATACCTGCATTTATTTTGTTTGGAATTTGGATTTTCGGAATGTACGATGCTTACACAACAGCCAAAAAGATTAATGCTGGAGAACCTGTTAAAAAAATAGAGGACTATTTCTAGTTGTAATTGTAAGAGTGTAAAAATGAAATCTGTAAATAAAATTTATATTTTATTAATAATTTTATTTGTAATTAATCTTCTTTTATTTATTAGTTATGCAATTATAAACCCTGAATTGAGTTTTAGTGCCCAAATATTAAATTATTTAGGTTCAGTTCAATTTCAATTTATTACAATTAGCATAGGATTACCAATTCTATTACTTTTATTTGATAACGTTTTCAAAGTAAGAGAAAAAGTTCTTGAAGAAAAGAAAGAAAAACAATTAGGGTGTATTAAAAATACACATAATTTATGGAATGATCTTGCAAATATATGCGTTAAATTCATATATGCAGAAAGACTTTCTGATTCTATTGTTTCAGATTTAAAAAAAGATATTGAAGAATTTATTATTAAAACTGAAGAGATTTCAAATACTTGGTATTTTGAATTTGTAAATCTTAACGATATAATAGGTGAACAAAAACTTATTTCAAATATTTTTATTACTCCTTTTGATATTTTAGAATGCTCGATTACTTCAATTATTAATCGTATATGTTTGGGTCAAGAATATGATAAAAATCAATTCTGTATTATGCAAGAACATGTTAAAATCATGTATAATGGAATTAAAATTTGTTTTCACCAATCTACTATTAATATACTTAAAAATTCAATGTTATTGAACGATAATTCAGATGAAGATATTGAAAATGAGATTAAATCTGATTTTAATAATTTAAAAAAATTAAATCGAATTTTATTAAAAGAAATAATTAGTTTTTATAAATTAAATGATGTCAGTAATCATTTAGAAGCATTGATTGAAAAATATAGATTAGTTGAATATGAAAAAGCTGAATTCAAACAGGAATTTAATGAATTATGTAACAATTTGACTGACAACGAAAAAATGACTTTAAGAGATATTCACGATTTTTCAGATGAATTAATTAAAAAATTGGCTCAAATTCTAAAAATGAACGATTTGATAATTAATTTTTATCATTATAATAAGCTTTATATCCAATCTGGAGCATGAGTTAAATGGTAGAATGAAGTTTTATTTAGTGATTTAAATTGCTAAAAAATTTGGTATAAATTTTTATAAAGAATTAGGAGGGAAAATGCAAATGCACTGCATTTTTAACGAATTATGATAACAATCCCCGCGGTAGACATAAAAAACGGCAAGTGTGTTCAGCTGGTACAGGGCAAGCCCGGTACTGAACAGGTGGTTATCGATAACCCGGTGGAAGTTGCATTAAGCTGGCAGGAAAAAGGTGCCGAGATGCTGCACCTCATTGATCTGGATGGTGCCTTTGGAGATAACCGCCGCAACCAGGAATTGATAAGTGAGATGATACAGGAATTATCCATCCCCATAGAGATGGGTGGTGGGATACGAAGTAAGGAAGATGCCACCAAACTCCTTAATACTGGTATAGAAAAGGTTATCCTGGGTACTCTGGCCATGGAAAACCCTGATATAGTAACAGAACTTTCAAAGGAATTTACCAGTGAGAGGGTCATGGTTGCCCTGGACAGTAAGGATAACCAGGTGGTAGTTAAGGGTTGGACCGAGAAAACCAGTAAAACAGTACCAGAGATGGGAAAGATAATGGAGGAAGCCGGAACCGGTAGCATACTATTTACTAACGTAGATTATGAGGGACTTTTAGAGGGTTTCCAGGTAGATCCTCTCCTGAAACTTTTAGAAGCAGTTGATATACCAGTGGTGTATGCTGGTGGTGTTTCATCCCTTGATGATTTGAAGGTTCTATCTGATACAGATGTTTATGGGGTGGTAATAGGTTCTGCTCTATACCGGGGGAAAATAGATTTTGAAGAAGCACTGAAATTATGAAGTTTTCCATTTTGAAATTATAATGCTTTCCATTTTGAGTTATATATTCCGTTCACTGAAATTACTCAACAACAGCTCGTCTTCTGCAATGTTCACCAGTCTCCTCATCTTCAGTATCTGGTCGGGGTTGGTGGATATGGAGCTTATTCCCCAGTGCACCAGTTTCCTCACGATCCTGGGATCTGAAGCAGCGTAACCAGTGATGCAGCTTTCAATATCCGCCTGGTTGCACTGGTCTATCACCATCTTCACCATGGCCATGACAGCCGGGTGGGTTATCTGGAAGTGCTTTGACACGTTAACGCCCCGGCGGTCCACTGCCAGGGAGCACATGGTGAGATCGCTCATACCGAGGGTTATAAAGTCCAGGCCTTCTTTAAGGAATTCGTCGAAGGTGAAGACCACTGAGGGGGTTTCCACGGAAACACCCACCTTAAGGTCTCGGTGGGGACGAACACCACATTTCTTTAAGATTTTTTTTGACTTGACATATTCTGAGATATCCCTGACATAGGGTATCTTCAGGGCCAGATTGGAATACCCTTCATCCAGCAGATTTTTAACAGCGTTAAACTGCGCTTCCAGTATGGGAGGGTTATTTAAATCCTTGGTTATTCCTCGTGAACCCAGAAGTGGATTATGTTCAAACGGTTCTATCTCTCCCCCTTCCAGGTGTCTTAATTCATCAGTGGGGATGTCAAAAGTACGGAAAAATACGGATTTGGGATAAAAAGCGTCCACTATTTCCCTCACACCATCAGTTAATATATCGGTTAATTCTCCTTCATCTAAAAGTACCTGGGGGTGTTTACCTGTACGTATGATGATGTTTTCGATTCTAAGTGACCCTACACCATCAGCGTATGGTGCAACTCTCCTTGCAATCTCAGGGACGTTCAGATTGACCTTTATCCTGGTGGAAGGGTTAAATATTTCCAGAAACTCCTTCTCCTCCTCCAGTTCCATGAATCCCTGATAAATATTACCGGTTTTACCATCTAGTGTTACAATTTCATCATCTTCAAGGACAAGGGTGGCTTTACCAGTCCCCACTACACAGGGGACACCGAATTCCCTTAACACTATGGCAACGTGGCTGGTTATTCCCCCGTAATCGGTAATCACTCCCCCAGCCTTTTGGAGATGAGACAGCATGTCCCTGGATGCCTTGGAGACCACCACTATCTCCCCACCATCCAGTTCAAGGAGATCCTCCAGTGTGACTATCTTTTTTACTTTCCCTACACCAATATAGGGGTTGGTTCCAATGCCTCTTATTAGAATCATAAAATCATGTTATCCATAATCATTAAATCAAGTTATTCCATATTTTCGGGGTTAGTGAACGTCCCGGGATTGATTTATATAGTTTTATATGGTAAGATGTTTAATTTACCTTTTTGGGCTAAACTCATTTTAAAGTTCAACTAATATTATAAATACATCAAAAAGAAAGGATAAAGATCATGAGATTGTCACAGAATATCAGATGTACCACCGCCCGTTTAGCGGGTAAATCAGCTAAATATTTAGCCAAACTGGGAAGTGGGATGGGTAAAAGCTTCCCCGGCCACATCTATTTAAAGATTGGTAAAAAGGAATGTGTAAGTAGATTAACCAGTAAACTGGATATAGGCTCAATACTTATCACCGGTACCAATGGTAAAACAACCACCACCAAGATAACAGCCCTTTTACTGGCGAATAATACCAACATAACCTATAATTACGAAAGTAACACCATCAACGCCATTGTAACCGGTCTTCTTGATGGTAAAGCCAGTTTAGGTATTTTTGAATACGGTATACGGGATATTAAACATGCCATTCCTGATACAGTTAGCAGGATAGTAGACCCGGTAGGTGTGGTTTACACCAACGTCTCCCGGGAGCATTCCCAGGTCAGCGGGGTTAAAAACCCCTTCAAAGAATATCTACGGGCAAAACAGCTCCTTTCCGCACCCATGAAAAGGGGGATAGTTATATCCAATGCAGACGATCCGAGAACTGCCTATATCGGTAAAGAGAAGGAAAAAGATGTTAAAGTGACCTATTATGGGCTGGACATTGAAATGGAAGATAAAACGCCTGTAACCGGTGATGTGTTTTGCCCGGTATGTAATGAAAACCTGGTTTACACCAAGCGGTACCTTAATCACCGGGGAATATACCAGTGTGGCTGTGGTTTCTCCCGACCCGACCCTGATCTGAAGTTCACCCAGCTAAAGGCAGGAAAGGACCACTGGCAGGTCCGCTTAGAGGGGGAAGTATTCAATTATCCCACAGGTAAAAATCTTCAGATGGATTTCCCGATTGAAGTACCAGCATTTGGTGTGCACAACCTGTACAACCTGCTCTGTGCAGCCATAACCTATGTAACTTTCACTCCCAAACCAGAGAGGATTGAAAAAACCACTCGAAAAATATTCGACTCTTTAGACCTATCCATCCTGCCTCCGGGACGCTTCGAAATCTTCAAGGTGAAAGGTGATAAACTGGTGGGGATGGGTCAGGGCGATAACGGAGACGCTTTAAAGGCCAACATCCAGTTCATGCAGACCTACGCCGGAGGGGAAATAGTCGAACAAACCGCATTTATCTACACCACCCCAGATGAAGGTGAAGAGGAAATATTCGAGGACCATTTAAGCTCCTTAATCTACCTGAACCCGAGGATGGTCCATGTTGTCCCGGGCAGGGAATCTGTGGAAGCAGCCCGGAAATACTATGAAATCATAAAGGACAAGCTCCCAGCAGATTTCTATCCACTCTCCCATGAGGATATGGAGAAAAGGATAGATAAGATCGGCGAACTGGTTAAAAAATCCCCGTACAGCTATGTTATTGTCTCTGGCTGCGGACCGGAGCAGTACATGTGGGGAAATCTAAAGACAAGCTGTAAAGGGCAGCAGTAAACAAGGTAAAAACTAAACATATCATATAAATACGGAATAGAAGGTGAGAATATCAAAATCATAATGGCTACCGGAACCTTTGACATAATCCACCCCGGCCACGGATACTACCTCCAGGAATCTAAAGATCTCGGGGGAAAGGACGCTAAACTTGTGGTTGTGGTGGCCCGTGATGTCACGGTTAGAAAAAGAAAAAGAGTACCCATAGTTAATGAGGTTCAAAGATTAGAGGTGGTGAAGATGCTTAAACCAGTAGATGAAGCCTACTTGGGGCACACCACTGATATGCTTGAGATAGTTGAAGAGATCAACCCGGACATCATCACCATAGGCCCGGATCAGAATTTTGACTTAGATGCAATTAGGGAGGAACTCTCGAAGAGAAATCTGAAGGCCGAGGTGGTGAAGATCACCGGCTATAGGGAATCAGCACTGGACAGTTCCTGTAAGATCATCCGTAAGATAAAGGAAACAGAGTTCCATGAGGATGCGTTGAAGCATTGTTAAATAAACTCAGGGCACTGTTAAATATAAAAATAGGCTCTAAATCTGTTTTTGTAAAAATAAAAAGAAAAAAAGGAAAGGGGATTTTTTTAGAAAGGCAATTCTGCATAGATGCCTAGTTGAGTCCAGTTTCTGGTATCCCAATTATTTATTACACCGAAGGAGTTTCTGGAGCTAATTGCATCTGCACGGTACCATTTACCGTTTACATATACCTGAGCCCATACATGTCCGAACCATCCATCTGAGAATCTACAGTATCCGTGTTCATATCTGGCCTGTATTCCCGCCGCCCGGGTTAGTGCGACTAGCAGATGGGTGGTGTCAACACAGTTAGCTTTCCTTGAACTTAGGGCGCCTAATGCTCCTTTTATTGTGTTGTAGTAGAATGAATACACGATGTTGTCTCTGACCCAGTTGAATATGGCTGTTGCCTTGGCACTCTCCGATGTTTTACCTGCGGTTATGCTTTTTGCCAGGTTTTTTATCGTTTGACTGTTTGAAGGTGCGTCTTCAGTGGCTTTTAGATAAGGATTATTGGTACTTGGTGTGGTAGATGTTTCCCATGGGTTTACTGTAGCATATTTCGGTAAGACATTGTTCACAGCGTAGAAGTACACTATACGTGATTCCATGTAGATCAACGTTTCGTATCGAATTTTCCCTAGGGTGCTGGAGGCAAAGTTTGGTGCTTTACCATTGGAATCCATGTATTTTTGGATCCGATTTGCCAGATCAACATACCCTGATTTGTCTATGTTACCACTTTTATGGTCTTCGCTGGGACTGGAAGGTGCACCTGCACTTTTAAGTGCAATGGACGTCTTCTTATTACCATATATCTGCAGTAAACTGGTGGTCAGGAGTTTTAAAAACTGTGGCATGGTTATATTTTTACCACTTATCTTCACGAAGTTTGGAAGCCTATCATTCTTTTCGATGAAGGCTTTAACATCTCCCGCTGCTTTACCAATTTGGGCTATGGTGAAGCTTGTTTGACTTGTTCCTGGTGTTGGTGTTACTGTTGTTGGTTTGCTTATGCTTTCCCATGGTTTCATGGAAACTGTGGTGGACAGGACTTTATTAGTATTATAGTAACCCAATATTCTGGAGTACATGTATATTAAAGACTCAAAGCCAACCTTCCCCAGAGAACTGGTGGCGTAGTTAGGTGCTCGGCCGTTGCTGTTGATGTAGGATTGGATTCTGGATGCTAGGTTAAGGTACTCTGTCTTGGTAAGACTTCCACTTTTAATGTTTTCTGAGATGCTTGTTGGCGTACCTACGTTCTTTAATTTTATCTGTGCAGTGGTGCCTTTGTTTACCTGTATCAGACCAGTAGTCATGAGTTGTAGGAACTGTGGCATGGTTACCTGTACTGTTCCTATGGTCACGTAATTAGGGAGTCGCTTGTTGGTTTCTATATAGGTTTTAACTCGTCCTGCTGCTTCGGTTATTTTTTGGTTGGTGAACCAGTTATTCTGGACATTACTATCTCCTGCAGCCGCTTGGGCATACTGAATATTCGTTGTGCTTTGGTTTTTACTGGAATTACTGGTAGATGCTGAAGTGGGTGTACTCTGGCTCTTGGTCGTGGTACTTTTTGTATCAGTAACTGCCCCGGGACTACCAGCGGCAGTTGTACTTGGATTATCAGATGTTTTTATATAGATTGATGCATTATTATCCTGAGATATGGATGTATTAGTGATAATTTCCGTGTTCTGCTGATTTGTTGTGGTGGCATATATATTGGGTATCAACAACGCTACTACAATAAGCAGTAACATCGTAAGCAACAATGGTCGCTTCACTTTATACTGCCCCCCATTTTTCAGCAATGTCAGATAACAATTTCAAGGTTCCGACAATAATACTTACTGTATTTAAAAATATTTAAATCTTTTTAAATTTTTCACCAAAAAACACTGTTTAACGAAGTAATTTTTTATGGATACAACAACAAAATTTTATTTAAAAATTTCAAAATTACTTGGAAGGGGAGTAAAATTTTCCCTAATATTATCCAAACTATTTATAGGCCCTGAAATTAAACTAAATCCATGGAAATATTAGGTGTCCACCAGGGATTGATCATCCTCCAATCTTCAAAACACATGGCAGAACTCATACCAGAAGTGAGGAGCAACCTGGTCATGGCCCGGGAAAATGCTAAATCCATAGAAGACGTAGTCGGAGTTCCGGGACGTATAACCACAGTAAATGGTAGGGCGAAAGCTTTCACAATGCCCGACTGGGGTGCATCCAGCCACATGGCCCGCCTGGTGCTGGAGGTTATGAAGCATGATCCTGAACGCCGCAGTGCCCTTAATTTACGATATTCTAGAGTTACAATTGAGATATGTGAAAAATTAGGGCTTAAGCTATCCTCTTACAATCGGAGGGAAGAGCCTGATGAGCTGCGTGAAATTGAGGGAAAAACAGTATCCTGGGGTGTGGAACAGGCTATAAACAGTTTGGGAGAAGTTCCTGATGTCATCTATCATACTGGTGGTTGGGGAAAGGAACCTATCATCACGCTCGTTGGACGTGACCCGGTAGAAGTAGCTGAAATGGCTGTCTGCCTGGCCGAGCTTTTCTCTGTGCGGAAGGAAAAAAATAGGAATATCTCTTCGAAGGATAAAGAATAAGATATTATAAAAAAGTTATTCTACGCTAACTTTCGTCTTCCCAGACTTAGGAAGGGTAATCTGAAGGACTCCGTTTTCAAATTCGGCACTGGCATGGTCGATATTTATTTTGGTGGGGAGTTCAACAACTCTTTTAACTTCATTATATCTCCGCTCTCTTCTGACATAATTAGACCCCTCTTCCAGGGTATCTTCTTCAAAAAGAGCATTGATTTCCAGGACATCATCACTCACATCTATTTTGATGTTTTCTTTTTTAAATCCTGGGAGGTCTGCTTTAACGATTATATGATCTCCCTGGTCTATTACATCCACCAGTGTTTTACCTATGATACCAGAAGCATATCCCGATATGGTCTTCTCCAAATCACTCTGCGAATCCTTTATAGCACTAAAAATATCATTAAATACCTGTTCAGCGATTTCTCTTCTCGACATCTTTAAATTCCTCCAATTTATCTATTACCTGGGAGATCCCGCTGCCCTCAGAAGCGGTTACAAGTATAGGTTCGTCTACCTTATGAATATATTCGTTCAAATAATTAATATTTTCCACCAGGTCCATCTTATTGAAGATGCAAATTATGGGAACTTCGAAGATCTTTTTTATGGACTCGTATAATATGAACTGGTTTTCTAATGGGTAACCAGAGGTTTCTGATGCATCGAAGATGTATAAAACCACCTCTGCCAGGTGTTCCAACGCCACCATGGCGTTAAGTTCGATGGTGTTCATATCATCGATGGGCCTGTCCAGGAGACCGGGAGTGTCTATGATTTGGTATTTCTGCCACTTACGTTCCAAGTGACCGATCTGGATACCGGTGGTGGTGAAGGGATAATCCGCCACCTTGGGCTCAGCAGTGGTGATCTGTCTAAGTAGAGTGGATTTACCCACATTAGGAAAGCCGGCTATAACCGCGGTAACCGCTTCGAAGTCAACGGTAGGCATATTCCTTAATCGAGCCTTGGCGTAATCTAAAAATTCGAGTTCATCCCTTATACGATTAACCACAGAGGATATACGGCCGTAAGCCTCCCTGCGTATCTTCGCTGCGCTTTCTGGGCTGCCTCTCCTAATCTTCTGGGCGTACTGCCCTTCAAGTTTGGCTAGAATACCCACAACCCAGTTGAGTGCTCCTAGAGATTTTTTAAGCTGATCAACACCCACCACCACGTCGATGTAGTCCTGATAGAACAGGGGCATCTGTTCTACCTGGGGGGTTTTTTCCAGGATACTCTTGAAGGTTTCCTGTATCACCTGGCAGGCAGTCCTAACCCTAATTTCCTCAATCCGCTTAGATTTCAGCTGATGGGGAATCTTAGAGGTTCGAGCTTTATTTGCAGCCTTCTTTGCCCGGTTGAATCCCTTATCCAGGGCTTCTTCTGGTGTGGGTATGGTTGGTAGAAACATGAGTTATCACTTACAAAAAAATTTCAATATAATATTTTAAGAAGTTTTAAACTTTCATCTGGGTTATAAATTACTTTATGGAGGTTTTTCATTTTTTGATTCATTGTTTTGTTGTTTTTAATTTTAAAAGTACAGTTATATAATTTTGTACCATTGTGAGGTTTTGTAATTTGTTCACTTCATTAGGAATCTGTAATAAGAAGCATATAAAATATTAATAAACCTAAAGATAGAATATTTATAGAAAATATGAATTTGAAAATTAAAAATCCATACAAATAGGGGATGATTATTTGAAGTACGAAGAGGAAGTTAGAAAATACCTGCAAAAACAGGATCAGATTAAACTGGCTTACCTCTTTGGATCCGTGGTCCGGGAAGAGCAGGGCAAACTCAGTGATGTTGATATCGCTGTTTTCCTGGATGAATCACTAGGGAAGAAAGAAAGATGGAATTTAGAACTTAGTTTAATAGCTGATCTAGGGGATATCTTGAAAGCTGACAGGGTGGATCTGGTTGTAATGAACGACGCACCCAATTCACTTAATTTTGAAGTTATAAAGGCCAACCATCCCCTTTTAATTAGGGATGAGAATTTTAAGGTTGATTTAGAGCAATACATCATGTCTAGATATCTGGACCGCCAGTATTATGACCAGAGATGGGCGGAAAATCTCCTTAAAAAAATTGTTGAAGGGACTAAATGAACACAGAAGAAAAAGTTGCCAGAAAAATAAAGAATTTACAGGGATACGTGGATTTTTTAAGAAAATATCCTGCCAGTGAACAAGAGTTAAAAGATGACCATCTTTTAAGATCGGCTATTGAACGTAACCTTCAACTAGCCATTGAATGTGCCCTGGATATCGGGGAAGTCATAATATCCTATGAAAACCTGGAAAAACCAGAAGACTATCAGGGAATAATAATCATCTTGGGAAAAGAAGGAGTAATCCCTGAGGAATTTGCGGACAGATTCCGAGAAGCAGCAAAACTAAGAAACATACTGGTACATATGTATACAGAGGTTGATCCAGCTATTCTCTCCATGATTTTAGAGAAAAATCTGGATGATTTCGATGAATACGTCCAATACATTGCTAAATTTTTAAATAAAAAGAAGATGGTTCAATGAATATTTGGTTCTGAATCTTTCATATGCTTTAATATTGGATTTTTTAGATTCTATACAAGTCTATTCCTCAAAAATCTGGCTCTGGAACTTGTAGATATTAATATCAGGCTCTAACCAGCAGTCCAGGTTAAGCCCTGCCTTCATACATGTGTTGGAGAGGAATTCCTCCTCGTCCCACTGCCATTCCACCGCAACCTGGGGGAGTAGAAGTCCCCGGCCAAAACAGCTTTCCACTATCAGACCATCTTCACCCAAACTTACCTTTTCCGGATACTCAGTAGGTTTATCCACCTCTATAAGTTCTGGTTTGGTAAGCACACTCACCTCTACACTGATATCATCCAGTTCCTCAGGAGATACCGGTGGAAATCTAGGGTCCTGGATAGCCGCCGATATAGCTACTTCTATAACCGCGTTTACCAGCGGTTTTATGGGTTCAGGATAACCTATACATCCCCTGAGCTGGCCTTTACTTTTTAATGTTACAAAAGCACCCATTTCCTCCTTTAAAGTATCTGGAGTACTTTCAGGTACTTCTAATATTACTTTATCTTTCAGGTAGGATTCTATGGACGATCTGGCCAGTTTAACCAGAAATTCACCTTCTTCGTTGGTAATCATTTATTTTCACCCCTTACCAAAAATTTTATTTTCAGGAAATTTTTCCGTAAAAAAATTTATTCAGGATCCTCCACCTACAGTGGCTTCTTTAACCCTTACGTGTGGTCCGCCGTCTCCTACAGGCACGGTCTGCCCAGATTTACCGCAGAAACCCACGCCCATCTTGAAGTCGGATCCCACACCATCCACCTTCAGGAGCATCTCTAAAATATTCCCAGAGAGGGAAACATCTCGGAGTGGATTTGTTACTTCTCCATTTTCTATCAGGAATGATTCAGCAGCGTTGAACTGGAAAATTCCCTTACCAGTATCCACCTGACCTCCGCGGGAGCCTTTAAGATATATACCACTATCCATATCCTCTATGAGTTCTTCAAATTTCAGTTCACCAGGTTTGAGGTAGGTGTTGCTCATCCGTACTATGGGCTGGTCCCCCACTACTGATCGGGCGTTTCCGGATGGGGTGATATCCAGCTGAGATGCTGTCTCCCGGGAGCTTAAAAGCGACCTCAGCACACCATCCTTCACCAATATATTTTTACGGGTCTTTACACCCTCTGAATCATAGGGATAATAACCAAAGGCGTCCATGGTGGCATCATCCACGATGGTTACCAGGGATGAGCCTATCTGGGTGCTCATCTTACCTTTTAGTATGGAATCATTTTGTAATATCAGATCAGCCTCTGATGCATGGCCCAAGGCTTCGTGTATAAATACACCGGTAAGTTCCGGATCCATGACCACCGGGAATTTGCCAGAGGGTGGTAGTTCCGCTTTAAGGAGTCGTATAGCCTTTTCAGCCGTGACTCTTCCAAATTTTTCCAGGTCCTCTTTCTGAATGACTTCAAAACCTGCGGCACCGCCGGTGCTTTTATGTCCGAACTGTATGATCCCATCAGAAGCAGCTACTGCGTTCATAAACAGGGCTACTCTGCTTTCTTCTATCTGTAGCTCGGTTCCTTCGCTGTTGGCGAAGATGGTGGTACCTTCCCCGTCCACGTAGTTCACGGTGGTGCTTACAATTGCTTCCAGATTAGCTGCCTTCTCTGCAGCGGACATGGTTTCTTTTTTTTCATCAAGGGACACATCCTGTAACTTTAACTTTGCCTTAGACTTCACATTGTCATGGGTTGGTTCTATATCCGCCAGTTTAACATCATTATCTAAAGCATTGGCGAGTTTCAGTGCAGATTTACCTGCATCTTCCATTTTACCCGGGTTGGTGGTGAAGCTAACACCCCATGCACCGTTTTTTAATACGCGTACACATCCACCCCAGTTATTACCGGATGTTATCTCCTGAACCTTTCCATCCTTCATCGCAATAACGTTGTTTAAACTTTCGCTAATCCGCAAGTCAACGTAATCTGCCTTTTCCTCTAAAAGAGCTAGTATTTTCCCGATTAAATCAGTGTCAAATGAATATTCTTCTTTTTTAATTATCTTATTTCCCCCTAACGTGTTATTCCTTTTTATATAAAATGAAATTTATTTTATCAAGTTTTCAGGGTACAACTTGTATTTTTATACGTGGTAATTATTAAAATTTAGGATTAAAATCAAGAAATCAATGGTAAGTATAAAAAATGTTTCCACCATTAGTTGCTTACCATTATTTTATTATTTTATTTCTTCATGAATAATACCCAAAACCTGGAAAGTAACCCTCTGGGGCCTGTTTTGTGCATAAACTTTTATACTTAAACCTAATAATGTGATAATGCATTTAACTAAAAATGCAACAAAAATAGATGAAAAAAGAACAAAAAATAGAAAATAAACACAAAAAAGGAAAAATAGAAAGAAAAAATAGATAAAAAGAATTGGGTGATAGAAAATGAAAAAAATAGCCATAATATGCATCCTGGCTGTGATGCTTGGCACCATGCCCATCTACGCCGCGGACTCCAGTGCCGCCCAACAGCTACAACAAGAAAATCCCGGACTGTACCAGGATTTAATGGATATTAAGGACCAGATAATGCAGAATCCGGATCAGATAATTCAATTGTTACAGAATCAGGATGTGCAGAATGAGATAAGCCAGTGGCTGCAGAGGCAGGATGTCCAAGCCCAGATATACCAGTGGCTGCAGAATCCGGTGGTTCAGGAAAATCTGAAGTTGTTATTCCAGAACCAGAACATTAAAAATGAATTCAACAATATCCTGAATGGGTAGAAAAGGGGAATATGTGATTCCCACCCCTACTTTTTTTTAAATATATAATCTCTATTTTTATTTTAAATCATCTAACTTTTTAAAATCCCATACTTTTAAATACAATTTAAAATACATAAAAGAAATTAACAATTGTTAACTAGAGATCCTTATATTTTAGCAACGACCCATATCTAAAAACCTTATCATTAAGTTTATAGTCCATTAATTAAGTAAAAGAGTAATAGATTAAGGGCCGGATGTGGGATATTATGAAAACTATTCGTGAAATAAACCAAAGGATCAAGGATGGAGATGCAGTGGTGGTGACCGCCGCCGAGATGACAGCCATAGTAAGAGAAAACGGTGCAAAACAGGCCGCAGAAGAAATTGACGTAGTAACAACCGGAACATTCGGCGCTATGTGCTCCTCAGGAGCCTTCCTCAACTTCGGCCACAGCGATCCCCCCATAAAAATGTCCCGCACATACTTAAATGGAGTGGAAGCCTACTCAGGACTGGCCGCTGTAGATGCTTACCTGGGGGCGACCCAGCCCAACCGTAACCCAGATATTGGTTTAGAATACGGTGGATCCCATGTAATAGAGGACCTTATTCGGGGCAATGAGATTGAACTCATTGCAGAAGCATACGGTACTGATTGCTACCCTTTAACCGAGATAAAAACCCAGATAACACTGGAAAGTATAAACGAAGCAGTCATGGTCAATCCACGTAACTGCTACCAGAACTATTCCTCGGCAACCAACTCCACCGATGAAACACTGTACACTTACATGGGCACCTTACTACCGAATATGGGCAATGTAAGCTACTCCAGCGCCGGGGAACTCAGCCCACTACTAAACGACCCCTACTTCCAGACCATAGGCACCGGGAGTAGAATATTCCTCTGCGGAGCCCAGGGCTACATCATAGGGGAAGGAACCCAGTTCGCCACTGAAGTGGAAAGGAAAAATGGGGTGCCGGTTTCAACTGCCGGGACACTGATGCTTAGGGGAAACATGAAGGAGATGCACTCCGACTATGTACGGGGAGCGACCATGCCCAAGTACGGATCTACACTCTACGTAGGAGCAGGAATACCCATACCCATACTCAATGAAGAGTTAGCCCAGAGAACTGCCATCAGTGATGAGGAGATCACCTGCCGCATAGTAGACTATGGCGTGCCCCGAAGAAGCAAACCCATAGTAAGGGAAGCAAACTACCACGAACTCAAAAGTGGTGTGATTGAATTAAACGGGGTGGAAGTACCCACCTCACCATTATCCAGCCAGAAAAAGGCATTAGAGATAGCCCTGAAGCTCAAAGAATGGATAGATAAGGGAGAATTCCTTTTAACTGTCCCAGTGGAGAAACTGCCCAGTAAGGGTAGAACTGTTAAGCCACTGGAGATCCAGAAACCACGTATACTGGTCAAGGATTTAAAGGGTGAAGCCCTGATACTAGCCCATCCAACGGATGCCATCAGTGAAGTGGCTAGGAAAATGGTGCAAAACAGCATAAACCATTTACCAGTTGTAGATGAGGGAAATAAACTCCTGGGCATCGTGACTTCCTGGGACGTAGCCAACGCCGTGGCCCATGGTAAAAATAAACTGACGGATGTTATGACCAAAAAGGTGATAATAGCCCGGGAGGAAGAACCAGTGGATGTTATAGCCCGAAGAATAGATAAAAATAAGATCTCAGGCCTACCCGTAATAGATAGTGACAACCGGGTGAAGGGAATGGTCACAGCAGAGGATATTTCCAGACTGATAGGTGGTGATTAAAGATGAAAGCATGGCTCACATTTTCTCCAAATATAGTAAGTAAACCGATCATATCCAATCTGGTAAAAAACTACGATATCACTTTTAACATCCTACGGGCAGACATCACCCCCAAAGGGGGTAAGATGCTCATTGAAATCAGCGGAACCCAGCAGAAACAGGCCATTGATTTCATGGGGAAAGAGGGAATCCACCTCAACCCCATAAATAAAGTGGTTAAAAAAGACGAAGAAAAATGTATAGATTGTGGTGCGTGTATTTCCTTATGCCCAGTGGAAGCAATTAAACCAGCCGAAGACTGGACAATAGAAGTAGATGACCTCAAGTGCATTGGCTGCAGCTTCTGCACCAATTCCTGTCCCACCAGGGCTATAAGGGTTATGGAGTAGTTTTTCAATAAAGTGAGAGTTCATTTTACCCTTTATCATCGAATTCTTTGAGGATCCTTCTCCTCGCTTCACCGATGGTTAGGGGATAGGGTTTATCGAAGGGTAGTTTATCCTCCTTTCCCAGTATCTCCATGAGGTGGGCTATACGGGGTAGTCTTAGGTTAGCTCCACGTATGGTTTCCACATCCTCGAAGACCTCCAGGGGACTTCCTTCTTTGATGATTTTCCCTTCACTAATGATGTACACGTTATAGGCATATAAGGGTACTAGGTCGACATCATGGGTGGAGATGATGATGGTCATACCTTCCTGGTTCAGATCATGGAGTAGATGCATGATCTGCGATGCGCCCTTAGGATCCAGACCAGATGTAGGTTCGTCCAAGACCATTATCTCCGGACGCATGGCCAGGATACCGGCGATGGCCACTCGCTTTTTTTGACCCCCGCTCAGGTGGTGGGGTGCTTTGTTCTCCATTCCCTCCATACCTACTCTTTCCAGGGACTCTTTAACCCTCTCTTCAACCTCTTCATCAGGTAAACCAATGTTCATGGGTCCGAAGGCCACGTCCTCCATTACGGTGGGTGCAAACAGCTGATCATCAGGGTTCTGGAATACTATGCCCACCTTCTGGCGGACCTTCATCAACCCTTCTTTATCATATTTGAGTGGCTCTCCGTTTACCCGGACTGTTCCCTTATTGGGTTTTAAAATTCCATTGAAATGTAGAAATAGTGTGGATTTACCCGCCCCGTTAGGTCCTAGAAGGGCGATTATTTTACCCTTAGCTGCGTTAAATTCCACATCTTTCAGGGCGAGAGTACCGTCTGGATAACTGTAAGTGATATCTTTAGTTTCTATTACATTCATTGATTCACCTTTGATGGATAATTTTAAATTGGATTTCTTTTTTAAAATCTGATTTTATGGATTTAATTTATGGACAATATTTTGGATGCTGATATCTTATAGATGTAGGTTGGTTATATATTCAATTATGGGATGTATATAATGTAATCAATCCTATAATAATGATGATGGGCCCACTTACCAGTGGGAATTTTATTCACGGTTTCGCTTGTTAGATAACCCTGGATGAATCTTATTCCCTTAACAAAAAGCACTGAAAAGAAGAGTTATGGCTATGGTCAGACCAGTACTGAAAACCAGAACGTAGGTGAGGCCACTGTAGATCTGGTTGTTCCCGATACTGAAGAGGAGAACGACCAGGGCTACAGGACAGGGTATTAAACCTGTGGACAATCCGATTGCAACTACACCTTTCGTTGTGTCTATGTGGTGTTTGTGATGTTGATAGGGATGATAGAATTTCCTGATTATCCAAATACCAACCACTATTAGTATGATTCCCCCTATCATGCTCATGACATCGTGGGTTGTATCCACGTTTAACGCCTCTAAGAGGAATAGAGGCAACTCCAAGCAGGATAACAACGATTACATGGGAGAAGACCACGGTAAAAGTCCCAGTAATGTAGCATCTTTCACAGTGCCGTCGGTACCCATGAAGACCGCCATTACGGATTTTCCATGACCAGGTTCGAATGCATGCAATGCACCGAGTAGGAGTGGCATCAACAATAAAAGTTCGTTTCCCACGTTATTTTTAAGTGGTTTAACAGTCATCAATACCCTGTTAACAATTTTAATGTACGTATCTGGCTGGAATCTTGATAAAAATTCCGAAACCTGAACCGCACCTGTAACATTCGTCCGTTATTTTGAAGAATTTACGCAGTGTTTTTTATCTCTTTTAAGCTCATCTACTACAAATTCAACAGTAATATCAAAGAATATAGTGTAAATATGATTTTAGTTGATAAAATCATCATTTTCTATGTTTTTAACACCTTTAGAAACAATTACAATCCTTGATTTTCTAGAACCAATAATTTTAAATATTTCATCCAACAAAACGTAGTTCGGGTCTTCTTTACTGTAATTTAACCTATGCTTCATGTATATCTCCAAAAAAATATATGTAAGTAATAGTAATTAAATTTAACGGTTTAGAAGCCTATATATAATTATTTATCAAAAAAAATAAAATATATTTTTTACAAAAAAAACACAAACAAAAACCCCTTCAAACACACCAAAAAACAGGACAAAAACGACTCTTTCAAACCAAAAAATCTAAGGGGCTAAACTACTCTGTAAAAATAGGATCTCTTACAGCTTTAATTTTGGCTATTTTAACCTTCATATTAGCGCCTGTTATTTGTTTACATCCCACAGAGCGCTTATTTGGCACCGACCATTGCTGCTTTCCTTCAGGTGATATGTTTCTTCTATATCTTCATGCCTCCGGTGGTTATGTCTAGTTCCATTTTCCAGGGAACAGGTAAGGAAATGTCTTCATTGACCCTGGCCATACTTAGAAACATGATACCGATGATTATCTTCGCTTATATTCTGGCCATACTCCTTAATATGGGCGAAAGGGGAGTTTGGTGGGGTATTGTGGCGGGAGATATTGCGGAGGGTATAGTTGCCTATGTATGGGCGCGTTTCTATATAAAAAGACTCCAGGATACTTATAAAGGGGAAGTTACCTCCTGAATTAAATAAAATCAGTTACCCCTATTATGAAATCAGTTACATCTACTTATGATATCCCCCGGTTCAAACTCATGTAATTCCTGTCAGGGCCCAAAACCTTTTTAAGGTGTTATGACCAAGACTTGGTTACTGTAAATTTAAAGTATAACCTACTTTTTTTAGGGACACTGTCCCATGGATGTGGCGAAGGCTGAACAAAAAGAGGTGTTTTAATTGTATAAATATATTAGACAAGCTTGGAAAAATACTGACGACTCCTATATCAAGGAGTTAATGCAGAAGAGAGCTCCAGAGTGGAGAAAAGAAAACGTAATTACGAGAATTGACCGACCAACCAGACTCGACAGGGCACGATCCTTAGGTTACAAGGCCAAAAAAGGATACGTACTGGTAAGGACCCGTGTCCGCAGGGGTGGAAGGAGAAAAACCCGATTCAAAGCCGGTAGAAGACCTAAAAGAATGGGTGTAACCAAGATCACCCCTCAAAAATCCATAAAAAGGATAGCCGAGGAAAGGGTGGCCCGGAAATACCCCAACTTAGAGGTTTTAAATTCCTACTGGGTATGGGAAGATGGGAAATTCAAGTTCTATGAAGTTATTCTGGTAGACCCAAACCACCCATCCATTAAAAATGATAGTAACATCAACTGGATTGGAGAAAAACAGCATACCAACCGGGTTTTCAGAGGCCTTACCAGTGAAGGTCAAAAGACCAGAGGCCTTCGAAATAAGGGTAAGGGAGCTGAGAAGGTCCGGTAAATAATGATCCATAACGTCTCTTATCGAACCTTTGTTTATGGAACAGAAAACGAGGAAAAAGTGAAGAAAGCAGTTAAAACTCTTTTTCCCAACTCCTCACCCCAAATGGAATACACTGAAGGCTACTGGAAAAATCCAGTACTAATTTTGCACGATAAAATCGAAAAAAAGAAGGAGATCAGAGATTTTATCGGTACACTCCAAGATACATCTACTGCAGATAAAATCCGGAAGGATCTAGACAGGAAGATGGATGATAAAGGCAACTTATTTCTCCGTTTTGATAAACAAAGGGCCTATCTTGATGAACTAGAGATAGTGGAACATGGTGACTCCATCCATGTTAAGATCAAAATCGCAGCATACCCTGCCCGAAAAGAAGTTGCCATGAAACTTGCCAGGCAGATTTGGGGGTGAAGATGATTTTATTTTTTGATTTCCATGTAAAAGATGACCCTGAACTGGTTAAAGAAGCTGATAGATTAGGGTATGCTGGTTTAGCACTGTTTTCGAATGGAAATGGGAATAATTCTAGTGGAAATGGGAATAAAGTTGAAGTTGCAAGTGGAGAAACAACAAACCAGGAAAATTCCACCAAGAAAGAAAATCCCATCAAAACTTATAAAGGGATCTTCATTTCCGCGAAAAACCCAGAAAGCATGAGGCAAAAGGTTAAAAAGTCCAGGAAGAATGCCGATGTTATCATGGTGCGTGGTGGTGACCAGAAGATAAACAGAGCGGCCTGTGAAGATCCCCAGGTAGATATACTGTCAGCACCCTACCTCAAACGGAGGGACTGTGGCATCAACCATGTTATGGCCAAAAAAGCCGCCCTTAACGAAGTGGCAGTTGAATTAAACATTAAATATCTGACTAAAACTAATTCTTATCTACATTACAAGGTATTATCCCATTTTAGGGAGATAATTAAATTGGAAAGGAAATATGGCTTCCCCCTCATCATCACCAGCGATGCAGAGTCCATCTATGACCTGCACACACCCCAGGATCTAATTGCCTTATCGGGATGTTTTGGGTTGGATCGGGAAGAAGCAGAAGCTGCACTTTCTGAAACTCCACAGAAAATAATTGAAAGGAGTGAAACTAGAGATAAAGTCGTTGTAGACGGAGTTAAGATTATCGAGTAGGATTATTGACATTATAGGAGTAGGAATATCATAAAGTAAGATTGCCGATTTTACTGTGGTTTAAATGAAGCTTAAAATATTACCCCCGCATCTCAGGAACAAGAAAAGATACCTGGCATTTGAAGTCCGGTCGCAAAATCCCCTCACACGTGATGAGGTAATATCTTTAATATGGGGGGCTGCGGGAGGTTTATACGGCTCCTGTGGTGTCAGTGGCTTTGATCTGTGGGTGGTTAAGGTATGGAAATGTAATTCATCCGGGCAGAACATTACTAAGGGAATTCTGCGCTGCAGGAGGGGGAAGGTCGACAGGGTAAGATCGGTTTTCCCAGTTATAAATCGTTTTAAAGGTAAAAGAGTAGTATTCCATACATTAGGTGTTTCTGGGACAATTAAATCAGCGAGACGTAAATTTATTAAAGAGGGTTCACAAAGTTTATTTTAATTATTGATTAATTTTTAATTCGAATCTTTTTTATAGTAAAATTATTATAAGATATTATTGTTATTTTCTTGATACCAAGATATCTGATAATTAACTAAATCATAAAGAAAGGGTTTAAAGAGTACGTTCATTTCGTAATTAAAAAAATGAGAGGTATATTATATGCAACCGTTTCCAGCAGCAGGATATGATAAGGGTATATCCATATTTAGCCCCGATGGAAGGCTTTTCCAAGTTGAATATGCAAGAGAAGCCGTAAAGCGAGGTACAACTTCATTGGGCGTTAAATCAACGGAAGGAGTAGTGCTGGTGGTAGATAAAAGACCAACCAGCAAACTGGTAGAGCCCAAATCAATTGAAAAGATATTCAAGATCGATGAGCATATAGGCGCAGCAACGTCAGGTCTGGTGGCAGATGCCAGAAACTTGATCGAGAAGGCCAGAATGGAATCCCAGATCAACAGAATAACCTATAACGAGCCCATACGTGTAGAAGCACTGGCCAAGAAGATATGTGACCTGAAACAGATGTACACCCAGCACGGTGGAGTAAGACCATTCGGTTCAGCCCTGATAATAGGCGGAGTAAACGATACTGGCTGCCGATTATTTGAAACCGACCCCAGCGGGGCGCTGATAGAGTACAAAGCCACTGCTATAGGTTCTGGAAGGACCAATGCCATGGATGAATTTGAGAAAAAATACAGAGAAGACATGAACCTGGAAGAAGCCATAGAACTGGCACTCGACGCCGTATATGAAGCAACTGAAGGAAAAACCACAGTGGAAAGCGTGGAGATAGCGGTAGTGGAAAGTGCCACCAAGAAATTCAGAAAACTAACCGACGACGAGATAGCCGAACACGTTGAAGAATTACTTTTAAGAAAACCTAAAGAAACAGAAGGAGAAGAAGAGGAATAAGATAATGGTAACTCTTGAAGACGCAGTAATTGCCCGACTGGAATATTACGGCGAACACTTTGAAATTCTGGTAGACCCAAACCTGGCTGCTGATTTCAAGAGGGGTAAAGAGATAGAACTGGAAGACATACTGGCCGTGGAAGAGATATTCAAGGATGCTAAGAAAGGAGATAAAGCATCCGAAGAGGCCATGTTAAAGGCTTTTGAGACCACCGACCCAGCCGAAGTCGCTGCCTTTATAATAAAAAAAGGACAGATACAGTTAACTGCCCAGCAACGTAAAGAGATGCAGGAAGAAAAGAGGAAGATGATCGTAGCCACCATAACCAGGGAAGCAATAAATCCTCAGACAAAACTTCCCCACCCAGCAAGAAGAATAGAAATAGCCATGGAAGAAGCTAAAATACACGTAGACCCATTTAAGAGCGTTGATGAGCAGGTTACAGAGACCTTAAAAGCCATCCGTACCAAGATACCCATCAAATTTGAAAAGGTCCAGGTAGCCATAAAGATACCGGGGGACGTCCAGGGGAAAGTGTACAGCATCATCCCCGAATTCGGGACCACCAAAAACGAGGAATGGCAGCGTGATGGTTCATGGATAGCTGTGGTGGAAATACCCGGTGGTATGCAGGACAACTTCTATCAAAGGTTGAACGAGTTAACCCACGGACAGGTGGAGACCAAACTATTATAAAAATTACCCATAAATCAATATCAATATTATAATACATAACCAATGTTATTAATAACGATACCAAACAGAGTACTCTAGGAGACTTATTCTTATTTTTTCTTAAAATAGGAGGATTTTTCAGTGATATTTATAGAAGATAAACAGATGGTAATACCAGGAGATGTGCTGGCAGACAAGGAGTACCAGTCAGGAAGAGGAACTTTCAAGGAGGATGATAAGATATGTTCCTCACTGGTGGGTCTGGTGGCCGTAAGAGATAAAAAAATCAGCGTCATACCCCTGCAAAGTAAATACATCCCTAAAAGGGGAGACGTGGTAATTGGAGAAATAACAGACATCAGATTTTCCATGTGGAATCTGGATATAAACTCACCTTATTCTGGAATTTTACCCGCATCAGATGTTTTTGGAAAAGAAAAAAGAGATTTAAACAAAGCATTTAACGTGGGAGATGTCTTATTTTTACGGGTAGTTGATGTTGACGAAGTAAAAAAGGTAAAATTAGGCCTTAAGGGACGGGGCCTGGGAAAATTCAGGGACGGAATACTCATCTACATAACCCCCACCAAAGTACCCCGACTGATCGGTAAAAAGGGATCCATGATCAACATGATCAAGGATGAGACCAAATGTGAAGTGGTAGTAGGACAAAACGGAGTAGTATGGGTAAAAGGCGACCCCTCCATGGAGAGGGTGGCTGAGAAAGTCATAAACATGATCGAAGAACAGGCCCATACCTCAGGATTAACCGACCGGGTAAGGAACATGCTTTTCGAACTTCTGGGTAAAGAAATACCCGAAAAAGAGGAAAAACCAGAAGCAACTGAAGAAGCAGCCGATGAAGAGGAAGAAAACGGATAAGATTTAATTTAATAGAACTTGGAATTAAACAAAATTAAAGTAAGGTGATTACAATTATATCCAATGAAATTTTAGGTAAAAATTCTACATCCAGTAAAAGAGCCGATGGACGGGCTTCTGATGAATTAAGACCATTTAAAATCGAGGCAGGAGTTTTACAGAGGGCAGATGGATCAGCCTATCTTGAACTGGGAGGTAATAAAGTTATCGTGGCAGTGTACGGCCCCCGGGAATTGCATATAAGAAGACTGATGCAGCCAGATAGAGCGGTGCTCAGATGCAGGTACAACATGGCCCCCTTCTCTGTAGATGACCGAAAAAGACCAGGACCAGACCGCAGATCAGTGGAGATATCCAAGATAACCTCAGAAGCACTGATGCCCGCAGTATTCCTGGAAAAATTCCCCAGGTCAACCATCGACGTATTCATAGAAGTTCTAGAAGCCGAGGGGGGAACCAGATGTGCCGGTATAACTGCGGCATCCGTGGCATTAGCCGATGCCGGAGTCCCCATGCATGACTTGGTAGTAGCCTGTGCCGCTGGAAAATCCGAGGGTGAAGTCGTAGTGGATCTTTCAGAAGTTGAAGATAAAAATGGTGAAGCAGATGTACCAGTGGCCATCATACCCCGTACAGGAGAAATAACCCTGCTGCAGAGTGATGGAAATCTAACACCTGAAGAATTCGAAAAAGCCCTGAATCTGGCCATAGACGGGTGCATGAAATTATCTGAAGCACAGAAAGAAGCTATAATAAGGAGGTACGGTGATTAAAATGGGAGTTACAATTATTCCTGAAATAATAAGAGAAAGCTTAAACAACCTGGTAAAGAATGGAGAAAGGCCCGACGACCGATCATTTGATGATTACCGGGATATCTACCTGGAAACAGGAGTGATAAGTAAAGCTGAAGGATCTGCCAGGATTAAAATCGGTAAAACCCAGATAATGGTGGGTGCCAAACCCCAGATCGGCGAACCATTCTCTGACACACCCAACGTGGGTGTTCTGATGACTAACTCCGAATTAATACCCATGGCCTCTCCAGATTTCGAGCCAGGACCCCCAGATGAACGTTCTGTTGAACTGGCAAGGGTAACTGACCGCTGCATGAGAGAAGCGGGAGTGATTGACCTGGAAAAACTCTGTATCATAGAGGGTAAAAAGGTGTGGATGATCTTCCTGGACCTTCATATAATAGACTACGATGGAAACCTCATGGATGCAGCAGTACTGGGAAGTATGGCGGCCCTCATGGACACCAAAATCCCAGAGGCCAAAGTGGTAGATGATGAAGTGGTTATTGACCCAGAAAAGAAGGTACCCCTTCCCATAAAAGAAAAGGCGCTGATGTGCACCTTCGCCAAGATAGGCGGCGAATTAATAGTTGACCCTTCCTTAGAAGAGGAACAGGTCATGGACACCCGCATCTCTATAGGCATGAGAGCAGACGGTAGTATCTGCGCCATGCAGAAAGGCGGTATACATCCCTTAAACAAGGATGAGATCTTAAAAGCCGTGGAAAGGACCGGGGAGATAACCAAGAAACTCATGGAACATCTGCCACAGAACAATCAATAAGTAACTGAAAAACTAACCAATTTACAAGGTTGAAAATTTACAAGATTAAATACTCAAGGTGATAATATGGCAAGAACAAAGAAAGTAGGGGTAACCGGAAGATTTGGTGCCCGATACGGTAGAAAAGCAAAGAGAACCGTAAAGAAGATCGAAGAAAACATGAAAAAATACCATACCTGCCCTCAATGCGACAGGCCTGGTGTAAAGAGAGTTTCCACTGGCATATGGAAGTGCCGTAAATGTAACACAGTATTTACTGGTGGAGCATACGTTCCACGAACACCAATGGGTAAAACCGCAGCCAGGAACATCAAGAGGATTGTAGGAGGAACATAATTTGTATAAATGTGCTAAATGCGGTGTCCTGGTAGATATAAAGGGATACACTGAATCAAAATGTCCCAGCTGCCGGTACAGAATCCTCTTTAAGGAAGTACCTCCGGTAAGAAGGGTGTTAAAATCCAGATAGACCAGGCAATTAGATAAGAACTAGTAATCTACCAGATAAACCAGCAATCAATATTTTACCCTTAAATCCGGATATAGTCCAATGTTAATAACCACATCCAGAAAACCATCTCCCCGAACCCGGTCCTTTGCCGGAAGCCTGGAAAGAGTTTTTAACTCTAAATACATAAACCGGGGCAAGATGAGTATGCGAGATGTGCTCCTTAAATTAAGGGCATCGGACCATACTAAGGTAGCGGTTATATCTGAGATGAAGGGGAATCCCAGCAGGATAGAGTTCTTCAATCTGGAAGGCGATTCAATCCTCATCATGGATATTACTGTCTCCAATCCCATGGGTAGCGGTAGAGTTAAGAAAAAAGAGTTACGGCTCAGATGGCAACTGGACGAGTCAGATCTCAGAGGGATTGGATCAGCTCCCAGAGAGAATAGCTCAACTCTTAAAGAGACGATTATCTACGTCTTAGAAGTCCCGGAAGATCCAGTCGATCTGATTCGGAAGGACACCCTTAAGGATGAAATGAGAGAGTATTCAAATTCCAATTTAGTACTGGTTAAGGGTGAAGAAAGTAAAGCATTGATGGAGTTCCATGACCAGGAGGGACAGATAACCGGGCCCCGAATATACATACATAGATGTAGAACTGGTGATTAAATGACACTTCAAGGGGTGGACATGGAGTTTCAGCTAGAATTCCAGGATGTAAAACAGGCAGAAATAGTCTTGAAGGCACTGGAGCCTGAGGTAGATTCTTCCCCATCCAAAAGATCCCGGGTGGAGTTGAACTTAACCGGTAAGGTACTGGATATAAACATCACTGCTTCAGACGCTACATCTTTAAGGGCGTCGGTGAACTCCTATCTAAGGTGGATAATGCTTTCCCTGGATGTATTGAATGTGAATAAATCGATGTAATAAAGATTAAAACTTTAATTAAAACGTGTTAAATCTTAATTTAGAGGTGAATGAAATGGAAGTTCCTAAAAATGTACAGCATCAGATAGCCCAGTTCCAGCAGATGCAACAACAGGCCCAGGCCATAACCATGCAGAAGCAGAGCGTGGAGATGCAGATCAGAGAAACTGATAAGGCTTTAGAAGAACTGAAAAAAGTGGAAGAAGATTCAGATGTCTACAAAACAGCGGGTAATCTTCTTATAAAAGTTAAAAAGGATGAGATGGTCACAGAACTCGAAGATAAACTGGAGACATTGAAGTTACGAGAGAAAACTGTGGGCCGACAGGAAGAAAGGATAATGAAGAAGCTGCAGGAAATGCAGACCTCATTACAGGAAGCCATGCAGGGGCCAGGACAGCCGGGGTTAGACACTTGAGAAGGCTAACCGACGAGGAACTGGATAAAGTCTCAGAGGTAGCTGTGGAAGCTGCAGAAAACTATATACTTTCCAGGGTTTCCAAAAAAGAGATCCTGGACCTGGATATAAACGCTGATATCACATACGAAGATGTATTGAACGTGGATATAACGGTAGATATTGATTTGGATGAGTTATCTGCTGCTGATGAAAATGAAATAGCAGAAAGTGCAGTGGATGCAGCTTTAAAAGAATTAGACGTTTTTATTGATGAAAATTTTAGGTGAACAATTTTTTTTCTTAATTAATTAATTTTTTTTATTTTAAAAACGAAAGTGGGGTTCGTCTTTTGACCGAGTTAATACCTGTCCTGGATTTAATGTCTGGAATTGCAGTATCCGGTAAATCAGGTCAGAGAGACACCTATAAGCCACTCCGCACTGTTTATTCTGGGACTCCAGATCCAGTTGACATAGCCATATCCCTTAAAAGAGAGGGATTTAAACGTATCTACGTGGCTGACCTGGATGCCATTGAGGGGAGAAGTTCTAACCTGGAAATCGTCCGGAAAATTAACCATGTGCTGCCGGTTATGCTGGACTGGGGGGTTAAAGATATTGAGAGCTTTGCCTTTGCCCTGGATTTTGCAGATAAAATCATAATCGCCACGGAAACCCTTACAAGCTGGGCAGATCTAGGGGAAATATTCCATAAATTCCCCAAGCAGAGGATGATGGTTAGTATTGATGTAAAAGATGGACAGATATTAAGCAGAGATCCATCTCTCACATTCGGTGGAGTTAGATCTAAACTGGAAAAACTGAAACTGGAAGAAATTATTTTACTTGATATCTCTGGAGTGGGAACTTTAAGTGGATTTAACTTGGATCTCCTGAATAATTTCAGGGGAATGGAAGATACTTTGATACTCGGCGGGGGAATCACACCAGAAGAGGTAAAGAACCTGAATGATCGAGGGGTGAATAAATTCTTAATGGGCACTGCTTTGCATTCCGGTAAAGTTGGTCTACAGTAGAAAAAATGGGCAGGTCCAAAACCCATAAATCCCTAAACTTATCTGATATCCTGTTTATAGATTTAACCATGCCAAAGTTCATGATCATCGGCCCTTTAACCAAAGACCGAATTGTAAAGAGGGACAACGTTTGTAACACCGTTGGAGGTGGTGTTTACTACCAATCAGCAGTACTATCAGGATTGGGAATGGATAACACCGTCATTACCACTATGTCAAAGATGGACAAAGGCTTGATGAAACAATTCCCAGGAGCCGCACAGATAATTCCCATATATACTGAGAAAACCATGGAATTTGAGAATATCTACCCGGATGATAACCCCAATCACAGAATACAGAAAACACAAATCCCGGTAAATCCAATAAAACCCATTAATTTTAAAGATTTAAACCTCAAAGCCTACGATGTCCTACTCTTATCCCCATTATCTCCCTATGACATTCCCCAGGAAACGGTGCAATATCTAAGTAAACAGGACATACCCATCTACCTGGGTGCCCAGGGATATTTAAGGCATGTTGAAAATGGTAATGTGGTTTTAAAACCCTGGAGAGACTATGAAAGATTCCTTAAACTGGTTGATTTCCTATTTTTAGACGAAATGGAGGCCCGGGTGATACTGGGAAATTCCAATGATAACTGTGCAGAAATCGCCCAGGTATTATCCAATTTTGGACCGGAAGAGGTGATCATAACCAGGGGCGACCGTGGTGCCGTTATATATTCCCACATAACAGCCGAAAATAAAAATATCCACAATATACCCTCCTTCCCACCAGAAGAGATAGTTGACCCCACTGGGCTGGGCGACACCTTCATGGCCACCTATGCAGTAAAAAAACTGGAAACTCCCGATCCTGCAGAATGTGGAAGGTTCGCAGCCCACATCTCATCACTTAAGATAGGACAGAAGGGAGCTTTATTTAAAATAAAAAGAAAATAAAGATTTTTAAGGATTTCTAGTTTTTAAGGAATTCCTAGAATAAACTCCTTTTTATCCCAGTTTTCCTTAAAATAAATTATTTATTATCCCAGCAGTAACTGTAAAATTACGAAGGGAGATAATCCTGCTATTAAAAATATTAAAACGCCAATTAGAGTTCGGCGGTTATTGGAATCCATTATTCCTGTAGTTATAACTATTATCCCTGTAAATGCCAGTATAGGGGGGATTATATGGGAGAATATCAGTGAACTTTCTACCAGTGGACTGTATGCTATTTTAATCACCTAAACTTGCTTTTTTGGTAAAATTTATTAATTTAACGGTTTTATTCTAATCAATTTACAGTGTACCATCCAGGCTGCTTGTGTTGTGCCTGGAGGATAACAGGTTACCAGGGTAAGGTTGTTGTCTTCTGGTGGGAATTTTATGGGGTCGGTTTTATAGTCCCATTTAATATCTCCATTGGACACCACCTGATAAATATATTTCCTCTGGGTAAGATAGTCATTTATCACCACTTCATCTTCTGGCTTGAGCTGGTCGATATTTTTAAATGGGGCTGAAAAAATAGTACGATGACCTAACAAACCCATGGTACTGTTTCGATCGGGATAGGAACTTTCACCGTAATAAAAAACAGAATTATATCCATTAACAGTATCTGAACGAATCCCCCAGTTTACATCGAGTGTTGGGATTGATACACTGCCCCAAAAGGGAGTTTTCGCGGGTATTAATACCGAATTTACTTTAAAGTTATTTTTGATAACTTCAAAGCCATACTGGGTAGTTAAGATTTCCATATTAGAGGTGGAACCAAGATCATACAGGGGGTCACTGGATATCATCTTTTGGGTGTAGATGACGGTGTATAGATTACCATTTTTGGGTATCCACACCTCCTTTTGCAGGTAGATATTTCCATCTCTTTCGATGTTATAGGTATTTTCGTAGGTTACATCCATGTTAATGGTTTTCTTGTTAGAGGAAATCAACCTGAATCCGGAATCGTATGCTGTGGTGGAGTTAAGGATGTAATCTTCCGGGGACTGATACCCGGGAGGGATGACCTGTTTGTTGATGGTTATGTTCAAATTAGGTGATGGTTGGAATGATACCACCTGCGATGGGTTAGAGCCTGGTTTTTCGTCCCAACCCTGGGGATAATCAAAGGAAATTTCCCCATTATCATAGTGTTTGGTCAGTCCAAAGTTGAAGCCAAGGTATGCTGCTGCAGATACGATTATTAAAAATACAATAATAAGGTGTAAGTGTTTTTTCAATTAAATCAACGTTCACTTAATAATTTTTTGTTTAAATAGACATTATTGTTTAAATAAATTTCTACGCATATAAAAGAATTTTAATTAAAATATGCTGAATTCTTCAAATAAAAAAATTTAGACACATAAAAAAATCTTTTCTTAAATGATATGATTAAAATTTAGCTACATATAAAGTTTATTCATAATGCTCCAGTATGGTTCTACGTAACTCCTTTTCAGATTCAGCTATTACTTCTACATTATCTACTGGAATATCCTGTTCTTTAAGATATTTTAAGAGTTCAGCCGGGGTTTTGCTTTCTTCTAAGTCTACTACCACTGAATTTGACTCAGAAGATATTTTTATAGGTGAATAATCTTCCAGGGCCTGGTAAGCCTCCTCAACAGCACCTGTTTTCACCCGGAAGGTGCGTATTTTGTTGGGTATTTGGGCAATGTCGATGTTCATTCTCTGCAAAACAATTAAAACATGCTTATTTAAGGCTTCTTCAAGGATGGGGATGTCGATTAAATCTTTATTTTGAATTATACGGACTGACTGGGCAATTTGAGCCACATCCCTTGCATGGGCGAAGCTGGGTTCCAGACCTTCCCCTCCTTTTTTACGAGTTTTATAAACTTTTCTGAACCGTTCCAGCACCCCTTCATCGTAATCTTCATCAAGGAGCTCCATGTTTCGTCTGAAGACCTCTACAACATCGTCCAGGTTGGGATTCATTAGAAAAATGTGTAGAGGAGCTCTTCTAAGGTGGGCTTCGTCCATGATACTTATATCCAAGTTGGTGGAGAACACTGGAATGAAATGAGTATGTACAATGACCGGTATCCCTCTCACATAGATGGCGTCTTTTTTATTTTCCATGGGAACGATGAGACGGTTTAAGATCATCTCATGGTCATCCCTCTGTCTTCCTAAATCATCTATAAGCAGTATCCCACCGTTTGCCTTTATTATGGGTGAGGTTTCATACACACCTTTATTGGCATCATAATTGGTTTCTAATTTATTCAAGCTCAATTCAGCACCAGTTATAACAAATGGGGCGTATATTTTCACCCAACGTGGATCCTGGGGTTGTTCTTCACATTTTCTATGGAAATCCTGATCGTAAAGCTGTATCACCCTACCACTGAACTCTATAAATTTGGGAATTACGAGTGGGGGTAGTAGTTCTGGCATTTTACTTATAATAAATGTTTTACCAGTTCCTGGGGAACCGTAGACAAATATGCCCTTACCAATGGTACATGACTCCATCATACACTCTTTAGCGTAATTAACTCCCACTATATCCTTAAATGCGTATTCTACCACATTACTGGGGATTTTTATGGGATAACGGTCTTTCATCTGTAATTCCATTACAGTATAGTAATCTTCATAGGCCACCGGGGCGATTCCGATGTAGGGATTTTCTTCAGTAACACCACGGGCTTTTTCACGGCCTTTCTGGGTTATGGTGAATTGTATACTGGAAAATAGGAACCCTCCACTGGTAGGGGCACAAAAACCTCCTTTTTCCAGGTCATTTAATACTTTTTCCATTATATCCCAGTGTATCCCGGTAATCTCGTTGATCACGCTGGTTTTAACGGTACCAAAACTAGAGACAATTTTTAAAATCAAATCTTTTATAAAAGATTCAGATAATTTAAGTTCTTCCAGGGTTCTGGGTTGTTCAAGATATTTAAATAGTTTTTCCATCTTAGGACCGTGATAATAATCCATAATAATACATCCCCTACAATGTTTAATCTCTTTCAAATTAAATATGTTGTAATATATTATCCCTCTTCATATAAAAACTAGAAACCAGTAAAGATCACTGAGAAATTGATGACCGGTGGTTTATGTAAAATTTATGGGTGCTTTTTTTAAAAAAATCAGGGTTTACAAAAATGGGGTTAAAGTATCTTCTTAATGTCCTGAAGGTTGGGTAGAACTTCCAGTTCAATATTCCTCTCCTTCAAGAATAACTTTTCCTCTCGACTTAACTCAGAATTAACCAGGATAGCATCCATTCCAATATCAATAGCCCCCAGGATATCTTCGCTGAATTTATTACCGATCATGATGGAATTTTCGGCATTACATCCCATCCTGTCCAGGGCCTGCTGGAATATTTTCTTATCTGGTTTCTCCGCACCTACCTCTTCAGAAGTTATTACTTCATCGAAAAAATGGTACAGACCAAGTCTTATAAGCTTCTCCCATTGTTTAATGGTGATTCCATTGGATATAACCCCTAAATGGTAGCCCTGACTTTTCAAGTAGATCAGAGTGGGTATGGTTTCTGGAAACAGTCTTAAAAGAGCGAATTTAACGTTATGGTAGGTTATCATTCCCAGGGCAATTAATAGAGGTTTTTCCTCACCAAATACCTGTTTGGTCAAAACGTTGAAATGCTTATCATAGTTGGAGCCTTTCTCCTTTATTATCTCCCGGAGTAATTTGTAGGCCTCATCTGAGGACAAGGGTAACCCCGCATCTATCATCACGCCAATGGCTGCCTTTCTAGCTAACTTGGCAAAACCAGATGTGTCGTATAAAGTATCATCAATATCAAAGAAGACAGCTTTGCTCATGTATATACCCTTTAGCAGAAATACTATTAAACCTTTTATAAAATTGATCAAAAAAAAATTCTATTAGAAAATTCCATTAAAAAAAAATTGTTTATAAAAAGAAATTTTACACGATGCATTTCACCTAAAAAAATGCATCCAGACTGCTCTGTTTTTCTTTATGAATAATATCTTCCTTAGGATAACCTACAGCCTCTATAATTCGGGTAACAGCTGGTAAAACCTGATTATCAATGTAGTATGAAGGATCGTATTGGGAGACGTCGGCGTCTTCCAGGGGAACCGCCCTTTGACTGATGGTGTCTCTCCCCTTTACCACCACGTATCTGATGATGGTACCGGGACCTACTTTCCTGCCCTTCAAGAGGGCCTTTTTAGCAGCCATCACATGTGGTGCGCTTTGAACGTATTCCTCTGGGTTTTTGGTTAGCTGGGTGTGGATCACCAGGTCTTCCAGGGAGATTTTCCCATCCTTTATTTCCTGTATAGTATCCTGAACGATTCTCACGGCCTTTTGGGGTGATCCTTCCTCCAGCAAGGCCCTTAATACTTTTTCCTGGGTTTTTTTAGCTACAGGGGCCCAGTCTCGCCTGACAAGTTCCAGGCCCTTTACCACGATGTTACCGTCCTGTATCAGTGCGTACCGTTTCTTGGTTACGAAGAAGCCCCTCTGGAAAAAACCCTCAAACTCGAGCTCCATGCCTTCTGGAAGGTTCTGATTAACCTGGAAAATGAAGCTTTGTGCTTTATCTTTGATCTCTAAAAATCGGCTGTTATCATTCAACCAGTACACCATTTATGATGCCGTGTTGACCTGGCCGGGATGTTACCTTTACTTTACCCAGACTGGTTTCCACCACGGCACCTTTGTTTATAATGTTCCTTCTTACAAATTGGATGTTGGCCGCATTTTCGATGACGTTTAGAATCTCAGTTACCTGGACCTGGTTGTTTTTAGGGTCCACCACGTTTATCTTGTTTTCATTGGTAAGGCGGATCTTTTCATTTCCCCCTTTAGCACGGATCTTCTTGATCTTACGTTCACCAATCTTGGTCTCTGCTGGGTCCCTTCCAAATTCGATCTTTCTTTTATTTCGATTAGATTTACTCCGTCCGCCGGTGTGTTTTCTCAATGATTTTCCTTGCCATATTGCCATTATTTCACCTCAAATAACAAATCTTATAAAAATGAAAGCATTCAATCACTTTTGTTATCTTAAATTAGGTTTCATCTGTATACTTTCATTAGATTAAAACATAGTCACATTACAAGTTATTTAATTTTTTGATGGATAAACCTTTACTGATGTTTGTACTGAATATATATAACTATACTTAAATATGTGTAAGATGAAATAAAATTAGTTATCTAGTAAATCGAAACTATTTTCAATATTAATTATATTTTTATTAAATCAATTGAAAGTTGAAATTTAAGAGATAATAATCTAAATTTTCATGGTAAGGTGAGATTATAATGAAAATCGGGATGTCACATGGGGCCGGCGGAGAAATCATGCAGGGCCTGATATCAGGAATCATACTGGAAAATATCAAAAATAAAAGTGTAAACGGTGGAATCGGATTAGAGGAACTGGATGACGGAGCCACCATCCCCCTGGATGAATATGAAATTGTATTAAGCACAGACAGTCATACCATCGACCCAATCTTCTTTCCTGGAGGAGATATAGGAAAAATATCCATAGCCGGGACTGTAAACGACGTATCAGTCATGGGCGCTAAGCCACTGGCCATAGCCAGTGCCATGGTTATCAGTGAAGGATTTTCCAGTGAAGACCTGGAGAAGATAGTGAAATCCATGGATGCAGTGGCTACTGAAGCAGGAGTAGCCATAGTAACCGGTGATACAAAGGTCATGGAGAAAGATAAACTGGACAAGATAATAATAGCCACCACAGGCATAGGAATCGCCCGAAAAGGAGAAATAAAAAGGGATTCAGGCTTAAAGGTTGGCGATAAGATAATCCTCACCGGAAGTGTGGGTGACCATGGGATATCCCTCATGTCCTTCCGGGAAGGGTTCGGATTTGATACAGACCTCAAATCAGACGTCGCCCCCGTATGGGGAATGGTTAAAGCTGCCCTGGAAATTGGGGGTGTCACCGCCATGAAGGACCCTACCAGGGGAGGTATTGCCAACGCCCTGAATGAACTGGCCTCTAAATCTGGAGTGGGAATGCTCATCGACGAGGAGAAGATACCATTTAAAAAGGAAGTCAATGCTGCCTCTGAAATGTTGGGAATAGACCCTTATGAAGTTGCAAATGAGGGAAAGGTAATACTGGGAGTGGAAAAAGAGAAGGCCCCGGAAATTTTAGAGGCCATTCGAAAGACCAAGTATGGAAAGGAAGCCCAGATTATTGGTGAGGTCACCGAGGATGAACATGTGATTATGATAACCACTCTCGGGGGTAAAAGGATTCTGGAAGAGCCTATAGCTGATCCAGTGCCCAGAGTTTGTTAAATAATTTAGTTTGGTTCATTAAATACATCTATAAACTTATTTAAACATAAAATAGTATTAACAAATTGAGAAGGAGAGGATCCCATGCCAGGTTTATGGGGGAAGCGACTTATAGCTTTGATTATCGATGCTTTAATTATCACACTGTTATTATGGGTTATAGTAGCTGTTATTTATCCAGTGATTGTATTACTTAATCTACTTGTACTTTTTAATATCTGGGTTCCACTTGCCGCAGTAGTGATCGTGGCCTATTTCACTTACTTTGAAGGTAAATACAGTACTACACCAGGAAAGAACGTTATGAAATTAAAAGTCAGGGCAATCAAGGGGGAAATAGGTTATAAAAAGACATTAATACGGAATTTATCCAAGATTTTATGGTTCCCACTGGTAGTGGATGTTATAGTGGGCTTCGCCATGGGAAAACCCAGGGAAAGATACTTGGATCGCTTGGCTAAAACAGAAGTGGTTAAAACAGAGGAAGTGGAAGATCCATAGAAAAATCTGGAACAATCCACCTCATCTGATTAAATTTTTTTTAAAAAACTTTGTTTCTTTTTTTTTATTCCACTATTCTAACTTCCTGCACTGATGGTTTGGCTATAACTCTGGCAATTATCAGGGTGGCTACCACTGCTATTATGATTATCAAAATAGCGTATATTAACAATCCTGTAATACCGCTGTCTGCCTGGAAGTACTGGAGTATTATGCCTTAATAGCTTCATTTCAGGTGAGTGCCGCTATTAATCCAAGTGCTGTGGTCATCAAAGTGGCAATTGTTTGAGATACCTGACCTTTTATATCTTTTACATCCTCCTTCATCAGTTTACCTCCAATCAAACTATATTACTTTTCTGTTAAAACTTATTAAAGTAAGTTCACCCAATTTTTGCGCTGGATGGTTAGATTTCACTGAATTTGTTTAAAAAAATTAAAATAATAGGTTAATTAATAAAACAAATTGACCATTAAAATAAAAACAAAAAAAACTCCAACACAGGATACCATGAGAAATCTAAAACATTTTTTTCTAACCAACATGTTCATGGGGGCTTCAACCAAACAGGGCCATGAAATTGCCACAAAAAGTAGGAAAATAGTGAAATCCCTGATAGATGATAAAATCAGGCACCTGAAACCGGAAGAGAGATCCATAGTGGAGAGGATAGTGCACTCCACAGCCGACCCAGAATATGCGGAAATCACCAGGATGAGCCCGGATTTTGTAGATGAAAGCTTAAAATCAATCCAGGCCGGTAAGGACATATTGACCGATATAAACATGGTAAAAGTGGGTATAAATAAATATCCCGGTAAGGTCAGGTGCTGCATCAACCATGAAAAGACCCTGGAAATTGCAAAAAGGGAAGGAATAACCCGGGCAGCAGCCGCCATGCAGGTCGCTGCAGAGGATGGATTCGACGGCATAGTGGCCATAGGAAACTCACCAACCGCCTTGCTCGAAGTCCTGGAGTTAACCCGGAAGGACCTGATGAAGGTAAAATCAGTAATAGGTGTCCCGGTAGGATTTGTAGGGGCTGCTGAGGCAAAAAAAGCATTGGATGAAACTGACATCCCTCATCTAATAACCGGGGGGCCTAAAGGCGGGACTCCCGTGGCGGTTGCGGCTGTAAATGCCCTGATCAATCTTGATGAAGCATCGAGATGACTTGTTTTATTTAAAGAGGAGATTTCATTGATTGATTTAAAATAGGGATTTATAAGGATGATTAAGAATTCTATGGATTTAAAGGAGAATACACCATGAAATCAGAAGATCTATTTAACGAAGCTAAAAAATATCTACCTGGAGGGGTTGATTCCCCTGTAAGGGCCTTCAAACCCTACCCTTTCTTTGCTGAATGTGCTTCCGGCTCACATCTAAAGGACGTGGATGGTAAAGATTATATAGATTATTGTTTGGCCTACGGTCCCCTGGTTCTAGGACATTCCCACCCAGACATAATTAAAGCAGTGAAAAAACAGCTTGAACTGGGTACAGCCTACGGTGTGCCCACTCAGAATGAGATAGAATTAGCTAAGTTGGTTACTGGGTGGGTGCCCTGTGCCGACATGGTGAGATTTGTAAATTCAGGTACAGAGGCCACCATGAGCGCTATAAGACTCGCGAGAGCCGTAACCGGCAGGAAGAAGATCGTTAAATTTGAAGGATCCTACCACGGAGCTCACGATTACGTGCTGGTGAAATCCGGATCAGGGGCCATGGGGTTGCCTGATTCACCAGGAGTACCCGAGGAAACCACTAAAAATACCGTACTGATTCCATTTAATGATACTGAGGCAGTGGAGGATTTAATCCGAGAAGAAGGGGAGGAGATAGCTACCATCATCGTTGAACCGGTGATGGGTAACGTGGGCTGCATCCCACCAAGAGAGGGTTACCTTGAATTTTTACGCCAGATCACCAGTGAAAACGGCATCATACTCATCTTCGACGAGGTGATAACTGGTTTTAGACTGGCAGAGGGAGGTGCACAGGAATATTACGGTGTAACACCCGATCTGGTAACTTTTGGGAAAATATTAGGTGGTGGGTTCCCTATAGGGGCAATATCTGGAAAACGAGAGTACATGGAGAAAGTAGCCCCACAGGGGGATGTTTACCAGGCAGGTACCTTTAATGGAAATCCTATATCAATCACAGCCGGTCTCACCACACTGAAACTTCTCGATAAAAACTTCTACACCCAGCTGGAGAAGAAAGGCCAGTACCTGCGAAAGGGTATTGGAGATATTTTAGAAGAACAGGATTTAAATTATAAAGTCGCTGGACTAAGCTCCATGTTTCAGATATACTTCACTGGTAAGGATGTGCACGATTACCAGGATGCAAAAACAGCCGATACTCAGAAGTTCGACAAATATTTCCATAAACTCCTGGAAAAAGGGGTGTTTATTCCCCCATCCCAGTTTGAATGCTGCTTTATTTCCTTAAAACACTCTGAAGATGACTTAGAACATACCTTAGAGGCTGTTGGAGAAGCACTGAAGGGATAAATTTACCAAACTCCTTTTTTAAATTAATCTATTAAATTCCTTTTTTAAATCAATCAATGGAATCCCCTTTTAAATAAATAAAAACAGTAAAACCACCACTACAACGATAACTACCAGAATAATAAATAAGGGAGTTTTTAAAAAACCAGTAAATGTAAGTTTCTCACTCTCATATGCCTTGGTCCGCTGTTCTCTTACGATGGACATCAACCTATCTTCATTATCTGAGATATCATCTAGGAGTCTTTTCTGATTTTTGATATCAGCCTGTAGATTTCTTTCGTTTAAAACATCCCATACTGTCCATCTTTCCTCTTTGATCTCGTTGAGCAGTTCTTCCTGGATATGTATATGGTTGGAAAGATTTTTAATTATGGCCTTTCTTTTTGCTGATTTACTCTTAAGCAAGGTCAGTAACTGTTCTATTTCTTCTGTATCATTCAATTCATCAAACCCGGAATAATGATCAGAAGATTGGGTAGGTAGACTTTCAATGAATTCTAACTCCCATCCACATTCACATGAGACAAAATCATCTTTACTCTCACCATCCTGAAGACGGTAGTAACCCTGACATTTTCTACAATATAGATACCCATTAGATTCAAGTGGGAGTTGTTGTTTGGTAGCATCTTTAGGTGTGGTCATTTTACAAACCTTATATATCGTTGTTAATGATTAGTAACTTATTGCCTATATATATTATCTTTTTTTATTAGGTAAAATCATATATTAATAGAGATCAAACTTGGCCCGGTTAAAAAGTTATTGAAGGGTATTAAATGACGATAATTGCTGGTGTGGGGGGAAATAAAAATATAATAACCGCCTCACAGAGGGTGGATTTTCCTGTGCAACTGGTGGATTCTCCAGAAGAATTTATAGAGTCCATAATAGGTAATAAAGCTCAGGCCTATGTAAGGGGGTCCCTGGGTGCTTCCCAGATTATGGCTGGACTGAGAAACAGGTATAAGGAATTCTATCGTGCGTCTTTTATAGAAATTAAGGGGCATAAATTTTTCCTGGCACCGGTGGGCATCGATGAAGGGGACCATCTGGAACAGAAACTGCAGATAATAGAGCTCGGGGCACGATTCCTGGAAAAAATTAATATTAAACCTAAAATAGCCATACTTTCCGGTGGCAGAGTCCAGGATCTTGGAAGAAGCCAGAAGATCGATAAATCCATTGCAGAGGGAGAGTTGTTAACAGAGATCACAAGGAATAAATATCCAGTTAAACATCATCATATATTGATCGAAGAAGCAATTCGTGATAATTCAAATTTTATACTGGCACCAGATGGTATCACTGGGAATTTAATATTCAGATCCCTTGTTTTATCAGGATGTGGAGAAAGCCATGGCGCTGTAACCCTGGGAATGGACGTGATATTAATCGATACTTCACGATCCCTCACAGTGGAAGGTTATACCCGGGCGTTGAAATTCGCCAAATACCTGATGGATTCAAAGATTAATAAACCTTAGAAATAAAATTTAACGATTATTTGGAATGGAAGTAAGATTAAAAAGAAAAAAAGCGCTGATTTAAATAAATAATAAGTCAACAGGCATCTTTTTTTTATATCCGGTTATGATAGTTTATTTTTTATAGGATCACTTATAAATCTAAATATACTAAGATACTGGGGAGTAACAATGTCACTTTTAAAACCACTATATACAGTATACGAATGGTACATCTCTCGAAATCTCCGTACAGAAAACATGCCCAGACACGTAGCCCTAATAATGGACGGTAACAGAAGATACTCCAAAATACAGGGCGATATGGATTCAATTGAAGGTCACAAACGCGGAGTGGACACCCTGGAAAAGGTGCTGGACTGGTGTATTGATTTAGGGATAGAGATAGTCACCGTCTACGCATTTTCCATAGAAAACTTTAAAAGACCACCAGAGGAAGTAAAGGGGTTAATGGAATTATTCAAGTACAACTTCGAGTCCATAGCCCAAAATAAAAGGATCCATAAAAACGAAGTAAAGCTAAAGGCGGTGGGTAAACTGGGACTCTTACCGGAAGATGTAAGAGAAGCCATAAGAGTCGCCGAAGAATCCACCAGCAAATACAATAAAAGACAGGTAAATATTGCCATAGGCTATGACGGACGTTTAGAAATAGTCGATGCCATGCAGAAAATAGCAGATCAGGTTAAAGATGGTAAACTCGACCCAGAGGATATAGATGAAAAGGTTATAAATGAAAACCTGTACACGGCTGGACTGGTGGACCCCAACCTGATCATAAGGACCAGTGGCGAAGAAAGACTCAGCGGATTCTTACTCTGGCAATCATCCTACAGTGAACTCTATTTCTGTGACAGTTTATGGCCACAACTCAGGAAAGTAGATTTCCTAAGGGCTTTAAGAGATTACCAACAGAGGGAAAGAAGGTTTGGGGTATAATAATTAGGAGTTGTAAATTTTTTATTTTCATAAGGTGAGTTAATTATTAGATACAGATAGAACTTCTTTATTTTCATTAAGGGAGGTTTAGAATTCAGATAGGAATAGTATTTTTTATTTTGCATTCAGACTGGGGGTAAAAAATTTAATACATGAATTTTTTCATATCAAATAATCGGGAGTTTTGGAAAATGATCGACGCACACTGCCACGTAGACTTCAAAGAATACAACAAAAACAGGGGAGAAGTAATGCAAAGGGCCCAGGAGAAACTACGGGCCATCATCAACTCCGGAGCAAGTCTAGGTGGTAACCGGCGCACATTAAAACTGCAAGAAGAATATCCCGGATTTCTATATGCCACTCTTGGTTTTCACCCACACAATACAGTTAAAGCCGATTCTACGATTATAGACCAGGCCCTAGGGGAAATTGTTGATAATATAGATAAAACAGTGGCCTTGGGCGAAACAGGTCTTGATTTCCACCAGATAAAGGGTGAAGAACAAAAAAAGAGACAGATAGATATATTTAAAAGATTTATAGATTTGGCGGTTGAGTTTGAAAAGCCCCTGGTTATACACGCCCGTGATGCTGAGGAAACCGCCCTGAACATGGTAAAAAACACAGTACCCCAGGTTATATTCCACTGCTATGGGGGCAACGCCTGGACAGCCAGTGCAATAGTAGATGAAGGGTACTACCTATCCTTATCAACCATCATCAGCTTTTCCGACCACCACCAGGAACTGGTAAGGGAAATCCCCCTCTCTAGCATGCTCACAGAAACTGACAGTCCCTACCTATCTCCATTTAAAGGCCGTAATGAACCAGCATACGTGGAAGAAGTGGTGAAGACCGTTGCCCAGGTAAAGGATACAAGCAGGGACGAGGTTGACCGGGTAACCCAAAAAAATGCAGAAAAAATTTTCAGGTTGTAGGTGAATGGCTCGCAGATCATATGTAGTGGTGGTAGTTTTAATT
Organism: Methanobacterium sp. UBA279; assembly: GCA_002502855.1. Taxonomy (GTDB): domain Archaea; phylum Methanobacteriota; class Methanobacteria; order Methanobacteriales; family Methanobacteriaceae; genus Methanobacterium_A. The sequence goes on from DAQK01000015.1 coordinate 52,917, forward strand.
TTGGCAGTTGCACTAATTTTTTCGATATTATATATTAATCCAAGCTTCAACAACAGCCAAGAACAGAAGTCAAGGTTACAGGAAGCAAATATATCCATCATCTTCACTGGAGATGTGATGCTGGGACCAAGAGTGGGAACAGCACTGGCCGCCGGCCAAAACGTGTTTGCAGATCTAAAACCGATGTTTGAAAAATCCCCCAATTTGCACATTACTTAAAGGATAACTCCATCGATGTGGCTACCCTGGCCAACAACCATATCATGGATTACGGGCCCACAGGATTACATGATACCATAACAGCTTTAAAGGAGAATAACGTCTCCTACGTGGGGGCCGGGGAGAATATTGATAAAGCCAGCCAGCCACTCTATTATAAGGTGAACAATGTAACCATTGCCATTTTAAGTTTCTATGACAACACCATTTTCCCCTTTGATCCGACAACACAGGTCCAGGCAGCCACAGATTCACACCCCGGCTATGCTCCTATGGACTGGGATCTGATTAAGAAGAGCATAGCCACGGCTCGAAATAATTCTGACCTGGTGGTGGTGTGTTTCCACTATGGAGTCGAGTATTCCCTATGGCATGATGAAAGTCAGGAAGAAGTATCCAGAAAAAGTATAGATGAGGGTGCTGATCTCATCATAGGCAACCATCCCCATGTAACACAGGAAATAGAGATGTACAAGGGAAAGCTGATCTTCTACAGTCTAGGTAACACTGTGTTCTATGATCTTACCGCAGGAAGTCCAAATAACATCCTTGTAGAGTATAAGGTCACAAACGGAACTGCACAGGCAATAATACACCCTATCCTTGTTTATAATTATGCACCCCACATCATGGATGATCAGAGTGCTAATGTCTTTTTAAAAAGTATAAAAGACAAATCAAACGTCAACATGACCATAGAAAATGGACTGGGTATCATTAATATTGGAAAGCTTTAGAAGTATATTACCCTCCCACTGGAAGTACATTATCCCCACTACTTTCCTTACTCATCTAACTTGGTGAAAACCTCTTTTGCAGCATTTATACCGTTGATGGCTGCAGGGAAACCGGCATAAACCGCCATCTGTATTATTACTTCCACGATCTCTTCACGGGTGCATCCGCTGTTTAAAGCACCTTCTATATGGCTCTGGAGTTGCAGGGGTGCATTGCCCAGGGCAGTGAGTGCAGCCACCGTGGCTATCTCCCGGGACTTCAGGTCAAGACCAGGTCTGCTGTAGATGTTGCCGTAGGCAAATTCAGCAACGTATCGTGCTAGATCCGGTGCAATATCCCCCAAGTTTTCCCTTAATTTTTTATAATTTTCACTGTTATGTTCTTCGAGATGTTTTAAACCTCTCTGATAGCGTTTGTTATCCATTTCTGTGTTCTCCTTCAACTAAAACTACATAAAACAATAAAAACTTAAGTCTAACTAATTATAATAGGAATTATATTTATAAATATTTTTTATAAGCAAACAGCCGGTTAAGTAATTAATCCACTTAAAAATCTTTTACAGGTTAAAAAAATGAAGCCCCATGTTATATTAAATTCTGCCATGACACTGGACGGGAAGATAGCCACCAGAAATGGTAGTTCAGAAATTTCCGGCCCGGAGGATCTTCTCAGGGTGCACCAGCTTAGAAGGAAACTGGACGCCATAATGGTGGGGGTCAACACGGTCTTAGAAGACGATCCAAGGTTAACCGTTCATAAATTTCAACCAGATGAATCTGATAGTTCATTAAGGGAATCTGATAACCCGTTAAGGGTGGTAACAGATAGTAAAGCCAGAACCCCCTTAAATTCACGCGTGCTTAACCAGGAAGCCGGGACTTTAATAGCTGTTTCCCAGGAAGCACCAGGAGAAAGAGTCAAAGCATTGAGGGATAAGGGGGAAAATATAGATGTAATACTGGCTGGTGAAACCCGTGTGGATTTAACCATCCTAATGGATGAACTGGCCCAGAGGAAAGTACGATCATTACTCCTGGAGGGCGGTTCGACCTTAAACTTCTCCATGCTCCAGTCAGGACTGGTGGATGAAGTCAGAGTATGTATCGCACCCATGATAGCCGGAGGTGTAGATGCTAAGACTCTGGCAGGGGGTGAGGGCGTGGATTACATGAAGGAGGCCTTTAAATTAGAGCTTAAAAAGAGTTATAAATTAGGAAAAGATTTTATACTGGAATATGAAGTCTTAAAATAAAAAAGGTTGGTTAGGTTTTTTTCAAAAACAGTAGATATATTCCAGCTAAGATGGCGACTATAGCGATTATCCATAAGAGATAATCGAAGAACCACATGGCAGTGAACCATACCACTATGATTAAAATTCCAAGAATCAGATATATTATGCCCATTATTTTGTCGTTCATTTAACACACCTCATATTATTTAATTAGTTCCCTGACCTTAATTAAGTTTACTATTTTCGTGAAGTGTTTAATATCCATTTTTGCCCAATATATTCAGGGGGTTGGTTCTTAAAATTTTATGAACTTCTTTATCTGGAATCCCAGCACCTTTAAGTATCTTACGTGCGGTTTCATAGGATATTAAGTCTTCTGGGGCGTGTGTATCGGTGTTCATCACCAGGTTAGCTTCTACCTCCAGGGCCACCCGGGCCACGTATCCGTTGGCAAGGCAGTGCCCCCTTCTGGAACTTATCTCCAGGGCGATATCATTATCACGGGCAATTTCAGCTTCTTCAACGGTTATAAGTCCTGGATGGGCCAGTATATCAATTTCTGGAATGTTAACTGCGGTGAAATTCGTGCCATCCAGGACTGGTTCCACCAAAGTCTCCCCGTGGACTACGATAATTTCTGCACCTAATTTCCTGGCTTGGACGGCCAGTTTATCAATTACTTCAACTGGTGCATGGGTTATTTCAGCCCCAGGAATAACGTTGATATCCCAGTTATCCCGGATATCATTAATCGCGTTTATTATTTTTCCCACACTGTCTATGTTGGACGCGTCGACATGGTCGGTTATGGCCACGGCCTCATGATCCAGGACCTGGGCGCGTCTGGCTATTTCAGATGGGAGCAGTTCACCATCACTGAATATGCTGTGGGTATGTAAATCTATTCTTTTACTCATGAGAATCACCTCAAATTATTATTAGCTATATTTTAAACAATTACCTTGATTGTATTAAACAATTACTTTGATTGTACTTATTGTTATATGGTATTCTTGGCATAAATAATAATGGTGATTTTGATTGAAAAGTTCCTTATTCGTTCCTTCACATATAACCGGGTTTTTCCAGATTATACCTGACTTAGATCCACTGAGAAAGGGTTCCCGGGGTGCAGGGATAGTCCTGGATAAAGGGGTAATAACCGATGTATCCATTGAAGATGGTGATGGTGTAGATGTTATAATTAACGGTGAATCAGATTCTAAACTTTCTTCTATAACCTACAAGACTATAGATTTAATTAAAGAGCAATTTCCAATTGTTAATGAAAAAATTACAATCAACCATGAGTTTCAAATCCCGGTGGGCAGTGGATTCGGGGTTTCAGCCGCCTGTGCCCTGGGAACATCGCTGGGAATTGTAAATGCCCTTAAACTCCCTTTAACCTATAATAGGGCGGCATCCATAGCCCATCTGGCGGAGATTGAGATGAAAAGTGGTTTAGGTGATGTCATAGCAGAGATCGCCGGCGGATTGGTCTTAAGGCTTAAAGAAGGCGCCCCAGGATATGGTAGAACAGATAGGATTCTTCCCGGTCGAAGTGAGGGTGGTGATGGGTATTACATCATCAGCAAGACCCTGGGAGAAATTGAAACATCCACCATAATCGAAGATCACTACTGGCAGAAGAAAATCAACCAAACCGGTGAAAACCTGCTGGGTGAACTTCTGGAAAAGCCAGATATTCATAACTTCTTTAAACTATCCCGGAGATTTGCAGAGAAAACCTCACTCATGAATTCACAGCTTAAAGAAGTGGTGGACATATTGGAAGAAGAGACCCTGGGGGCTAGTATGGCTATGCTGGGAAACACGGCATTTGCACTCTCTGAAACACCAGATACAAGTTTAGATGATGCTATAATCTCTAAAATTGATGATATGGGTTGCAGGTTCCTTTAAAATTACTTAAAAATAAGTTTATTTCTTAACATCCTCAACCACGTATTTAATATCTTCATCGTCCAGTTTACGGGTTATGATATTGGTCATCTTACCCACGGCAAAGACCAGTACGTTGAGGCCCCTTTTGGCGGCGGCCACGGCTGCCTCTGGGGTTGCAAATTCAAAATCAGCCTGTATACCTAATTTTTCCGCAACCACCCGGGATACGGTTCCCATGATTCCCATGCGGTCGATTTCTTCCTTCCTATCCTTCAGGATGTCTTTAATTTTTTCCAGATCAGAAGCCCTTGAGCCGCCCTGACTGATGGTTGGAAGCTTAATTATAATTATGTATCCAGGATCAAGTTCTATGAGTCCACTTAACTTGGTGAGTGCCACGTCTTCACCTTTCCCGGCGTCGCTCAGCACTTCTGCATGGGCGGGTGTTTCACTGGTGGTGGCGTAGAGAACTCCTTTGTCCATTTCCATCCAGACTTCATCACCGGATTTAAGTTTTTCCCGGGCTATGGCCGGCCATATGGATTTATAAGCGTTCATGGTATCCAGGACCTGTTCTGAATACTTTCTAAGGTCCATGGCCTCACGTTTAACCCTTTCAATACCCCTCTTGGTGATTTTGTAGTGGACGTGTCCCTTACCAGTTTCAACCAGACCTTCATCGACTAAACTTTTGATATTTTCTGAGACGGCCTGGACTGTTATTCCCAGCTCCTCTGCGATGTCTTTCTGACGCAGATGAGGCTCCTGCTTGGCTATTTCTGCCAGTATCTGGAAACGGGTGAGTTCACCCTTCTTTTTAAAGACCTTCATGATAATCAGCTTTAGTAAAAAAAACTTTTTCTAATATTATTAATTTCTTTAGTTTAAATAATTGTTATTATCAAAAAGGGAAAAAATTAAACCACACCATTCAGGGCACTATCAAATTTCTGCAGGAATTCACCCACTTTTGATTCTGGAACATAAGCTCCACAGGCTACTGAATGCCCTCCGCCACTGCCTCCCACTTTTTCGGCCACCTTCTTGATCATGTTTCCGAAGTGGATGCCGTCGTAGGCCAAAAGGCGTGAACAACGTAAGGACACCTTGATACCGTCTTTCTGGTCACTTATATCTGTAAGGCCTATAATAGGTTTCCTCCAGTCACCGTAACTTAAAAGCATCCCGGTTATGGTTCCGATGACTTCGCTTTTTATCCCGTTACCTTCGAAGTACTGGAGGTTGTCCAGTTTGTTGATCCGATCCTCTTCCCTCACCCATTCCATCTTCTGGGCAAGGTATCTCCGGTGTTGCCGGGATAACTTCTCCATATCCTTTAATGCAGCCTCTCTATCGCCTTTTAACACGTTAAGGGCGATTTCGTGTCTTTTGTTTCGGCTGCAGGCGTTTACGGCGGTGGAAAATTCACTGGCATCCCGTAGTGGGGTGTATAATTTTTCGTTTAAGAATTCGTAGGCATCTCCAGAGACCAGTTTGGGGATGTGCTTGACGTATCTATGGGGGACTTCCCTGCTTAACAACCTCACCAGTTCAGAGAATATCCTCTGCTTCTCATCCATGCTTAAGTCATAGAGAGTCCGTTGTTTACCGTCCTTCGTAGTGGGGATTTCCAGTTTCCTCAGGAGTAACATACACTCATTACGATTGTTGGTTATGGGGAGGTTAACATCTCCGAAGTAGGAAAGTGCAACGAAGAGTGGTCTGGTCTGTCTTCCATAGATGGATAGGTCATAGCTGGAATTCACCAGGCCGAGTTTTACGGCATCCTGGAGTATCTCCTGGTTTAAACCCTGTAATTTGCCTGTAAAACTATCCTGCATATCACCCACAGCACTTAAAACACCCATCCAACTTAGTTTGTAGAACCCGAAGGTTTTAGCTAGTAAATAGGACATTCCTCCCCCTGATATTTGGTAAGATCCATCGATACCATAGTGGTGGGGGTTAAGTTCCAGGAAATTTCCATTAAACTGGTTATGTCTCCGGAGGGGTGGGTGGTGGTCTAAAATCAGGACTTTGGAGTTTGAGGTTGCAAATTTATCCAGGTTCTGCCCGGATGCCAGGTCAGAAAAGATTGTGAGCTCATTTTCCGGGCGTAAATCCTCTATCCGGTCTAAACTTATAAATTCGATTTCATGGTCTATTTCAAGCTCATCCAGTGTTGAGGAGAGAATTGCACCTGCTGATAAACCGTCACAATCGATGTGACTGTATATTTTCACATCTTCAGCATTTTTAACCATGTTGTGTGCTTTATCGAATCCTTTCATCATCGTGGATTTTGGATGTTTCACCTTGAACAAGCTCCTGTTATAATAAAGATTTCACCATAAAAATAAATGATTAAACCAACAATTAAACTTATTATTGATTTTATTAACTTAAATAAGTTTCTAAATGAGTTAATTACTTGAATATGGTAATAACCATATGGGGATAGTAATAATGATATGGTCTAAAAAATAGGTACATTATATCAAACTAACAAGATTTATTTGCGGAAACCCCGGATGGTGTTGCTAATTTTAATTAGAATTTCCCTTTTAGGCTGGTTTTTATCGACGATTACCCTTCCTGAATTTTCCCACCAGGATTTAGGGTAAGATTTATCTTTTTCCACTTCAGGGTTGAGTCCCAGTTTACCCGCTGCCCGGGATATCTCCCTGAGTTTTGGTGTGCTTACAGCATACTTTTTAGGGATCTTCCTCCCTTCTTTCACCGTTTTTTTCGAGTCGATGTTGGCCGGCCAGATAGTAACTTTCATTAATTCACCAGTGAACATTTTTATTTACTTATTTTTACTTAATCCATTTCTTCCCTTAACCTGTCTAACATAGCTTTAACTGTATACTCATCAGGAGTTATGGTGGGTATATCATATTTTTCCAAGGCTCTTGCAGTGACCGGGCCTATAGCTGCCACCAGGACCTCACCACTGCGGAGTGGTTCCAGTAATCTCTCCTTATCTTCCCCTTCAACCATTTTAAACAGGTTGCTGGCGGTGAGTGTGCTGGTGAAGGTGACTGCATCAACTTTCCTATTTATGATGCCCTGAACCAGTTCATTGACCTTGCTGCGATCCCCAGGAAGGTCTGACTTGTAGGCTTCCACCAGGAAAACGTTAGCACCCCTATTTTTCAATCCATCGGGTAGCACGTCACGGGCTGCCAGAGTCCGGGGGAGGCCTATCTTCTTATTTTCAACATCCACATCTTCAAATATTTCCAATAGACCCTCAGCCGTGTAGTCATCAGGGATAACATCGGCTTCTAAGCCGTATTCACTTAAATTTTTCCCGGTGCGTGGTCCGATAACCGCGATCCGGCAATCAGGATTCAACCTGTCTTTAAGGTCTTTGCAGTGTTTAAATAGGGATAAAATTGCAGTGGGTGAGGTGAAGATAAGCCAGTCCAGCTTACCTGCATTTTTACATAAGTCTTTCAGTGGCTGGGTGTTGGTGATGACCAATTCCAGTGTAGGGGCAACCAGGACTGTTCCACCGTAGTCTTCGATTATTTTAATTGCTTCCTGGCTCCTCTCTATAGGCCGGGTTATTGCGATCTTTTTTCCTTTAAAATCGTTCATAAGAGTACCTTCTTATTATAAGTTTCCTGTTTATTGTAACCGTACCTTCTTAAATACATCCACCACTTGCCCTATGATGACCAGGGCAGGGGGTTTAATATCCTTAGTGTGTATATCTTCCAAAGTACCAGTGATGATCCTCTGTTCAGGTAGAGTACCTCTTTCTATTACACACACTGGGGTTTGGGGATCTCTATATTTCATTAATTTTCGGGTGTTGTCCTCCAGTTTCCCCACACCCATCAGAATCACGATGGTATCTGCTTTAAAATCCCATTTAACCTGTTGTTCGCTCTTGGTGGGGTCTTCATGTCCAGTTACAATGGTCAGTGATGTGGCAACTCCCCTATGGGTTACTGGTAGTCCTATGGTTGTGGGAACTCCTATAGCAGAGGTTACGCCGGGGATTATCTCGAAGGGGATTCCTTCTTCCAGGAGGGCGAGCATCTCCTCGCCACCCCTTCCAAATACAAAGGGGTCTCCTCCTTTAAGCCTTACCACCAGGTCGTTGGTTTTGGCTTTATCAATGAGGATCTGGTTTATTTCTTCCTGTTTTTTGTAGTGCTGGCCGGCCTTTTTACCTACGTAGATCAACTCCCCATCCCTGGCATGTTCGAGTATTTTCTCATTGGATAGGTAGTCGTATAAAACCACATCTGCCTTTTTAAGGACGTCCACTGCCTTCAAGGTGAGGAGATCTGGATCACCAGGTCCTGCGCCTACTAGATACACTGTCATAATATTTTACACCTTTTGAGATTAAATGAAAAGAAATAATATCCTTATAAAAAGGAGATGGGGGGGTTTAATAATTGACCATTCCCTTGAAGAACTTCAAACCATCATCTGAACCCAGGATTACTTCGGAGGCTCTCTCTGGATGGGGCATCACTGCGCATACAAGCCCATCTTCATCACACACCCCGGTAATTGCTTCCATGGACCCGTTGGGGTTTTCGCCTTCGAAGGCCAGCACCACCTGGTCCTGATCCTTCAGTTTCTGTATTTCATCGTTGTAGTAACGTCCTTCTGCATGGGCTATGGGCATTCTTATGATGTCACCAGCACTGTACATACTGGTGAAGGGTGTTCTGGTGGTTTTAACCTTCAATTCGGTCCATCTGCACAGGAATTTCGCGTGGCTGTTGTTGGTGAACACTCCCGGGACCAGGCCTATCTCTGCCAGGATCTGAGCCCCGTTACATATTCCCAGGACAGGTTTTCCCGCTTTAACAGCGTCTTTAATTCCATTGATGACGGGGGTGATGGCTGCGATGGCTCCAGCCCTTAAATAATCACCGTAGGAGAATCCTCCAGGGATTATTATACCATCAAATGATGAGAGGTCCCTCTGGTTCCACCAGGCATATTCAGGTTCCCCCCCGGCTAGTTCAAGGGCGTGGTACACATCCCGGTCACAGTTGGTGCCTGGAAATCTTATAATCACCACTTTCATTTTAATCCTCCGGAGTTATTCCTATCTCGTAGTTATGGATCACCGGGTTGCAGAGCAGTTTTTGACACATCTCATCCACCTTCTGGCGGACAATATCTTCACTATCCCCTTCTATGGAGAATTTAATTATTTGAAGGGTTTTGGTGTTTTCTACCTGGTACTTCAGGAGCGCCAGTGCCCTTTGGATGATGGCTGCTTCCGGGTTCAGCATGCCTTTTTTTAAACTTATTTTGACCTCTGCATCGTACTTCATCTTCTTTCACCTATATTCGTAGCCTTTCGCCTAATATTCATAGCCAGATAATTATTATACCATTGCTAGATAATTATTATACTCTTAATCAATTTGTGATGTCCTTAATATTCCATTTTTTCTTGTCTTCGATGTCCAGTATCCGGGATGCCACTTCCTGGTAGGCGTCCATCACACCAGTTTCTCCCTTTCTAAACAGGTCTTTATCCAGAACCTCGCAGGTTTCACTGTCCCAGAATCTGCAGGAATCAGGGCTGATCTCATCTCCCAGGATTATTTCTCCTTTATGGTTCCTGCCGAACTCGATTTTAAAGTCAGGGAAGATGATCCCCTTCTTTAGTAGGAAGTCTTTAAGTACCTGGTTGATCTTCAGGGTTATCTTTCGGATTTCATCCAGTTCCTCCCTGGTGACGAAGCCCAGGGCCACGGCTATGTCGTCGTTTACCATGGGGTCGTGGAACTCATCGCTCTTATAGTCCATCTGTATAATGGGTGGGTCAAATTCCTGCCGTTCCTGGAAGGGGAACTTTCGAACCAGGCTTCCGGCGGCGATGTTCCTGGTTATAACCTCTAATGGTATCATATCCAGGCGGTGTGAGAGCATAACTCCAGGTTCCAGTAGTTCGATGTACTGGGTTTTAATCCCTGCTTCCTCCAGGACCTCGAAGAACTTCGCTGAAATTACAGAGTTGAAATGACCTTTATCCGTGAGTGTATCCTTTTTTTCACCATCTCCTGCCGTTATATCATCCCGGAATTTAACTATGACCACTTCAGGATCGTCTGTTTCGTACACACTCTTGGCTTTTCCCTGGTATATTAACTGGTGATCTTGTAGATTCATTTGCGATACTCCCATTATTTTGTGGTAAGATTTTTTTATCCAAAAAGTAATCTATTTTGGGCTTTAAATTGTGGAACTTTTAAAACTATGATATTTAATTTACTCATTATCAAATATTTATATACTTCTTAATTTACAATTAGTGATATTGACTAGGTTAAATGGAAATATAAATATTATTTGTTCAAATTTATTTACAATCTTTGGTGAAAAATATGTGTGGTATCGTAGGATGCGTACTTAAGGATGATGAAGCCGCACCAGTACTTTTAGAGTGTATAGGAAAATTAGAATATAGAGGCTATGATTCGGTGGGTATAGCCACCTCGGCCAGTGATATTAAAATCATAAAGGATCAAGGTAAAATAGATAAATACAAGGAAAACCTGGATTTAAAAGAGCTACCCGGCAAATCAGGTATTGCCCATGTAAGATGGGCTACCCATGGCAGTCCCACTAAGGAAAACGCACACCCCCACACAGATTGTAAAAACAGGATAGCCGTGGTTCATAACGGGATCATTGAAAATTTTAAGGAATTAAAGACGGAGCTTCTAAAGTCAGGCCATAAATTTAAATCTGAAACTGACACTGAGATTATACCCCACTTAATTGAGGAATATATGGATGAGGGACAGGATCTGGAGGGAGCCATCCGTTCAGCCACCCGGAGATTAATTGGTTCCTATGCCCTGGCAGTCATGTCCACAGATGAACCAGGCAAGATGATTGGTGTTAGGAAAGAAAGCCCACTCATCGTGGGGTTAGGAGAAGATGAATATTTCTTAGCATCTGATGTTCCTGCAGTCTTAAACCACACCAATCAGGTCATCTACCTTGATAACAAGGAAATGGCAATTCTGGATGGTAATGATGTCATCATTAAAAATTTAGATGGAGATGTAATATCTAAGGAAGTCCACACCATTGAATGGACACCGGATATGGCTGAAAAAACAGGATATAATCATTTCATGCTTAAAGAGATACATGAACAGCCAGATGCAGTGAAAAACACCCTCATGGAAGAAAAAGAAATTAGAAACGTGATAGAGAAGTTCCCCAAATTCAGCAAGATATGCTTCGTGGCCTGCGGAACATCATATCATGCTTCTCTGGTGGGTAAATACCTCTTTGAAACACTGGTAGGCATACCTACAGATGTGATACTGGCATCGGAGTTTGAATATACATCGGGAGCTTTAGATAAGGATACGCTGGTAATATTCATCTCCCAATCAGGTGAGACGGCTGATACCCTCAAGGCCCTGAAGATTGCCAATCGTAAATCACATACCCTGGCCATAGTAAATGTGGTGGGAAGCACCGCTACCAGAGAGGCTGAACATGTAATATTCACTAGAGCAGGGCCTGAAATAGGCGTAGCTGCTACTAAAACCTATGTTAGCCAGTTAACTGCCATCTATCTCATGGCCATACTGATGAGCGGTAAAGAAGAGCTTCTCCAAACACTGGAAAAGATGCCGGATTATATGGAGGAAGCCTTAAAGAATGAGGAACAGATAAAGGAAATTGCCGGGAAGTACAAGGACACCACTGATTTCTTCTTCATTGGCAGGGGCTTCTCGTACCCTACTGCCATGGAAGGAGCTCTTAAACTAAAAGAAATAACATACATCCATGGTGAAGGCTATGCTGCTGGAGAACTAAAGCATGGTCCGCTGGCCCTGATAGATGAGGAGGTACCAGTAGTTGCAGTTACACCTCCCGGTAGTAGTCATGATAAGACCTTAAGCAACGTGGAAGAAGTTAAAGCCAGGTTTGCCCATGTGATAGCACTGGGTTCCCATGATGATGATGTTTTAAAGTCGGATTCAGATGAGTTTATTGGCTTTCCAGATGAGATCAATGAGATGTTTTCTCCCCTTCCCTATGTGATTCCGATGCAGCTTCTATCCTACTATATCAGTGTGGAAAGAGGTCTCGATCCAGATAAACCAAAAAACCTGGCTAAATGCGTTACTGTAGAATAATCAGACAGTATTCAAAAGGGGTTCAAACTCAACTATGGAAATTATAATAATTATAATAAATATATAATTTACCAAAATTTAGAGGATATTCAATGAATGGGTGATAAACCATGAATCCTAAAAAAAGCGGGACAATCTTCATCGTGCTCATGATAGCCTTCGTTGCATTTGGAACCGGATCCATTGCCGACGCTCTGAATTTAGATGGAGATGCCATAGTGAACTTAATTCCAGATAACTTCACCTCAATAAACCAGCAACAGATAACCCAGATCGATGATCCCTCATTTAAACCAGTACTGTTAACCACCCATGTTGTGGAAAACAACACCAACAGCACACCCCATAATAATTCTACCAATGGAACCAATCAAATTACAGGATAATAAAAATAGGATACTTTTTTAGAATATTTTTATAGGATAGGTAGATTTATTTACAGTATTTAATGGAATAATCTGATATTTAATAATTTTATAAAAAAAATTAATCATTCAAAATTAAAAAAATTAACCATTTAATTAACCATTTAAAAATATAAACAGTGATTCGATGGCAGAGGATAATAAAATTGGTGAGAAAATTCGCCAGGTAAGAGAACGTAAGGAGATGTCAGTAGAGGAACTGGCAAAGGCCAGTGGAAACAGTGTGGAACTTATAGAAAGCCTGGAAGACGGGTCATATATCCCCTCCATGACTCCCTTATTCAAGATAGCAAGGGCATTAGGGGTGCGCCTGGGAACATTTCTGGATGACATGCCCCAAACCGGACCTTTCCTGGTGAAGTCAGGACAGTCGGAGGAGGTAATTCACTTCACAGGGACCATCAGCAACCTGGAAGAAAGCACCCTTGATCTTTATTCCCTGGCATATGGGAAGGGCGACAGACATATGGAGCCCTTCATAGTGAATCTACATCCAAAAAATGTTGATAAATACGAGTTATCATCTCATGAAGGTGAAGAATTTATTTACGTCATGGGCGGCGAGATAGAACTTTGCTACGGCCAGGAAAAGTATGTGTTAGGTACGGGGGACAGCATATACTACGACTCAGTTATACCACACGATCTACATGCCTACCAGAAGGACGCCAGAATATTGGCCGTGGTCTACGCACCGTTATGATCATAAAAGAAAGATTTCATGGATTAAACTATAATTAAAGAGGAATAAAATGTTCACCATAAAGGTTACACCCCGATTTGGAGACGCCGATGGCCTGCGCCACATCAACAACATAGCACTGGTAGAATGGTTTGAAGTAGGTAGAAATTCAATATTCCGTATATTTACTCCAGATCTGGATTTAAGCCATGAGAAATGGAGACTGATACTGGTAAGAACAGAATTTGATTACATAGGCCAAATGTACTACGGTGAAGATGTGGAGATCAGAAGCTACATAACCAAGATCGGCAACACCTCATTCACCATCGGACACGAGGCCTGGCAACACGACGAGCTAAAAGCACGTGGAAAGGCAGTACTCGTCCACTACGACTTCATCGAAGGGAAATCAAAACCAATATCAGATTCCATCCGTAAATCCTTGGAAAAACATTTAGTTAAAGAGGATGAGCTGGCCGGCACCCCTGAAAATTAAAATAACAAGAACCTAAAGATGATAAGAACCCTGGAGATAACAACAGATTACTCACTTTAATAGAAGAGATTTAAAACAGGTAAAAAGAGATAGAAGGTTTTGAAAATGGTTTTTACTGAAGAAACTCTGGGGAACTTCCTGGAGGCCATGGTGGAGAAGAATCCTGATCAGGAATTCATGGTCTACCCTGACCGGAACTTACGCTTCACCTACAAGGAATTTGATGAAAGAGCAAATCAAATGGCCAAGGGATTACTGGAGATTGGAATAAAAAAGGGAGATCATGTGGGTATATGGGCAAAAAATGTACCCGACTGGCTCACCTACATGTTCGCCACCGCCAAAATAGGAGTGGTGCTGGTCACAGTCAACACAGCCTATAAAAGCCATGAACTGGCCTACGTACTGGAACAGTCAGATATGAAGGCACTGGCAATAATAGATGGATTTCAAGATGTGGATTACATTCAAACTCTTTACGAACTTATCCCTGAATTAAAATCCCATGAAAGGGGTAAATTAAAGAGTGAAAAGTTCCCCTTCCTGGAAAGCATCATCTACCTGGGCCAGGAAAAACACAGGGGAATGTACAACACCAATGAAATCCTGCTACTGGGAAAACATGGAAATGAGGAGTTATTCCAGGAGATCAAAGCGACGGTACGAAACGACGAAGTGGTCAACATGCAGTATACCTCTGGAACCACCGGATTTCCCAAAGGCGTTATGTTAACCCATAGAAACATCCTGAACAACGGATACTACGTAGGGGAAAGACAGAAATTCACAGAAAAAGACAGATTATGTATCACAGTACCCCTATTTCACTGTTTCGGTATTGTACTGGCAGTGATGGCTGCTTATAGCCATGGAGCCACCATGGTTATGGTGGAAGTCTTCGATCCCCTGATGGTACTGGCAGCTGTTCAAAAAGAACGCTGTACAGCGCTCTACGGAGTGCCAACCATGTTCATAGCCGAGTACAGCCATCCCATGTTTGAGATGTTTGATCTTACCAGTTTACGCACCGGTATCATGGCCGGTTCCACCCCTCCCATCGAAGCCATGAAAAGGGTGGTTAACGACATGAACATGACGGAGATAACCAGTGTATACGGCCTCACGGAAGGTTCACCCGGATTTACCCAGACCAGCGTCGACGACCCCCTGGAGAAGAGAGTGGAAACCGTGGGAAAACCATTACCAGAGTGCAAGGTTAAAATTGTAGACCCGGAAACTGGTGAAACACTGGGACCACATCAAACCGGGGAAATATGCTGCAAAGGGTACAATGTAATGGAGGGCTACTATAAAATGCCCGAAAAAACCCGGGAAGTTATCGACGAAGACGGCTGGCTGCACAGTGGTGATCTGGCCACAGTGGATGAGGAAGGATACTACTCCATCGTCGGCCGGATAAAGGACATGATCATCAGAGGCGGGGAGAACATCTACCCCCGGGAGATAGAGGAATTCCTCTACACCATGCCCGGCATCCAGGACGTACAGGTAATAGGCATACCCGATGAGAAATACGGTGAAATAGTAGGTGCTTTCATCATACTGGAAGAAGGCGCAGACATATGCGAGGAAGACGTCCGGGACTACTCACTGACTAAGATAGCCCGGTATAAAGTTCCTAAAAAGGTTTTCTTTGTAGATGAATTCCCATTAACTGCCAGTGGTAAGATCCAGAAATTTAAACTAAGAGAACAGGCAGTTGAACTCCTGGAAGCAGAAAAAGACGCCGAAGAAAACATTTAAACGACTTCTCATTTTTAAAAACAATTTTTTTATTTTTAAAGTTTTTTATGTTTAAAAATCAAAGTATTGAATCAAAAAATGATAATTTTAAGAAAAAATAAGAAGATCCTGGAACTATATCCCATAGGCAGTTCTAAAGGCGCGATGAACCAGCGTAGAAAACCTATTTTTTATGGTTACCTCAAAATAAAAGCCACAGGAGACCAGATCAGACCATACAAATTCACAGTGAAGAAGGATGATAAAGAAAACCTTCTTCCACCCAGTGAAGCTATAAAAATTTTAAGGAAACAGCAGGTGTTCCTGGTGGGCGATGACCCGGAAACAGAGGAAATGCTGGACTCACTGAATATCGGCTACCGTAAAACCAGGATCTGCAGGCACTGCACCTTCGAAGGCTACATCACATTAATTAAAAGGGATAAATCCTACCTCTTCCATAACGAATATATCTGCCGTATCTGCGCTGAAGAGGAGATTAAAAGGGAACTTGAAAGCAGAGGATTTGATTCAACCACCTTCAAAAACTTTAAAAAGCTACTAGAACGAACCAGTAACCTGGAAGAGGTCTTGAAGATCTTCAACCCCCACTTCAACCCTGTCAAGAACCCGGAACTAACCCTATTCGATAGGATAACCACCACAGATAAACACAACCTGCCGGAAGTTAAAGTCAAAAAACTGAAAATAGATCCCCGATTCAGGGAAATACTAAGTAAACAGGCCGAAAAACTGTTACCAGTGCAGATTTTATCCCTGAAGGCCGGGCTTTTAAAGGGAGAAAGCCAGTTGGTGGTAGCGGCTACTGCCAGTGGTAAAACACTTATTGGTGAGCTCGCTGGGATTCCACGGGCATTAAATGGTGGTAAGTTCATCTACCTGACACCCCTGGTGGCCCTGGCCAACCAGAAATACCGGGACTTCAAGAAGCGATACGAACAATTAGGCCTTAAAGTCTCTATTAGGGTGGGTATGAGCAGGATCAAAGTAAAAGACGAGTTAGTTATCAAAGATGAATCTTTCCAGGATGCAGATATCATCGTAGGTACCTACGAGGGATTGGATTTTATTCTACGCTCGGGTAGAGCAAGGGAACTGGGCGAAATAGGTACAGTGGTAATTGATGAAATACACACCCTGGACGACCCAGAAAGGGGATCCCGATTAAACGGACTCATTAAGAGATTGGAGACGATATTTCCAGATGTACAGATGCTCGGACTATCTGCCACCGTGAAAAACCCCCGGGAAATTGCCGATGAATTCCAGATGAAACTGGTGGAGTACAACCAGCGGCCAGTGCCACTGGAACGCCACCTGGTCTTCGTCCGATCCGAGTATGATAAAGTGGACTTACTGGCGAAAATATGCAGAAATGAGCACCGGAACGTCTCCCGGAAGGGGTTCCATGGTTCCACCATCATATTCACCAATTCCCGTAGGAAAACCCATGAAATAGCCACCTACTTGAACCAGAGAAAAGTAAAAGCAGCTGCCTATCATGCCGGGCTCTCCTATTCCAAGAAAATCTCTATAGAAAAGAAATTTTTAAGCCAGGAAATATCAACCGTGGTCACCACCGCGGCACTGGCGGCGGGAGTAGATTTCCCAGCTTCACAGGTTATCTTTGAAAGCCTTACCATGGGAAATAAATGGTTAACCTCCAATGAATTCCACCAGATGCTGGGTAGGGCCGGCCGACCCTCCTATCATGATATAGGTAAAGTTTATCTTCTACCCGAGGTAGGCCGCGAGTTTGATGATGAAACCGAGGAAACAGTGGCTCTTGATCTCCTAGAAAGTGATGTGGAAACCATAAATGTGAAGTATGGCGAGGATGAACTGGTGGAACAGTTACTGGCCGATGTGTGCTCTGGCCGGGTTGGTGATGTTTCCACGCTTCAGGATGATTATAAAGACCAGGATCTGCCCATGGAATTTGACACAGCCCTAAATATAATAATCGATTATAAATTGGTTAAAGAAGAGGGAGAAAATCTTAAAGCTACACCATACGGAAAGGCGGTTTCAGTTTCTTTCCTTCACCATGAAGATGCGGAGTACATCCGTAAGAATATGGCCCGTAGGAACCCCCTGGAATTGGTGCTTAACCTGGAACCCCTGGAAAATGCGTATCTATCGGCAAGGCTAAGCGCACATATGAGTAAAGTCCTGAAAATCAATGTATCCCCGCGTTTGTTTGCAGATTCAACCCTGGATATCATATCCAGTTCAGATAACCTGGTGAAATTCGATCCCGCCTTCCAGGAGAAGATCGTAAACCTCCAGCTGGAGTTTTTCACCTGCAAATGTAAAGAAAAACCATTCTGCACCTGTTTCCAGGCGGGTTTATCCCGCAGGATCCTAAAATATCGTATGCAGAAGAAGGACCCCGTGGAGATAAGCAGAAAACTCCTCAGGGACTATGATATCCATATTTACCCCGGGGATATATTCACCTGGCTGGACTCGGTTATAAGGTTACTGGAGGCCATGGGCAGGATAGCATTCGTATTTAATAAGAAGAAGCTTGCTCATGAGTTTAAACAGTTAATTAAAGTAATTGAAAACTAGTAGGAAATGAAAATTAATAGAAATTGAAGATTAATAGTAAAAGAACAAATTTGACCTGATTATTCTCCTGCCTTTACGAATCTGAATCTAACTCCTTAACAACACTCGCTTTTCCACCGGGTTCGAAATATTCAGCATATTGCAAACCAAAGTAATTAGCCACCATGTTGCTTGGGAAGGTCTGGAGTTTGTTGTTGTAAATGTAAGCCATCTCATTGTAGAGGTAACCATATTCCTCTATTAGATATTCATTTTCTTCCAGTTGTTCGATTAATTCTCCCAATCTTTCAGGGCTGGCTAGATCGGGATAGTCCTCTAATATTACAAAAAGATCTTCAATGGCCACAGTCAAATTGTTATTAGCTTTCCTGGTTTCTTTCACTGTTTCTGCATATGCTAACCAGGATTGGGCTTCAAGCAAATTTTTTAAGGCGGCATTTCCATGTTCTACATCTTTTTTAGCAGTTTCAACCAGTTTACCTACCAGGTTGATTCTGTTTTCCAGTTCATCGTCTATGTATGACCAGGAATCTTCTACTTCCCTTTTAAAGTTGGCCAGATTGTAATAAAATCCGACCACCACGGCGCCTAGAATGGCGATGGACAGAACAACCAGTATGAACCCTATAAATTTCCACATAAACAGAACACCAGAATTTACCTAATTATGCCTTAATTTGTGAGTAATAAAATCTTTTCTAAAATTGGCAGTCATAATATTTAATTTTCCTATTTTTCAAATGTCAAATCTAACAGGGCGATAACATCATTAACCACGTCTTCAATGGCTTCCTCCAGCAGATATTCCCCTAATTCCTCATCGACACATACACCTGAATCTAATATTTCCCGGGCCCCGGCGTCTATTCCCTCAGATTTTTCCCGGGCTTCTTTAAGGCCGACCATACCTACTTCCGGATATTCTTCGAATTTACAGTGCTCTTCCAGCTTCTTATCATCTAATATGCCCAGAACAGTCCCTATGGATAGCTCCCCTGTACCTGCGTGAGGGCCTTCTATCTCCACGATTTTGTTGTTGAATAAGATTTTAAGGCTTAACTCCTCTTCAAGGTTGGATAGATATTCCTTGATGGGGACGTTGCCACCGTGGCCGTTTACCAGCACGATCTTCTCCAGATTCAGGCAGGTTTTAGCAGCTTGCAGGGTGGGTTTCAATCTCTTCTCCACCAGATCAGGAGGTGCAACGTGTTTGCCGTGTTTTACGTAACTGTACTCTGCAGCGGCGTAGAGGATGCCTAAAAATTTGGCACCGGTTCTTAAAGATGCCTGCAGGGCCAGGTGGGCTGCTATTTTAGAGTCGGTGTCTATGGGTAGGGCAGCGCCATGGTTTTCCAGGTGAGATCCCAGGGCCAGCAAACCCACTTTATGCACGTCTTCTGACATCACCTTACCAGAGGAATATCTAAGTTGTATCATGGTTACTCCTTTGTAATTGGCAGTTTAAATTAAATAGTTTAAATTAAAATCTCCAATATTAGTAACTTAAATCTCTAGATTCCATATTTCATCGCCGATGAAGTGCAGCGTCTTAACTGCTTTTCCCTTGCTATTTTCAACCATTTCGGTGCCGGAGATTAAACTCCTTCCTGTGGCCAGTGGCTTACGGTGGGTTTCATCCATGATTATAACCAGGTCCCCCTCCTTGATGTCCGGGTCTGCTTCTGTTATTCCTGGTGACATGACATCGGCACCCTTGGCCATGAATTTAACCGCACCCATATCCACCACCACATATTTAGATTTAATATCCACCTTCAAAGCCCCCTTAAGGGTGGGGAAAGGTGTTTCATCCACGAACATCAGGAGTGGCTCGTTGTCCACCAGTATCATATCCGGGAGGTCGCTTTTAATTATCTCTACTGTTGAACCGTCCGGTATCAAAGGGGAAAAATCGCCTAGACTTTCCTGAACTTTCCGGATCTTCTTCTTTTTAAGATGGTACCTTTTCCTGACTTTAATAAAATCACACCTTAGTTTTTTTTGATATCAACAAAATTTTTTTCACGACTAAATTCACTAAAAAATTCAATGAGACTGTCAAAAACTTGGGTGTTTTTGAATTTGTGTTTCTTTATAAAATAATATTTTTTTTAATATTTTTTTATCCGTGTTAAACTGATTATTTTGTGAAATAGAAACCTAAAAGCTTTTATAATAAGTGGAACATAGTATTTTGTATGATAATAACAAAAATAGTTGTTCCAGTTGGTGGTTTGTTTGATCAGGGTTATAAACTTTCCTATTTTTTTGTGAAGGTTTTTATCGAAATATGAGGAAAATCATTTAAAACAGGTTAAAATAGATAATAAAGTTTTCAAATCGTTAAATACATGGTATAAAAAGGGGGGTGTTTTTCATATTGAGATGTTGATTCCTTGTTGTCCAGAGGTGTTTCAGTAAATTTGTGATTAAAAATAGATTTAAAGAACGGAAGCTTTATTTTTATCATGAAGGGGGTTGTTAACACTGAAAATTCAAATGTATAAGTGCAAAAAGTGTGGTAAGAAGTTTAAAACAGATATACCAGAAGTTGTAGATGATAATAGTAACTTTACAAATGAATTTAAAGAAAAGTGCATGGAATTAGCTGGTTTATTCTTCGGATCCATCCATAAAATTGCCTTATAAAGTTAGAAAAGATACAGGAATCAGTATTTTCCAGACAAAACAATATGAAAAACTGGATATGAAAATCCCCGAAAAAAGAAAGAATCGTTATAGTAGATATTACATCTTTGACATGGGAGTGGATTAAAATTAAACTCTGTTTGGAATTACCGGTTCACGTTATTCGACAGTAAAAAACAGAATTTTATCGTTGCTGATAAAAATATACTCATGAAGAGAATTCCAAGAACATAAAAAAAGTTTTTTAACGGAATCCACCAGGAAATAAAGAAAAAATAGCAATAACGACTGATTTAGATGAGAAATATAAGCCCATAATCGAATGATTAGGGTTTAAACACCAAAATGGTGCTTATTTCACGTGTTTAGAAATATAAACAAGAAAATTAAAGCCTATATCAAAGCTAATAATGTATCTGACAAGGAGATCGAGAAGATACAACGTGAAAAATTAGAGTTATCCAGTTTATTCGATAGTGAATCATTTAAAAGTGCTAGAAACAGGATGAATGGCATATTAAATCAAATAATAAGATTATTCAGAGGTTATTTAATCAATTATAGTGGATTCATTAATGCCTTACTTCCAAACATACTTTACGTACCTGTTAGATGCAAATATTGAACGAACCTCAAATATAATTAGAAAAACCAATTCCAAAAAAACAACCCTAGAAGTGTTAAAAAGATAATGAAGATTAAAAAAGGCGTAATGTCATGAATAAACATCAGAAAAGAAATCCTAAACCAGAAAAACGTTTTCAACACTCAACCCCCAAGTTTTTGACAGTGCCAAAGGTGGGGGATAAGAAACCTTTTTAAAGGGTAAGGTAGATAAATCATGTTATTATTCTTAAGTACATATATCTGGATTTGAAACTTATTTCGTCCTTAGTTGAGATTCAACCCCAAAAAACTTAAGACACCACCATCAAACTTACAGAGAAAGCTCACAGAGGGTTAAACATTGCGCAGGGGAAGAAGACAAAAATGGATGATAAAAATAGCAGAAGAACGAGTTAACATCCTTTTTAATCGTGCTCAAGAAGAATTTTTCCAAAATAGGGAGAGATCACACCGGCACGTACAGATGGCCCGTGACATAGCCCAGAAGTACAACCTGAAAATCGAGCCCACCTGGAACCGGAGGCACTGTAAAAACTGCCACAAATTCCTCCAGCCAGGAACCAACTCCCAGGTAAGATTAAAAAATTCTTCAGTTGAAATTAAATGCCTGGAATGTGGCGAGATAAGAAGAATACCCTACACCAGAGAAAAGAAAGAGAAACGGAGAAGAAAAATTGAGTTCCACACCATCAAAAAAGGAAATAATGAATAGGTCACTTTCCACCATCACCATCAGCATCGGTAAATCCGGGGTAAAAGAGAGTGTTATAGATGAGATAAAACGACAGTTCAAGGCCCGGGAAGTGGTGAAGATCAGATTCTCCAGGTCCATATCAGAGGATAAGAAAAATCATATTAAGGAGATCATAGAAAAAACCAATTCAAAACTTGTTGATCTTAGAGGTAACGTTGCCGTACTATCTAAGAAGAAAAGATGATAATCTTTAAGAATAAAGATAATTTGGATAAAAAAGATTAATTTGACAAAAAAAGATAATTTTGGAGGATAAATATGACTACAATTTATGACGTACCTGCAGATTCACTTATCAGTGAACTTGCAAAGGAATTAAAGGCAAACAAGAATATAGAAGCCCCAGAATGGGCGCAATTTGTTAAAACAGGCGTTCACAAAGAAAGAAGACCAGAAGACCCTGACTGGTGGTATGTGCGATGCGCATCCATCCTCAGAAGAGTCTACATCGACGGACCCGTAGGAATAAACAGTCTCAAATCATACTACGGTGGTAAAAAAGACAGAGGCTCCAAAGCAGAGAAATTCCGACCAGGAAGCGGTGCGGTAATAAGAGGAGCACTACACCAACTTGAAGCTGCCGGATACATCGAGAAAATCGGTGAAGGCAGACAGATAACTCCTAAAGGCAGATCCTTCCTGGATAAAACATCCCACCAGCTTAAAAAAGACATTCCAGAACTGGCCAAGTACTGATGGGGAGGTAGTTCATGAGCGACATTGAAGAGATACGCCGCAGGAGAATGGAACAGTTACAACAACAGGCTGCTCAGCAAGCTGCTCAGCAACAAAATGATGCAGCAGAGCAGGAGAGAATGCGACGTGAACTTGAAGCTCAAAAAAGACAGGCCATGATGCAGATTCTAACCCCGGAAGCACGAAGTAGGCTGGCCAACCTCCGCCTGACCAAACCGGAATTCGTTGACCAGATCGAACTACAGCTAATCCAGTTAGCCCAGATGGGAAGGATAAAATCAAAGATAACGGATGAACAGCTCAAGGTGCTCCTCAAGAGGTTAGCTGGCCAAAAAAGAGAGA
This sequence comes from Methanobacterium sp. UBA279, assembly GCA_002502855.1. Lineage (GTDB taxonomy): Archaea > Methanobacteriota > Methanobacteria > Methanobacteriales > Methanobacteriaceae > Methanobacterium_A. Next base: position 76,181 of record DAQK01000015.1, read on the forward strand.
TGAAAATCACCTGGAAATAAAAAAGATTCTGGAAATAAAATTCATTCCATTTAAAAATAAAATTATTCCATTAATAAAAGATGAAAGCATGTGTACTCTATAGTGGGGGAAAAGATAGCTCCATCATGGCGGTGATACTCCAAAAATTAGGATACGAGGTGGAACTGGTAACTATAAACTTCGGTGTTTACCCCTCATTTAAGCCGGCGGCAGTGTCGGCGGGGAATCTGGGATTTCCACATCGAGTACTTCAACCTGGCCGTGAGATACTGGAGAAGACTGCTGAAATTATCCTGGACGACGGGTACCCCAACAACGGACTCAACCACCTGCACCGGGAAGTTCTGCACGTAGCAGCAGAGAACTACCCTGTGGTTGCCGATGGAACACGTAGGGATGACCGGACACCAAAACTGGATATAAACCAGATCAGAAGCCTTGAAGATTCAAAGAAGGTTCAGTACCTGAACCTAACCGGGTTTGGACATAAAACCATCGATGATCTTTCAAGTAACCTCTTCGAAATTCGAAAGGAGCAAACCACCACACATAATAATTCTGATTATGAGATAGAAATAAGATACCTTATAGACGAGTTGAGGGGAGATGGAACTGCCCTCAAGATATTTCCAGAACACATACAATCAAGAGTAATAGGATGGAGAGAAATATGAGTAGAAATAAGCCATTAGGCAAAAAATTAAGACTGGCCAAGGCCAACAAACAAAATAGAAGAGTGCCTCTCTGGGTAATGCTTAAAACATCAAGAAAAGTAAGGACCCATCCTAAGATGAGGCAATGGAGAAGAAGTAAGATCAAGGCATAAGAATGCCTCATTTAAGGAGAATCGATCATGGAAAGAATTTACACCATACCATTAAGGGATGTTAAAAAAGTGCCCAGGACCATCCGGTCACCCAAAGCAATACACCTCGTTCGAGAGTTCATGGAAAGACACATGAAATCTGATGATATAATAATAGACTCATCTGTAAATGAGAAAATTTGGGAAAGAGGCATCCAGAAAACACCACCAAAGATAAAGGTAAAGGCCGTTAAGGACGAGGATGGTACCGTATCAGTCATCTTGGTAGAATAGGTGGGTTTGATGATTAAAAGATTAAATCTGGGCGGAAACCCCAACCTGGGTGTTTCCATAGCAGCCACCGAAAAATTGGCCATAATACCTCCTAACTTAACACCGGAAACCGTGGCTTTAATTGAGGAATCACTGGAAGTGGAAACAGTGGAGGCCCTGATAAGCGGCAGTAGTCTGGCCGGTGCGCTAACCTGCGGCAATTCCAATGGATTTGTAGTTTCCAAATATGCCTTCGACCGGGAAATAGAAGCCATAAAAGACACTGGTGTTGAAGTGGAGAGAATACCAGACAGGCTAACCGCAGTGGGTAACATCGTACTGGCCAATGATTCTGGAGCCATAGTAAATTCCCTGCTTTCCGATGAAGCAGTGAAACTGGTATCCCAGGTTTTAGATGTAGACGTAGTCAGGGGAACTATAGCCAAATTCAAGATCACCGGGTCTGTGGCAGCCGCCACCAACAAAGGGGTGTTGCTACATCCTTCTGCAAGTTCACAGGATATTGAACTGGTAGAGAAAATACTAAAAGCACCGGCAGATGTAGGAACAGTTAACAACGGCACATCACTGGTTGGAGCGTGCACAGTGGCCAATTCAAAGGGAGTCATAGTAAGTTCCAATACTACCGGGCCGGAACTGGCAAGAATAGAAGAAACATTTGGTTTTCTAGAGGGATGTTTATGAAAACAAAGATATTTAGAATTCAGGGTAAATTTGAGACGGGTAACAGTTTGAAACCCTTCACCAGAGAGTTAAAAGCAACCAATGAAGAAGAAATCAAAGAAAGGATTTACTCAGAATTCGGAAGCAAACACCATATCAAAAGAAGCAAGATTAAAATAGAAGATATCAAAGAAATTTCCGAAAAGGACGTGCTGGATCCAGTAGTTAAAGCCCTCATTAAGGAGTGATTAAAGTGGATGATAGAGAACGCCTGAATCAGCTTGTAAACGAGCTTAAGATGTACCAGGGACAGGCAGATATTCTGAACCAGCAGATGGAAACTGTACAGGCCAACATAGCCGATCTCACCATTGCCCAGGAAACTCTGCAGACCATTAAGGATAAAAAGGATGCGGAAACTCTAGTCCCCATCGGTGCCGGTTCCTTCATCATAACCGAGATCAAAAACACCGATGAAGTAATAGTCGGCTTAGGTGCTGGAGCAGCAGTTAAGAAGAAAATAACTGAAGCAGAGGAAAGCATTCAGGAACGGAAAAAGGACTTAGAAGCAGTTTCAGCTAAAATTACAGATCAGCTTAATAAGATCACAGATTTCATCATAAAAAAGACACCGGAAGCTGAAGCACTTATACAGAAACTGGAAGGAAATGGAAACCAGCTCCAATAAAAGGATCAGATCCAGTAAACTACTTTCTTTTAAATTTTAAGATAAGCATAAGAAAATTTTTAAGATAAGATAAATTTCAGGATAGATGGAGGGTGAACTTCCTTGTTTGAATCTCTTAAAAAGAAACTTTCTGGCACTGTTGGTAAAATAACAGATAAGTTATCCCGAGAGGAAGAAGAAGCTCAAAAGAGCGAGGTTCAGGAAGAATCTGGGAAAATTGGTACTGAGAAGGCTCTAAAAGCTGATAAGAAGAAAGTTAAAAAGGCTGATAAGAAGAAGGCTGAAACTGATGAGAAGAGAACAGACAAATCTGATACAGCAGAAAAATCAGACAATAAGAAGGAAAAGTCTGATACCTCGGAGTCAGAACAGGAAAAAACCATAAATGAAGAGATAGAACCCTCTGAAAAGGAAAAAAAAGGTATATTTTCCTTCGTCCGCCATAAAACCATATCCGAGAAGGATGTGGACGACATTCTCTTTGAACTGGAGATGTCCCTCCTGGAAGGGGATGTGGCCCTGGAAGTGGCTGAAGAGATTATAAACTCTGTAAAAGAAGACCTGGTGGGTCGCAAGATAAAGCGAAGAAGTGACGTATCAGAATTTACCAAAGAAGCCCTTAAAAAGGCAATCTCTAAGATACTGGAAGTTGACACTCAGGATATAGAAAGCCTCATTGCCTTGAAGCGTAAACAGGGTGAACCACTTAAGATCATGTTTGTAGGTATAAATGGTACCGGAAAAACCACCACCATAGCCAAGATAGCCACCCATTTCATGGCGAAGGGTTACAAACCGGTAATCGCTGCCTCCGATACATTCCGGGCAGGGGCTATTGAACAGTTAACCCACCACGCCGATAAAATCGGTGTTAAAATCATAAAACATAAAAAGGGCGCCGACCCCGCAGCGGTGGCCTACGATGCAGTGGAACACGCCCGAGCCCAGGGCAAAGAACTGGTACTGGTAGACACCGCCGGGAGAATGCAGACCAATGTGAACCTCATGGACGAGATGAAGAAGATCCAGAGGGTAATAAAACCCGATCTAATTTTATTTGTGGGTGATGCGTTAACCGGCAACGATGCCGTGGAACAGGCCCGGAAATTCGACGATGCAGTTGGTGTAGATGGAATAGTACTTACCAAAGCAGATGCGGATGCAAAAGGTGGAGCAGCACTATCCATCGGCCACGTGATAAATAAGCCAATACTCTTTTTAGGTACAGGACAATCCTACTCCGACATCATGGAATTTAAACCGGAATGGATGGTTGAACAGGTGTTTGGGGAGTAAACTCATTTTTATTTAACCCCACCAAATACAGCCCCCTTAACATATTTCCAAATAACATCAACCTCTTTAAACCCAACATCACGCAGCCAGTCCAGATGGTCCACTAAAGGTGTGGGATGATCCTCATTATAAGCGGTGGGTACCCATTTCTCTTCAACTTCATCTAAAGGCAGGGTTTTAAGCATGAACTCTTTCCATTGTTCATGGTTCACCCTTTCCAGGTGTTCGCTGGAGGTCAGAACCTGGTCTGCATTGAGGAAAACCCCTCCCTCTTTAAGAGTGTCGTATATCCTCTGGTAAATGGCTATCTTTTCTTCGTCAGTTCGCAGGTGATGCATGGCCAGGGAGGATATGATCAGGTCGTAGTTATCTTCACCATACTGGAAATCACGCAGATCAGCCACCTGATACTCTATATCATCATATCTAACCAGCTTATACTGGGCTATTTCGATCATCTTCTCGGCCAGGTCGACACAGGTAACCCGTGCCTGGGAATATCTTTTTTTAACTTCACTGGTTATGTTACCAGTTCCACATCCCAGATCCAGGACTTTAATGGGTTTGGAACTTTCAAAAGGGATACTTCTAATTAGGGAATCTATCATCTCCTGATAGCCAGGGATTAACTTCAATATTAAACTGTCATATTCTTCTGCTTCTTCTTCAAAGTGGTTCTTTACATTTTTCAAGGTTTATATCTCCTGTGATGAAATTCAGTTTCCATGTTTAAATTATAGTAACTGGTCTGTATATTCCCTTAACGGTACCAAACGTATAAACTGTAATGTGATGACCACGGAAAACTTATCATTACCTTTCATTTCCTGGGTGATATGCCGCTTCAGGAGTTCAATAATAGAAACCTCTATTTTTATATGTTTGTTAGTTCATTTTTTGAATATTAAATTTTTTGGAAAATATTATAAAACCGATAGTATTAAATATTAGTTATTTATCATTTACTAATATTATGGGTTGGAATTTACACTGGAATAATTATTATAATATTAGGCTTATTAGGCCTACAACCATCGTTAATATATAAACTACCTGTCATTCATGGTGTGGCAATAGCAATATACATCATTTCTGCAGTCATCGGCAGTTACATGGCAATATTAGTAGCTAAACATTAAACAAACACATTAAACATTAAATAATTTGTTACTGGTCGAATATACCATCACCAAAAAATAAGTTCTTAATTAATTCTAAAAAACATATATTCAAATTAGGACGGGTATTACATATTGAATTGATTTTAAAAATGGGAATATGATCGATGACTTATGGTGTCAAGGGGATAATAATTGATTCTTTGAGTTATCCCTTTTTCTAATTGGATAAGATTTTTGTTTTTGGGAATCATTGTATTGATTAGTTTCTCACAATATACTGTTTTATATTTGGTTAAGATAAATTTTCTGTTATTTATTTGTTTAGATATTATGGGATTCTTATTTGTAGGATCATTTGCAAGGGGATACTTATTTAAAATTATAAATAAGTCCTTAACGGGTATTAATGAGCTTCCTGTATTTAATGATTGGATTAATATATTTATTGATGGCATAAAAGTGATTATAGTTAATATTATTTATTTAATTCCAGTTATTTTGATTACTCTTTCATTATTATTATCTTCTGGAACAGATTTAAGAATTATATTAACCAGTTTACCTGATCTAAATTTAGATCTATTGTTATACGTTGGTTTTACTCATTTTATTCCAGTAATAATTGCATTTTTATATCTGATATTAATTATTCCAGTAATATTGATGTCAATTGCCAATATGGCTTATAATGATAGCAAACTGAGTGAAGCTTTTAAATTTGGGGAAATATTTGTTAATGTCTCAAAATTATCCTGGGACAGGATCACATGGTATGGGCTGGCTTTTTACGGTGATTTGGTCCCGATTATTATAGGATTCTTTATTTTCGATGAAATTCTTGAAAGAATCTATAGTGTAGGATGGAAAAAGCTCATAATCTGGTATTTTGCAACAGGCATCATTGCTTTAATCTTAATTTTTAGCGGATACTTTGTGGCTAATATCACTTCAAATTTAATCTTGAACGGATTAGAGTTATTTTCGCTTTCAAATTACAATATTTTACGAATTCTAATACTATCATTAGTTTTACTTCCATATCTCTTTATATTTCTTTCAAGATCAACCGCGTTAATCTATAATTCTGCAATTAAGAGTTATTGGGGCAGCGAAAGCTGCACAAGCAACTACGAATTACAGCAAGAATAATCTCCTTAATTCAAAGAATCTATAGCATAAAAATCAAAAGATTTGCTTTAAAAGAGTTTTGATACCGTATCAAACCTATCTGGCCTGGAATGTGATCGTAATAGGCAGTTACTTGGCAATAACAGTAGCTAAAAAACATCTGAAAATACAGCAATCATTAAATAATTCCGTGAAGATGCAAGGAAAAAAATAAGTCTGTGTTCATATCAAATAGATAATATAATGAGGATTAGACCATGATTGCTGCCGGTGGGAAAATTGTCTGCAATAAAAAGGATGGAGTAATAGGTGCGGTAATTGAAGATCATGGTAAATACTATGTTTTAACCGTTTACCACGTACTGAAAGTAGGAAAATGTGGTTTAGGCAGTACTGTCCATTTAAACGGTTACTCTGGTAGGGTGGTGGAAGTCCACTGGTACCACGACCTGGCAGTTATAGAGGTAGATGCACCAGAAGAAGAGATTGAAATCTCAGACATCGCTGAACCCGAGATAGGCCCTGCATATTCCCTTAACGGCACCAAACGGATAAACTGTAACGTGATGACCGTGGGGAAAACTTACCATTACCTTTCATTTCCCATGGGCGATATGCCGCTTCCCGGAGACAGTGGTTCTCCCATAATCCAGGGGGATAAAGTGGTGGGAATCTTAGCTTCTATTTTCTTCAACAACGCCACCGGTATAGCGGCATCCCTCGATGAATTTGCACCAATTGATGAATAATTCTTGATAAAGTAAGTCCCATTGGAAATAAATTTTCTATTGAAAAAAATAAATTCCCACTCATAATAAATTATATAATTAAAATTAAAAAACCCATTTTTCTCCTATACTATAATTATCAATTAGAACTATAATAATTAACTGAATAACCATGAACTCTTATGAAACCATCATAGCCATTGTAGTACTGATTCTCATCGGCTATATATGCCGTAGACTGGAATTTTTAAGGCCGGAAGATGCCAAGACCCTCAACAAGATCGTGGTGTATATCGCCATTCCCTCTCTCATATTTCTGGCCATGTCCCGGGCAGATCTATCCGGTATCATGACCCTGGGAACCATCACACTCATCTGTTTAATGGTGGGTTTGGTCTGCGGTGTTATAGCCTACATCTTCGCTCATTTAATGAATTATTCCAAGAAGACCAAATGGACTTTGGTTACCACTTCGGCCATGTTGAACAGTGGATTTATGGGTTACCCTGTGGTACTGGGTGTTTTCGGTGGGGCTGGAATGGTAAGTGCAGTTTTCTATGATATAGGCAGTGTTATCATCTTTATCTCCTTTGGTTTGTTGTTGATACTTGCCTATGGAGGTAAATTCCAGGATATCCTCCGGGAATCTGTGTTTTTCCCCTCAATTATCGCCATTACACTGGGTATTCTGGCCAACCTGCTAAATATACCCCTGGGCAATATAGTACCCAACATACTGGATTATCTAAGCGGGGCGGCGATACCCCTCATAATGTTATCTCTGGGTTTGTCCCTGGAATTTAAGGAGGTTAAGGAGCGTTTCAATCTCGCCTCCTTTGTCACTGTGATCCGACTGGTTATCTCACCGCTAATAGCCATTGTCCTGGCCACTATTTTGGGTCTCTCTGGACTTAATTACTCGGTAGCCGTGGTACAGGCTGGAATGCCATCGGGGATGCTAACCATGGTCCTGGCCATTGCATACAATCTGGATGTTAAAGTTACAGCTGCGTGTGTATTTTTAAGCACGGCTTTGAGTATGGTATCCCTTACCGTGTTGATTTTACTACTTTAACATTGGTAAAAACTGATTTTACAATTAATATTCAGATAATCCAATTAATTTAGATTTAAAAAAATACAATTAAAAAAATATATAAATCGTTTTATCGTGAATCAATTACATTTTTATAAATCGGTTGATGTTAGCTCCGCACTTGGGGCAGCGCCATTTACCATCGAGTTTATCAAAAGAAGTTCCCGGGGGAGTGTCTCTTCGAGGTTCGCCAGTTTCAGGGTCGTATATATAGCCACAGACTTTACATTTATATCTTTTCACCTATATCACCTCTAGAATCTGAGTGTTTGCTTGCTAGTAAATTCACATTCTATAAAATTAGTTCTAATATTATAGAACTAAATATTTTATATCCCACTTGATTAATAAATATTTTGGAACATCGCAGGGATAAGAATCTAACAAGTGATTACTAAAAAAAACCAAATTATTATTGGAAACTTAAAGATCCCCTAATCTTTCTCAAATCTTCTCTTATTCTATTTATGGTGTGTTTGGTTCCCACCAGTCTTCCAATCATGACTCCGGCTGTGATTGCGAAGATAATACCGAAATAAGCGGTTCCATGGACCCACTAACCCAGAATGACAGATCTACCAATCATGAAAATGATGTAAAGGATAAATATTACAGCGCCGATCCAGCCGATATTGCTTACCACCTGCTGGCTCTCACTATCCCAGCTTAAGTGGTACCTCCGGCTGACGACGATGACGACCAGTAAACCTATTAAGACACTGCCCATGGCTTGAAAGATGTTAAAACCAGCCACCACCACTTCATAAATGGTGATTACGATAAATAATATGTTTAATATAATTAAAACCCTCATCCTGGTGAAAACAGGTTTGTCCAGATATTTCCGATACTGACTTTCCTTACGGGCCATAATTATAATTTTAACCCCAGGAATTATTAATTTTACCCCTCATCTTACACAGACTCATACCGTTAAAGGCAAAAATAGGTTGGATAATTTAGTAATAGGATAAATAGGGATTAATGGGTATATATGAAAGTCATCATTCTCCTATAAATTAAAGAACATCCACTCATTATCCATACCGGTTCTAATCATCACCCCATCACATAAAATATCTATAACCCATTGCGGCCTGTTTTTGGCATAACTATATATAGTAGTTGGTAATACAGATATATCCAGGGTGCAAGGTTTAAGAATAGGGAAAAGTTTTTTATTAAAAAAATTGTTTAACCGCCTCAATAGAAACAGAATATAATAAATAAAAAATATTATAAAAAAAAGTATTCTTAAAAAATTGCACCCTACTTTTTTTAGGTTCTTTAAACATTGTTAAACTGTTTTATTATTAAATTATTGATTAGTAAATTAAATTTTTCTAGATCATAGTTTATAATTTAATTTTTTAAAATTAAGGCTCTGTAGAAATCATCATCAAAAGTTGATGATGAAATTTTAATGCTTTGAAATATTCATGATTATAAAACCGTAAAGATGTTTTAGCACTCTAAATGCATAAATAAGCTTTAATTATGGATATTGCTTCGACCAAAACACCTATAGATCATCTTAGTTGATACTAGCTTATGTACAAATTTATATGTTTTCTACAGAGCCAAAATAAAAAAGAAAACAGAGTTAATTTTTTTAGAACCGAAAGAAAAAAATTGAATCATTTTTAAATAAAAATAAAGGTTGCTAATTTAAGTCCATTACTTTCTGGCTCTGTAGATAGCTCCGATTATAATTATTATTCCTATGATAATGACCAGGAACTGCCAGAAGTACTCCCAGATATTCCATCCAAACAGTATTGATAAAATCATCATTTTCTATGTTTTTAACACCTTTAGAAGCAATTATAGTCCTTGATTTTCTAGAACCAGTAATTTTAAATATTTCATCCAACAAAAGGTAGTTCGGGTCTTCTTTACTGTAATTTAACCTATGCTTCATGTATATCTCCAAAAAATATATGTAAGTAATAGTAATTAAATTTAACGGTTTAGAAGCCTATATATAATTATTTATCAAAAAAATAAAATGTATTTTTTACAAAAAAACACAAACAAAAACCCCTTCAAACACACAAAAAAAACAGGACAAAAACGACTCTTTCAAACCAAAAAAAATCTAAGGGGCTAAACTGTTTATTCAATTATACCTTGTTTGGCACGACTAAAATATTCTAAAGCTTCCAGTGAAATAAACCCCCATGATGAGTACTAATTCAAACAATACCAGTAAAACCAGATTACGAGTTCCTATAGTTTTTATACTCCCCTGTTTTTTCACGGTTCTAATTGAACCATCGTAGCATCTTGATTCCATTGCTATGTATGCCTGTTCACCTTTCATCCAGGTTCTTATGAAAAGGTTGCTGCCCAACATGCCCATGGATTTAAAAGATTTTTTAAGGGAAGAATAACCCAAACGTGTTTCCTGGGTGTGGTACATGTTGATAGCTTCGTCTAAAAATACGAAAATGTAACGGTACATGAGCATTGCAATCTCAAGAACGATTTGAGGTATTTTAATAAGCCGCAACACAGAGAAAAGTTCGGTCATGGGAGTGGTAAGAGCAAGGAACGCGAGACAGGCGAAACCACCTAACATTCTTGCAAAAACAAGAAGTCCAAGGTTAAAACCATCTGCAGTCACCGCGAGGTTAAATATTCCAAATTCCAGGATATGTACACCTACACCAAAGAAAATGGCCATGAAAATAAAGGTTATAAGTCCAAAACTGAATGGAAAAAAGAAAAACTTCAAATAAAACTTATAAGAAACTTTAGCCCCGAAGATGATTAAAACCGACATAAAAAGGGCTATAATGAGAGGAACTACTGGTGATGTTGATATTAAACTCATTAACATAGTTAAGATTCCAAATAATACCTTAAAATAGGTATTTAAATCATTATACTTGTTGGAGTGAGCGTAGTTATCTAAAGTGTTTGAAAACATAACATCATCTGTTGTTTCTCATTAATTTTTTGTTATCGACTTTTAATTCCCTTTACTTACCTTTAGCCTGGCTAACCTCTTCGTCTATTTCGTCCTCTCTTCTTCTGGCTAGGCCTTTATAGTATCCGATAAAATAGCCTATTATCAGGGATCCAATGGCTGCTTGTAGAGAGAAGAAAAGTACTTCTATTTCACCGCTTGGCGGGGACCAGATGGGTTCAATCCAAGGTTCATAGCCTTGTTCTTCCAAGTATTCAGGTCCTTGACCATCTGAACCTGTAAAAAACCCTTCTTCTTCAGTTAAACCATTGTATAATACAAGAGGAGCGATTATAATGGCGGCTGCGATAACTAGTAAGATAGCAATTTTTGTATCCATTTAAACTGTCTCCTTTGGTTCTTCTATCTTTCCAACTTTTTTTACTAGCTCTAAAACTCCCAACTTATCCAAAACATCAGGTCGAAGCTTCATTATATAATCGAATATCACTACAGTTAAAATACCCTCTGCTATTGCAAGTGGTAGTTGGGTAACAGCGTATATTCCCATGAATTTTAACATTGCAGACTCGAACGTTGGTATGGGAAATGCTAGTGAGAGTTGTATTGCAGTGGTAACATAAGTTAACAGATCTGCAAAAAATGCTGCAAAAAATATTCCCACTAAAATGAATCCTCCGGCTTCCTGGGACCCTTCAACTTTCTGCCAGCCTTTATAAATAAGCCATGCAGCTAATGGACCTATGATACCCATTGAAAATGTATTAGCACCCAGTGTAGTCAATCCACCGTGACCTAGGAGTAAAGCCTGGAAAAGAAGTACTATTACGCATAATGCACTTACAACTGCTGGTCCAAATAATACTGCACCTAACCCGTTACCTGTGGGGTGGGAACAGCTTCCAGTGACAGATGGCAACTTCAATGATGATAAAACAAACATAAATGCTCCAGAAACAGCTAAAATTGGTTTTGATTCAGGATGCTCATCTGTTACTTTTTTAATTCGAATTATACCATATACAACGACTGGTATGGCAAGAGCGTACCAGAAAACACACCATTGCCATGGTAAAAATCCCTCATATATATGCATGATCAACTCTCCTTTAATTTTTATTAAGTATAGTTGAATAAATGGGATATATAAATTTTACTATTTTTACTTGAAGAAAATTAAAGTAAAATTGAATTTGAGGGTATAAAAGAGTATTTATGAAAAAGAAAGAAAAAAGTGTTATTTAAAAACTTAAAAAAGAGATTTAAAATCTATTCAACCACTTCAGCAAAACCAAAGTTTCTTCTGGTGCTGGTTATCCTGATTTTAACTTCATCGCCAACCTTGGCACCGTTGACAAAGACTACGAAACCCTCAATCCGGGCAATTCCATCTCCATCCCTACCTAAGTCTTCAATTTTAACGTCGTATTCTTCTCCTTCATTAATAGGTGAAGAATTTCCTCTATCGTTGTAGTTATCCCTACCGTAATCATTCCTAAACAATTCAATCACTCCACGCCCAAATAATTGGGTAAGAAATATATTGGATTTAAGGGTATATATAATTATGTTATAACCGAAGAGTAAGTAAATTTTGAATATAAAGATTCTCAATTACCTTCACATAATATTAATAATATTCCCATTGAAATTAAAAAATTTCAAAAATGATTTAAAAGAGATATACCAAAATTAAATTGGATGAAGGTTAAAAATAATCTGATAATTGCACTGGATCTGTTCAGGATGGAAGAAGTGATGCAGTTATTAGTGGAGATATCAGGATATATAAACACTGTAAAAGTGGGTTATCCCCTGGTCCTCTCTGAGGGCCTCGGATCAATTTCCGAAATTAAAAAAGAACATGAATTCAACATAATAGCTGATTTTAAAGTGGCCGATATACCGGAAACTAACCAGAAGATTGCAGATTTAACTTTTGAGGCTGGAACCGATGCCATCATAGTCCACGGATTTGTTGGAAAAGACAGCGTACAGGCTTCTCTTAATGCGGCACAGGAACATGGTGGGGAGATCTTTCTTTTAACCGAAATGTCACACCCCGGGGCAGAACAGTTTATACAGGACGTATCCCTGGATATAGCCCGTATGGGTGTGGATATGGGCATTAAAAATTATGTAGCACCATCTACCCGACTGGACCGTCTGGAAAAGATCAGGAAAATCGTGGAAGATGAATCCTTCATAATATCCCCTGGCGTAGGGGTTCAGGGAGGAGATCCGGCAAAGACACTGGAATTTGCCGATGCATTAATCGTTGGCCGATCTATCTATGCCTCGGATAACCCCCAGGAGGCTCTCCGCTCTATCATAGAGAGCATTGAACTTTAAACCCACCAGTTCATAGGATACCTCAAACGCTAAAAAGTAGACGAAGGTTAACGGGGTGAAAAATTGAATCCCTGCTATTTGTAATTCAGGATAAATTGTAGTTAACGTTCCCAGTACTGCAAATATCAGGATAACTATTTTAAGGGCGAACCGGTACTGGAAAAATTCTTTTATATACCTCCGTTCTGCAGCCCATCTACTGTCATTTCCTATCTCATCCAGGAAGGCAGCAGCTGCACACACCGCCAGGGTAACGATGCCTATGGCGGGAAAGCCCAGTACTATAATAATCCCCACAAAAATGAGTAGGGATAGGATATGGTTTAGACAGTCCACCTTCCAGGCGGCTACCGTTCCAATCAGGATTGCCAGAAAGATACAGGCAGCATCTGCACTGGTAACAGCCAGATAACCTATGGTGACCCCGCATATTACAGCTACCACGATACCCAGAATTGTATTATGCTTCTGGTCGTGGGCATCATCGGATACCTTCATGAACAAACCCGAAAGGGAATAAAACAATATTTCCAGCATGTTATCAGATAATTTTGGTTAAAAAGGCTTGGTTATAAAAAGTCTATTTTATTTTCATGAAATATAAAGTTTTAAAATCATATTATTAAATCTTAAAAAATCGAGTTATATTCCCTCATTTCAACGGAGCTAATTTTCACCCATGATCTCCCAGGCACCGGCCACCATCAATGGAAATATTATGGTTGCATCTCCAACCACTGTAACAAGGTTCGATCCGCATTTGGCTTTGGCCCAAGACTTAGCTTCTTCCAGGGGTGCGCCGGAGAGACTTCCTGTTTCACTGCGATCCATGGTAACCTGGATTCCAGCGTCAATCCCTCCTTTAAGCAGATTAGATGCCAATGCGTAATGTTTCGGCAGACCACCTCCCAGCATCACCGCAGCTACCTTAGGAGATGTGTAAACCTGGTCTGAAAGTTCGTGCATATCAGCCACTGCATCCAGGGTCAATTCGTTTTCCTGGGTGTGCATCCACAGCTGCAAGCCCAGCATACTATCTATAATTCCAGGAGAGTAGATGGGGATATTTTTACGGGCAGCGGTATTTAAGATGGAGTTTTCATCGAGGATCCGTTTTCCAATTTCATAGAGGAACTTCCGGATACTGAATTTAGTTCTGTCCCTAGATATCTCAGAAAATAAATGGTTTATCTCTTTTTCGAAGACTTCGAAGTCCTCTGATTTGGTGTAGATATCCGCAATTCTACCTATGCCCATCTCGCAGAGGTTTTCATCACTACCATGGATTTCCCGGTAGTGACTTCCTCCAAAGGCTTCCAGGAGGTCGTGGGTAAGGTTAGCTCCGCTGGTGATAAGCAGGTCTATCTGTTCCTTTTCAATCAGATCTCTGATGATCTTTCGAAGTCCCCCGGGCACCATTGGACCGGCGATACTCAAAAATACAGCGGTATCTTCATCTGTTATTACCTGGGCCAGTAGTTTGGTGGCGCGGGATAGTCTTCCCGCTCCTAATACTCCTGATTTTTCCATTTCTTCTATGATTTCCAGGACGCTCATCTTCTCCTGGATTTCCATGTGATTGATTTTCAAGATATTAAGTCTCCTAAGTAAATAAAATTATTTATAAAATTGAATGGGAGTTGTTAAATAAATTATGAAATTGGGTAAGAAAAAAGGGATGTGGAATTTGAAAATTTAAAAAGAAATTTCTATATTATCCTTCAGGTAAGGGCGGCGATCTTGTTTAAGAGATCAGTACGGGTGATGATGCCAATGGGACGTCCTTTTTCATCAAGGACTATCAGTCTCCCGATGTTGTTCTGGTTCATGACTTCTACTGCATCGGCGATCATCATGTCAGATTCAACTGTGATGATTTCATTGGACATTATATTCTTTACTTTCAGGTGTTCTTTGTTCTGGGCAATAGCTTTGGTGATATCGCTGAGGGTTAAAATTCCAACAACCTCCTCACCATCCAGTACTGGTGCTCCCTCAATGCCTCCTCTAGTAAGGATTTGAGCAGCTTCTTTAATAGAGAGATCCGGACCTAGAGTTATCAGATCCCTGCTGGCTACTTCGATAACCTTCTTTTGGGGTATGCTGCGTATACCTGTGGTGTCTAATAGTAAGACGTTGTCCATATCATCCCGGCCAACCACCACACCATTAACCACCAGTTTATTTACCGGTGTAGGGCCAACTCTCACTCTATCTCCCAGGTCAATGCTTTTTATGTTGCCTATGGCCTTTATAGCCGCTTCACACTCCCTAGGATGGGGTATACTGGTGAATTCAATTCTGGCAACGGTCAGATCCTTCAACAGTTTTCCGTCCTTGTAGAGCGATACCTGGGTCTCCTTGTTTGCATCAGAAATATTTAGATTATGGTAAGCTTCTATGGTAGGTTTATAACCTCCACGGGGACCGGGAACTCCCTTGACAAGACCCAGACTCCTTAGGGACTGCATTTGATTCCGTATAGTCCCAGGATTCCGGTTCATCATCTCGGCAATTTCCTCGCCCTTAATGGACTTACCTTCCGACTGGCGATATAGATTTATAAGACTCTGCAATATTTCTTTCTGTACAGACGTGAGCAAAGAGACACCCCAAAAAATATTTTAAATATATACTATTTCTTAATTATTTATAATTATAATTATTTGTAATACATGGGTATATTTAAGTTTTTGCTTTATGTTTATTTTTTTATTATTCAAGTTCTCACTGGGTGTTTCGGGGTAATACTTGTATCTCTGCTATCTGCTATTTTATATGAACTAAATAAAGCTCTTGCGAGGAATACTCCTTGAAAATAAAATTTTTTCAGAAAAATTCTTATCCATTAATCTTTTAAGGGTAATATACGTTACGCACTTCACCAGTAATTGCATTGATACTTACAGCACAGATAAGTTGATTTGTTTCACTGTCGAAAAACTCGACACGCCATTTATAAGGCGATCCTGTAGAAAAGGTAGTTTGAATATAATAATCTTGATTAATAGGACCAACGGCCTGTTCAGCTATGTGGACTGCTTGTGCTTCACTAATACCTGAGGATTGTTGATTATTTGATTCATCACGCCACAGCTATTACAATTTTAATCATACTATCCAAGTTACATCCCCTCCTATTATGATGTAATAACTTAATATCAGATAAGGGATATATAAAAACAAAGATCAGCTTTACTTCTAAATTATAATATATTTTCGGGGGTTAATTAAATGTCTTATCTCTTTTGTGAAAAATGCTGGGGATACTACCAATTACAGTCCGGTGAATTTAGAGAAGATTTTGAAAGTTGCAGGTATGGTGGGACACTCATTGAAGTGGAAAATATTGGAGATCTTCTAAATATAGTCTACGACATTGAAAATTTAATAATTTTTTATAAATTTTTTTGTCCATTATCCTAGAAATTATTTTAATTTGAAGCTGTTTAACACTTGTAAAATCCTTATTTATACTTAATTTTGGTCCACATAACTAATGGTAAACATTGCCATTTTGTAAAATTTTTAATGCTGTTAACTATAGTTTGGAATCTGATCTTGTAGGTACAGAGGAATCCATTGGCACATCTGATATAGAGAGATTGGAAAAAAATAAGGATGTTATTGGACTTATCGATGTTTTAAAATATGGTAATCCTGAATCAAGGGCTTATACAGCTATTTCTTTAGGTAGGTTGAGGAATGAAAGGGCCTTCCAACATCTTTTTGGATGCAATAAATGATGAAGATCCCATTGTCAGAGCAAAATGTCATTGTAGCCTTGTCTAGTTTTAAAAATAGAAAGTTTCTGGAGATTATATTGCCTGAAATCCATGATGAAAATTATAAGGTAAGAGAAGGGAAGATAAAAGGTTTTTGAAAGGATGGGGGAGACGTGGCCTTTGAAAATATAGTTAAAGGTTTAAAGGATGAACATCATGCTGTCAGGATAAGAGCGGCTATGTCTTTGGGTAACTTGGGCGATAAAAGAGCAGTAAAGTATCTCACCCCTGCTTTAGAGGATGAAAATGAAATGGCTAGGTCTAAAGTCGCTGAGTCAATCATAAAAAATTAAGGATGAAAAAGCTGCATCAATTATGAATTTAAAAGAGGACAAAAATGAAATTTAAAAGAGAATAAAAAAAGTATAAAAAAAATTTGTTGAATTGGAGATCGCATATTCTCCAATTAAATTTATTCTATGGTATTTGTTACAGGATTAACCTGTGTATGTCTTAACCACGTAGTATCCGCCTATTGCACCGATGTGTTGTGACTTATACTTTGCGTAGTTCCAAGTTACCCATCCGTTACCAGTGTTGATCTGTGCCCATCTGTGAAGGGGATATGAGCCTCCAACACATTGCACGATTCGCACTTTCACACCTATTGCGGAAAGTTTGTTGTATAACCAGGAACTGCTGGCCCAGCAGTCTCCCCATCCGATTTTTTCCATGGTTGTTGGATTGGAATTTCCCTGGGCACGTCTGAATGTTGCTTCTTTGTATCCAATGGCGTCGATTTTAGCTTGGGTACTGCCGGAAACAGTGCTTGGAGCACCCTCTCCGGAAGTGGTCTTCCATGGTGCTACTGATACTGTGTTGGGTAGTCGGTTGTTTGTTTTGTAGAAAGCAACAATCTTTGAGTAAGTGTAGATCAGGTTGTTAGGGTTCATTGTTCCTTTGGAAGTGCTTATGAAGTTGGGTAGCCTTCCGTAGGTGTTTACAAATGCGGTGATTTTACCGGCTAGTGTGACGTATTCACTTTTAGATAAGGTACCAGTCTTTACGTTTTCGACTGGTTTGGGTGCTTTGGAAACTGTTTTTACTGTAACTGATTTTTTAGTGTTTTTGTTCAGGTTTGTAACAGTTGAAGTTAACAGGTACATGTACTGTTCTGATGTTACCTTTTTTGTTCCGACTGTTACGGTGCTTGGAACTGTTTTTTTAGTTTCAACGTAATTTTTTACTGTGTCTGAAGATTTAATTATAGAATCCGCATCTGCAGTAGTAGTATTAGCAGCAGAAACCGCGCTCACATTAACAAATAGTACTAATGCTAACAGCGTTATCACTGTCAGAGTCAAATTTCTATTAATTATACCGCCTCCATGTCCCATATATAAAAAAAGTCTTTTTACGACTTTTTCTGGACTTAAACAAGTATCACTTAATGATCACTTATAAAGTTTGCGGTTTTTTCCTCACAAAAAGGACGTCTCAGAACTTCTTTTTAAAATTAAGGCCATTTTAAAAGGAATTGTAACAACATAAAAAGAATATTTGTATTTTAATCCCTTTTTAACCAATTAAACTCCTTTTTAAACTTCTTTTATCTAATAAGTTTCATTTAACACTATTTGCACCTTTCTACCATAAGCAATACTCTATAAAAAGATTGGAAAAAGGATTATTTGCCCTGTTAATCTTTCATATTAGGTTATAGGGGACTTTAAAAATAGTGGTAATTAGGTACTGTTATTGGGTCTTTTATCTTTAGAATCTTTACTGTTAGGTTTTTTATCGGTATTTTCCTGGTTTGTGGTGGGGGTATTTTGTTTATTTTTCTGTGTATCTACAGTGCTTTTTGTATCTTCTACTGGCTGGCTTTGAAGGGTTGATGTGTTGTTGCCTGTTTGGTTTATCACGATGACCGTGGGAGATGTTTAAGTCGCAAGATAATATAGACCTGATAGTCCAGAAAGAGCAATAACCAGTACAAATATGAATCCAACTAAAAAGATGATTCTATAATTTTTTGGTTTCTTTTTTTCCCTTCTTGGAACAGATGATAACAAATTCAACCCCCCCGCTACTTTTAGATGGAGTTAAATACTCTTCATACTTTTAAAAAGCGGGATTAATGTGTTATATCATATCCATTTAAACCCTTGGTAATTTAATACTTTCACCATACTTGTTATGTAATTGATGGTTTAAGTATTTTTAACCTATTATTAAAAAAATAATATTAAAGGCTTTAAATTTAAAAAATAAGGTATAGTTTAACTTGAATTTAAAAAATTAAATAAGGAAATTGAAAATTTAAAATATTAAACTTATCAAGTCTTATTTACTTGTTAAGCTGTATTTCTATGGCTGAAACGTTACTGTTTGAACCCTCTGCGTTTTGAATTTCTTCAGTTGATATTTCAATTGATCCGAGCTGTACTTCGGGTATAAATTTATTTCTGACAATTTCTGCAACGTCTACAGCTCTGCTTATGGCTCTTCCACGAGCTTTAAGCATCACTTCTGAGACCCCGCCGTTCATCTGAGTCACTACAGCCAATACATAGTTCATTACTGGTTTATTTCCGATGTATACCACATTTTCCTCTGACATCTGTTTGACCTCCAAGAGAATTTGAATTAATTGAATAATATGCATTCTATTATATATTTATTTTCGCTATATTCTATACTGCAATATTCTATTATTCACTGCAATGGATAAAAAAAAAATTTATCCTTAAAAAGGTTCTCATGGAACAGATGAGCCCCCTTATTTTTGTCCACATAGTCAACTACTTAAGGACGGATGGAACACACCTCAGAAGTTCATGAAGACAATTTAGGTGGTAATTTCATTGTTAGTGCATCACTCCTTTATGATTCAGCAGAGGAACTTATGGGAAGCGTTCATGTAGCACGTAATATCAATGAGCGTAAAAAAAGCTGAAGAAGCCATTCTATGGAATCAGCAGCGTGATGAACTTCCAGCAGATGTTTCCAGTAGATTGTTATCCAGTGAGAATCCGCAGACTGTTATCGATGATCTCTGCGGGAAAATTATGGAGTTTTTAGACTACGATGTGTTTTTGAATTATCTGGTTGATGAGCAAAAGGGATGTCTGCATCTAAATGCATATTCAGGAATTCCAGAAAAAGAAGTTAAGGAAATTGAATGGTTAGATTATGGTGTTGCTGTCTGTGAATGTGGAGTTCTCGAATCACGTAGGATAATTGCCGAGAATATTTCTGAAACACTAGACCCTAGGACAGACCTGGTAAGGTTATATGGTGTGCAGGCCTACGCATGCCATCCCCTGATAATTGAAGGCCAAAGTATAGGTACTCTTTCTATAGGTACTCTTTCATTTGGAACTAACTCACGTACCGGGTTCACAGATGAAGAGATAGAAGTGAGGACCGTTGCTGCTCATATCTCTATTGCCATGAACCGGCTTATTTCCAATCATGCCCTTAAAGAAGCTCATGACAATTTAGAAGAACAGGTAAATGAAAGAACTTCAGAATTAAAAAAAACAGGCGGACCTGATCGATCTTACACATGATGCTATTCTTGTCCGTAATTTAAACGATGAAATAATCTTCTGGAATAAAGGCGCAGAAAAAATGTACGGATGGGATCAAAAAAACAGCACTGGGCAAATCATCCCATGAATTATTGAATTCTGAATTTCCCATTTCTATAGATGAAATTAAATCTGAAGTTTTGAAGCACAGTAGATGGGAAGGAGAATTGATCCATACTAAACGTGATGGTCATAAGATCATCGTTTCCAGCAGATGGTCCTTACAGAAAGATGAAAACAATGAGGTAACCGGTTTCCTGGAAATCAACGACGATATTACAGAAACCAAACAAGCAGAACGGGCATTAAAATTAGCCAACGCATATAACCATAGTTTTATTGAGGCCAGTATAGATCCCCTGGTTACCATCGGTCCGGATGGTAAGATCACCGATGTAAATAAATCAACAGAGAAGGGTACTGGTTTTAACCGGGATGAACTTATGGGGACTGACTTTTCTGATTACTTTACCCAACCGGATAAGGCCAGAGAGGGATATCAACTAGTTTTCCGAGTAGGTTCTGTTGTTGATTATCCTCTGGAGATTCAAAATAGGGATGGAGAAGTAACTCCGGTTTTATACAATGCTTCTGTTTATCGGAATGAAGATGGGGAAGTGATAGGTGTATTTGCAGCTGCCCGAGATATCACTGAACGTAAACTTGCTGAAGCTGAGAAACAGAAGTTGTTGGAACAGGAGCAACAGTTAGCTGAAGAATTGATACTTTTAACGAAGTTAAATCAAATAATTCCAACATTCCCATTATCATACTGACTGGATTAAAAGATGAAAATATAGGGATCAACGCTGTAAAGAAAGGTGCTCAAGACTACTTAATTAGGGGAGAGGTGGAATATAAATTATTAGAACGTTCTATCATACACTCCCTTGAACGTAAGAGGATAGAAATCGAATTACAAAAATATCATAAAATACTGGAGGAACAGGTTGAAGAGCGCACTAAAGAACTTGTTAATGCAAACTCTCTCTTGAAAATAGAAATAGATGAGCATAAGAAGACAGAAACACAACTGGAGAACCTTTTAATGGAGTTAAAACGTTCTAATAAGGAATTGGAGCAATTTGTATATGTTGCTTCTCATGATCTTCAGGAACCTTTAAGGATGGTTTCCAGTTTCACCCAGTTATTGGAGAGAAAGTATAAAGGAAAACTAGATCAAGATGCAGATGATTACATTAAATTTGCTGTTGATGGTGCGCAAAGAATGCAGCAACTCATTAATGATCTTTTAGCTTATTCCAGGGTTTTACCACCGGTGGTAAAAAGTTCGAAATGGTGAATATGGAAAATATTCTGACCGAGAGTTTATCTAATTTGAAATTATCCGTGGAAGAAAAATAATGCAACCATAACCCATGAATCACTTCTCTATGTTAGAGCAGATCAATCTCAGGTAGTCCAACTATTCCAAAATCTTATTGGTAATGCCATAAAATTCAGGAGAGAAGAACCTCCTGAGATCCATATTTCCGCCCAAAATAGTGGAGATAAATGGATTTTTCAGGTATCCGATAACGGTATTGGAATTGATCCTCAGTATGTAAACCATATTTTTAAGGTATTCCAGAGGTTGCATGGAAGGGAAAACTACCCTGGTACAGGTATAGGTTTATCCATATGCAAAAAGATTGTAGAAAGACATGGTGGGGAAATGTGGGTAAATTCTAAGCTAGGTAAAGGTTCACAATTCTTTTTTACTATATCTAAATAGATATATAATTGAATGAAATCAATAAATTTAGGTATACAAAAGTTTATATGTGTTTTTAACATTTATTAATATATGATAACTATTAGGTGAACCTAAATGCCACACAGTACTTCCGATAAGAAACTCAGCGAAAATATCGAGGAATACCTGGAAACCATATACCGATTAAGCGATAATGGTGAAAGGGTTAAGACCACCGAAATATCAAAAACCCTGAACATTGCCCCTGGAAGCGTTACCCAGATGCTTCAAAAACTTAACAAAATGGGATATGTCGATTATTCACAATACAAAGGCGTTAAACTAACAGATACTGGTTTTAAAAAAGCTAAAAGTATCACACGTAAACACAGGCTACTGGAAAGATTCTTCCATGACATTTTAAAGCTTAAAAACAGCCTACTACATGAACAGGCCTGTGAAATGGAACATTCTTTATCAGACGATGCTGAAAGAGCACTCTGTCAGGTTCTAGAATATCCAGATACCTGTCCAGACGACTCCCCCATACCTGCCTGTGATTTCCCATTCACCAGCTGTGAAGAATGCATGGCCCGCAAAGAAGAAGTGGGAGAAGTGGGAAAGAGAAATGAAAACCTCATCCCCATAATGGACCTGAAAGACCACCAGGAAGGCAAGGTATCCTTTATCAGGGGAGACTACAAGATCATCCGAAGACTTCTGGACATGGGAATCACCATTGGTGCTAAAATCCGCGTGATGAAAGTCGCACCTTTAAAAGGTCCGGTGGAAGTCTCAATCAGGGGTTCTAAACTTGCAATCGGACGTGATATAGCCTGTAACGTATTCGTTGAATTAACCAGAGACAGCAAAGCCACTACCAAGAGCCAAGCCACTGCCAAGTAAAGTCAAAGTGATTCCGGAAGTAAGACAATGGACAACCGATCAGAACAAAAGACATCAGCATTGTCCAATAGAAAACCAGAAGATGACAAGGAGGACACTATAACCATAGCTCTGGCCGGAAATGCCAACGTCGGAAAAAGCGTTATCTTCAACGAACTCACTGGTTCTAATCAGATTATTGGTAACTGGCCTGGTAAAACTGTAGAACTAGCGGAAGGTCACCTCCACTTTGAAGGCCATGAGATTGCTGTGGTTGATTTACCCGGTATTTACTCATTCTCCACCTATTCCATGGAAGAAGTTGTCTCCAGGGAATTTATAGCCTTTAAGAAACCAGACGTGGTGATAAACGTCGTAGACGCCGCAATCTTGGAGAGGAATCTCTTTTTTACCATGCAGCTTATGGAAATGGAAGTCCCCATGGTGGTCTGCATCAACCAGGTGGACATAGCCCAGCAAAAGGGAATAGTCATCGACACCGAGAAACTGGAAAAAGCACTGAAGGTGCCAGTGGTAGCCACGGTGGCAATCAGGGGAGAAGGACTCCATGAACTGGTTGAACAGGCTGTTGAAATTGCGGGAAAATATCAAAAACCAAAACCACTGGAGTACGGTGCCGAGGTAGAAAACCGTATACGAATTTTAAGCGATTACATAGACTCCAAAAAATTAGAACTGGAATATGCAACCCGCTGGGTGGCCATTAAACTACTGGAAAACGATCCAGAAATCCGGAGTTTAATACAGTCCAAATCAGAAGACGTGGTTAGAAGGGCCTACCAGCTTGCCACAGAAATAGAAGATATACACCAGGAACCATCCTTTGCAGTTATCGCCGCGGAAAGGTACTCCATCGCCAACATGATAGTTCAGGGAGCTCAGATCAACACCAAGATCAAAACCAGCTTTTCAGAGAAACTGGATAGGCTGTTCACCCACCACATATTTGGATACGTAACATCAGCACTGGTGGTGGGCGGATTACTGCTGTGGACCTTCGTGGTTGGAGATTTCTTTTCAGGATTATTGGGGGATGCCTTAAGCTTCTTCCAACCAGTGGATCCACAGATAAGCGGGCCAATAGTGGGTATTTTATGGAACGGTGCCTTTGGAGGTTTAGTTGCTGGATTAACCTTGATAATACCCTTTGTAATTCCATTCTACTTGATGTTAAGCTTGATCGAAAATTCAGGAGTGCTCACCAGGGTGGCCTTCATGATGGACAGCCTCATGCATAAGATCGGCCTCCATGGAAAAGCCCTGATACCCATGATCCTGGGTTATGGATGTAACGTACCAGCTATAGACAGTACCCGTATCCTGGAGACACGCCGTGAAAGACTCCTGGCCGCATTTGCAATTACCTTCGCCCCCTGCGCAGCGAGGACCATAGTGGTCCTGGGACTAGTGGCAGTTTACGTTAGTGTATGGTGGGCGATAGCACTCTACGCCATCGATATACTGGTCATGTTCATAATGGGAAGGGTGGCCCTGAAGGTGGTCCCCGGCGAAACACCAGGCCTCATAATGGAAATACACTCATTTAAGCTTCCATCTATTTCAGTTGCACTTAAACAGACCTGGAGTAGAACCAAATCATTGATATACCTGGTATTTCCAGTGTACATTATCTCCAGTGCCGCGATACAAGCCCTATATGCATTCGGTGTTTTGACACCTATAGCCAATGCCCTGGCCCCCATAACTGTGGTATGGCTTGGCCTCCCGGTAGTAACTGGTCTGGTTTTAATATTCGGTGTGGTTAGAAAGGAGTTCGTTTTACTGATACTGGTAACCCTCTTTGGAACCAACCTGGCCCCATTCTTCACCCCAGTGCAGTTCATTGTACTGGCCCTAGTTAGCATGTTGTTCATCCCCTGTGTTGCGACCGTCACCGTTCTACTTAAGGAATTCGGATGGAAATCCACAACAACCATCGTTTTAGCCAACTTCGCAACGGCAATAGTGGTAGGTGGGATAGCCTTAAGATTGCTCCTTCCATTCTTTTAAGTAAACAAACTCAGATGTTAGGGGGTTGTTCATTTTAATACCCCTACTTTTACTCATTTTTTTCCAAACTCAATTTTTTTTTGCGAAATATTGAAACAATTTCAGATACATAATTAACTTATGAATTCTTTGACACTCTCAAAAATAGAGGTCCAAAGGTTAAAGGAATATATTGAATCTTCCCACCTGGAAAGAAAACCGGTAACCAACCAGTATGAGATACTCCGGGTTAAGGACCGGAACGTTAATTTAATTCTTTACAGTACCGGGAAACTGGTTTTTAATGAAAGTAGCAAAACTCTGGACGTTCTAAATTCCATCCTCGAGAGGGAGGAAGGCTTTGATTATTTCTTAGGTTCTGATGAAACAGGTAAAGGGGAATGGTACGGTCCACTGGTGGTGGTGGTAACTGCACTAACTCCGGAAGAGATAATCAAACTTCGAATACTGGGTGTGAAGGATAGTAAAACCATGAAAACACCTAAAATTATAGAAACCGCTCTAAATATCAGGGAAATGGGAATTCCCTACGAGTCTATTGTACTGGGTCCGGCAAGTTACAATAGGCTCTACAGGGAATTTAAAAGTGAAGGTAAATCCCTCAACGATCTAATGGCCTGGGCCCATTCCAAAATTATTCAAGAACTTTTAGGAAGACTCAAATTTAACCAAGCCCAGGTAATAATCGATAAATTCGACCAGAAAAAGACAGAGAAACGACTGGGAAACTACGATGAAAGCCGGGTCAAGATTATCCAGAAAACCGGTGCAGAAACTGAAACACCAGTAGCTGCCGCGAGCATCATAGCCAAGTCCCTCTTTGAAAAAGCAGTCAATGAATTAAATGAAAAGTATGATTTAAATCTCAAGAACATGAGTCCTGAAGAAATAAACCCAGAGATACTACCGTACGTGGCTAAGGCCCATTTTAAAAACGTGAAAAGTTTATTGGGTAGGAGTGGTTTAGATGGAAAATAAGGAGATAGCTCGAATATTAGATGAAATAGCGGATCTGCTGGAAATCAAGGGCGTACCCTACAAACCCATCGCTTATAGGAGAGCGGCTGAGACAGTTAACTCCCTCTCCCAACCGGTTGAGGATTTAAAACCAGCTGAACTAATGAAATTACCTGGTATCGGTGAAAGTATCGCCAAGAAAATAGTGGAATTAAATGAAACAGGACACCTCCCCTATTTCGAGGAATTAAGGAAGGGATGCCCCATAGACTTTGAATCCCTCCTTGCCGTGGAGGGGGTTGGTCCCAAGACAGTTAAATTACTCTATCAATCACTAAATATTAAGGATTTGGATGATCTGGAGGAAATGGCGAAACACCATCAGCTTCGAAGGATAAAGGGGATGAGTGAAAAGAAGGAAAAGAACATACTGGAGAACATCAAATACGCCCGGAAAACAACCCGCCATCTCCTGGGTTATATGCTGCCACTTGCCCGTGAGATTAAAGCAAAATTAGAGGAATTTAACCCTGTTATGCGGGTTGAAGTGGCCGGGTCCATCAGAAGAAGGCAGGAAACCATAGGAGATATCGACGTACTGGTGGTAACCGACAATCCACATCAGGTGATGGAGTACTTCGCTGCTATGGACCTGGTTGACCGGATCATAGCCAAAGGGATCAGTAAATCAACGGTACGTTTAAAGGCTGATGTAAACTGTGACTTAAGGGTTATGCCAGAAAAATCATTTGGCTCAGCACTGTTATATTTCACAGGTTCTAAGGAAGTCAACGTGGAGATGAGGAAGATATCCATTAAAAAGGGGCTTAAACTCAATGAATACGGTCTTTTCAGGGGAGATAAGATGGTTGCCGGTAGAACTGAAGAGGAAGTCTTCCAGGAACTGGGAATACACTACATGGAACCAGAACTGAGGCAGACTGTAAAAGATCTGGAGGCAGCCATAAGGGGTGAATTACCCCCTATTGTAGGCTACCAGGATATCAAAGGAGATCTCCAGATGCACACCACATGGAGTGATGGTAAAAGCAGTCTAAAGGAGATGGCAGAAACCGCCCGGGAGGTAGGCCACCAGTACATCGCCATAACCGACCACACTGGGAATTTACAGGTCCCAGAGGGTATAAGTGAAGATAAAATAGAGTTGCAGATGAGGGAAATTGATCGGTTGAACAGTGAAATTGAGGACATCACTATACTGAAGGGTCTTGAGGTTAACATAGACTCCGATGGAAAACTGGAAATTAAAGAGGAGATCTTAAAGGACTTAGACGTGGTTATCGCCGGTATAAATTCCGGTTACCGGCAGAGCAGAGAACAGTTAACAGGAAGAATTATTTCTGCCATGGAAAACCAGTATGTAAACATCATAGCCCATCCCACCGGGAGGAAGATCCATAAAAGAAGTGCCTATGAACTGGACCTGGACAGGATATTCCAGGCATCTGTAGATACGAAAACCTACCTGGAAGTTAATTCTCAGCCGGATAGGCTGGATTTAAGGGATGTCCTCATTAAGAAAGCCATACAGAACGGGTGTAAACTGGTTATAGATACAGATGCCCATTCCAAAGAACGTTTGAATGATATAGAATTGGGAATAGCCACAGCCAGGCGGGGTTATGCGGAAAAAAAGGATATCATCAATACTAACAATCTCAGGGAATTAACCAAGTTATTGGATAAATAGAATAGCTATAAAGAATAAAATAATATATGAAAATAAATAACTGGAGATGTTTCGAATGACGAAAAATCCAATTCTAGCGGCGTTTTTATCTTTCTTGTTACCCGGTTTGGGCCAAATTTATGTGGGTAAAACCTTGTTTGGCTTGGGTTTAATCGTTCTTACCTTCATTATCTCTACTTTAGCCATTTTTTTAATTTCTTTTTTAGGAATCATAATATACATAATTGTCTGGCTTTACGCTATATATGATGCTTACATGTCTGCTCATGATGTGGGAGGTTAACCCAAATGGAGATAACTGTTAAACTGGATAAGGGTGAAGATCCAGGCCAGGCCTATGATCTTATACGGCGGGGGATTAAGTGGGTTTTACATTCTAAGATCCACCACCAAAAATTCAGAGGCTGGTACGGTAACATTTAAATTTACGAAAAAATCCCAATAGATTAATTTTTTTCGCTCTTACCCTCGAACATGTGCAAAAATGCGGCGATACATTAAAATTGTGTTCGATTAATTTAATGCAAGAATGACTTGAACTCTTGGACTTATCTGAATCGACATTTGTATCAAATTTAAGGTGCAAAAGATGTACAACAACAAGGACATGAGCGATTATTTTTTTAATCTAATTTTTTTCCCTTGAAGATTTTGTTTTTTTTACTTCAATTTTCCCTAGTAGAATTTGGTTTTTTTAACCCCTATTTCCTCAATAATTCCCATAAATTGATTTTATATGATTTCCATATAAGGTTCTATGGTCAAATTTAAGGTGAACACAGCTGAGGACGACCAGGATTTTAGAGCCACCACTGCCTACAAAAAATTGTATGCAAGATTAAAGGATTTGAAAACCCGTAAAGGCAGGATAATCCATGTTATTGGTGCTCCGGGCACTGGAAAGTCGGCCAACATATTTCAAGCCGTGAAGGATCTGGATTTAAATGTTTATAATGCGGTTCTGGCGTTGGATGATATTCATCAAAGCTCTACTGAGGTTTACAATAAATTCTTCGATACCCTAAAGGAGGATATGAAGGTTAACAGTATAGATGGGGTTTTCGATAAGGCATCTGAGTATGATGCGGTTTTGCTGGCTGATAGGTTTCATGATTCCCACTATCTATATGAAGGTAAGGTAGGTTTCAGTTTATGGATGGATAACAAAGGTTTTGGAAGTTTTCCTTTCTATTTTTCACTTATCATCCTTTATTTTAGAAATTTATCCAGGTTCAGGAAGGTTAACTTGGTCTTCCAGACTGCCTGGACTTTCAGGACCCGGGGAGTGAAAAAGGATCTGTTCACTGATTTCGGCCTGTTTTCCAGGCTCATGGTGTCCCTATTGAAATTATTCTTTGAGGTGGTGGAGATATCTTACAGCGAATCTGAAATAATAGATATAGTTAAAAAACGGACCCCTGACGTGGAGGAGGAAGAGATCAGATCGTATATTGAACGGTATGGTAACAGGATCAGGTTTATATTAAAGGCAATTGAGAAATCTCAAAATGAGCACGAATAAATAGGGTATTGATATAAAAACGAACAAAAAGTATTGATATAAAAAATTATCATTGATAGTTAAAAGCACTGATCTAAAAATTCATTGAGAGAGTTCCCAGGGAGACTGATGAGAAGACTTTCGCGGTGAGAGATGTAAGCCGGTCTTTAATTGCATTCGGCATCCTTATACTGCTTTTAAATTTCAACCAATATCTGATTGTATACCTTTCTGGTGCAAATTACCCTGATATTTGGAATTTTAAACCTTTTCTCCCTGAACTTGAAAATAAATTTTGCCGGAGCCCTTAACATTGCCCGGCCGGTATCTACTTCATGATATTTACACTTTCCTTATATCCCGACCGTTTCGGCTTCATTGGGAATCTAATTATCATGATCCACGGTTTAGTTCTTTTAGTACTGGGTGTGAGGTTCATATATTATTACCTTAAACATAAAGGGAGAATTAGATTTTAAAAAATGAAGAGGATTTTTTAATAATAGAAGTGGATTTGGTAATAGAAGTGGTTTTTTAATATAAAAGGGATTTTTAAATAATTGAAGAGGAGAATAAGCTTTTAACTATATAAATGAGTTTATTTTTTGGCTCTGTAGAAAACATATAAATTTGTACATAAGCTAGTATCAACTAAGATGATCTATAGGTGTTTTGGTCGAAGCAATATCCATTAAAGTTTATTTATGCATTTAGAGTGCTAAAACATCTTTACGGTCTTATAATCACGAATATTTCAAAGCATTAAAATT
>DAQK01000009.1 GCA_002502855.1 Methanobacterium sp. UBA279
TTTTCACACTAAATCAGACACCCTGCTTCATATATATCGTTTTGAATCATATATTTTTTAGAATTAAATTTGTCCCTTATCAACATACTAAAGAATTTATAAATTATAAAAGTTAATCCTCAAATAGAAGTCATTGTTTTATTGTTAACTAATAAAATTGGTAACTAACATTAATAATGATATTTTTCAAGATTATCCGGAGGAATGTAATGTCTCGAAACCAAAAATACGCTCTTAATATTAAAAAAATCACCAAAGAGCATCATGAATGGATGAAAAATAGTATAAATCTTATAGCCAGTGAGAATATAACAAGCAGGGATGTGAGAGAAGCTTTAGCTTCTGACCTGTCCCATAGATACGCGGAAGGCCTTCCCTGTGAAAGGATGTATCAGGGCTGTGGCTATATCGACCAAGTGGAAAACCTCACCATCGACCTTTCTAAAAAATTATACAACGCGGAACATGTCAATGTCCAGCCAGTGTCCGGTGTGACTTCTAACCTAGCCTCATTCTTCGCCTTAGCTGATCACGGCGATTTAATGATGGCCCTGGAGGTGCCTAAGGGGGGCCATATAAGCCATGCCGGTGTAAGCGCAGCCGGTATAAGGGGACTTAAGACCATTGCCCACCCTTTTGATACGGATGAAATGAACATCGACTCCGATGCCATGATAAAAAAGATCCTGGAGAAGAAACCTAAAATAGTCCTATTCGGTGGTAGCCTTTTCCTGTTCCCCCATCCAATAAGTGAAGCCCGGGAAGCAGCAGACGAAGTGGGCGCTAAGATAATGTATGATGGAGCACATGTCCTGGGCCTTATAGCTGGAAGCCAGTTCCAGGATCCCTTCAAAGAAGGTGCCGACCTCATATCAGCCAGTACCCATAAAACCTTCCCTGGTCCGCAGGGTGGTATAATTCTCTGTAAAGAAGAACTTAAAAGTGATATCGATGAAGCAGTGTTCCCTGGTGTGGTCAGTAACCATCACCTGCACCACCTGGCAGCTCTGGGTATCTCCACCGCTGAAATGCTGGAATTCGGTAAAGATTACGCCCATCAGATCATCAAAAATGCCAAGGCACTGGCGGCCAATCTCTATGAGGCCGGTTTCAATGTGTTCTGTGAAGATAAAGGATTCACCGAATCACACCAGGTGGTGATGGATGTGTCCAACCTGGGCAGTGCCTCCCAGTTCGCAGTAACGCTTGAATCTAACAATATAATCCTCAATAAGAACCTGCTTCCCTGGGACAACGTGAATGACACCGATAACCCTTCCGGTATAAGGGTCGGTACCCAGGAATTAACCCGTCGTGGACTTAAGGAATCTGAGATGGATGAAGTAGCCCAATTCATAAAGAGGGTGGTTATAGATGGTGAAAACGTTAAAGATGAGGTCACTGAATTTATAAACCAGTACACTACCGTCCATTACTCATTTAAAGAAACCCCTGGCTACGATTACATCGAGTTTTAATCCAGGATGAAACTTTAATTAAATAATTCAACCAAAGATTAAAGATAACGATTCAATCAGAAGGTTGAAAAGATGAGGATTGCATGGGGAATAACCGGAGCCGGACATCTGCTGGAAGCCAGTGTGGATGTCCTGAAATATATAAAAAATGAAGGCCATGATCTATCCATATATCTCTCCGGGGCTGGTGAGGAAGTCCTGAGAATGTATGGACTGTTCAATCGGGTTAAAAGTTTAACTGGAAAGGGTTACTACAACGAACTCATCCTGGAGAAGGACCAGGAACGAAGCTATCCCATGACCGGCCGGTTTTCCCTGGGAAAATACGATCTCCTGGTGGTTTCGCCCACCACCTCCAACACCATCGGAAAGATAGTTAACGGGATCGCCGACACCCTGGTGACCAACGCGGTGGCTCAGGCAGGTAAGGGCAAGGTTAAAACCCTTATAATACCCGTGGATCTGGAAGCAGGCGATCTGGAAACAGTTCTACCATCCAAGCTGGAGCTCGAACTCTGCCAGCACTGTGAAGTATGTGAAGCAGCAGAAGCCTGCCCCCAAGACGCCATCACCCCTGGTGTGGAGATAAACCTGTTAAAATGTAAAGGCTGCGGAATATGCCAGCAGGCCTGTCCCTACCAGGCCATAACAGGCGGTAGGAAAATAACCATCCACATGAGGGAAATAGATATCGAGAACACCCATAAATTGTTTGATTTTGATGGTGTAGAAGTTTTAGCCAGTCCTGAGGAAGTTAAGAAGTTTTTAACCAAGGAATGAATATTTTAAATATATAAATATGAATAAATATAATCTTCCAGAAGTCTAATCACAGAAATTAATCTTCCGAATGTTAAACTTCAAGATATTTAATCTTCCAGAAGCCCCAAGAGATACGCTGTCATCTCCAGCTCCTCCCGGGCCCGGAAATCCTCCGGGTTTATCTGTGCTTCCTCACTTTTAAAGGGGTAGAACTTCTCCTCAAAGTACACCGTTAAAAAAAGTTCACCACATATAACTACAACTGGATCCTGTAACCGTTCTTTGAGCTTCTTTAAAGATTCCAGATCTAAATTTTTAACCTGATATGTGACATAGTAGCTTTCATTTTCTTCTGAAAACCCGTATTCTACCACTTTTACCTCCATTTGAGCCATGGCGTTATCTCCTTCTTTCCAGATTTAATTTATCCTGGATTTCTAGATTTAAGGATTTCCTGATTTAATTTTAAACCTAACCTTCTAAATTTATTCAAACCCTGGATTTCTAGATTTTATTTTTTTTAAGCCAGTTCACAAGTGAAATCCAATTTATCCCCTATTTCAGTACCGGAAGATGTGCCTTCCTCTAATTCTACCACGAACCTGGCTGGTTCTCTGGGATTGTACATCTGCCAGGGTTTCAGGTGAACCTTATCCACCACCACTTTTCCTTCGTCTAAGAATAAAACATCCAGGGGTATCCTCATAAAGAACATGTGTATCCCTGAGCCGCGTCTGCCTCTTCCTTCCGGGATCTTCAAAACCAAACCCCGTTCTATGCTCCCTTTAAGCATCAACCCCATGAACCGGGAGATGAAGCTGTTGGCCATATCTGCATAGCCCACCTTCATTTGCTTAGTTTTATTTATGATTAAAAATCCATCCTGGTAATCCGGCATAATTATTACACCAAACCTGATTTTCTTGTATTTCTTTTAATTATATTATAAACGGAAGTACTTATAATTTGAATGATGAATCTCTACTAGTGAACTTTAATAAATAGAAAGTGAAATTTTTATAAATACGATCATTTTTATATCATAAATATTAAAGCATAGCCCATACCATGGAAGAACTTACGGTGAAAATTGAACTAATAAAATTTTATGGTCCTTTTTGAATAGATTGGAGGTTAATATTATGAGGAATATCATTGTAGAAGAGCTCATACAAAAGCCCATTGAACAACAGGACATTGAAATAGTTGAAAGAAAAGGAATAGGACACCCTGACAGTATAAGCGACGGAATCGCTGAATCTGTAAGCCGGGCTCTGAGTGAAACTTATATAGAAAAATTCGGTGGTGTACTACACCACAACACCGACGAAGTGCAGATAACCGCCGGTGAATCTGACCCTCAATTTGGTGGTGGAGACATAATAAAGCCCATGGACATCCTGCTTACTGGAAGAGGTATTGCAGAAGTTGACGGTACTAAAATAGGTCTGGACAGGATAGCCATCACCGCTGCCAAGGAATATCTAAATGAACATATACTAAATCTGTGTGTGGAAACCTGCACCGTGGTGGAGTGTAAGATTGGCCATGGATCAGGGGATCTGGTACATGTTTTCGGGAGGGAAGACGCAGTACCCTCATCAAATGACACTTCCTTCGGAGTGGGATATGCACCGTTTTCAGAGACAGAAAACATCGTCATGCAAACCGAATTAATGCTTAACTCCCCTGAATTTAAAAAGAAATATCCCGAGATAGGTGAGGATATAAAGGTCATGGGACTGCGGGAACATAACAAAATAACCTTAACCATCGCCATAGCCATGGTCGACCAGTACATAGATGACCTGGATCATTACACCAATGTATTAGGGGAAATAAAGGATATTGTCCTGGAGGAAACCATAGGATACACCTCCCGGGATGTTGAAGTCTTCATAAACACTGCAGACAGCCTGGATAAAGACAATCCCTCGGTATATATAACTGTGACCGGTACCTCCGCTGAGATGGGGGACGATGGTTCAGTTGGCAGGGGTAACCGTGCTAATGGACTTATAACACCTAACCGGCCCATGTCTATGGAGGCAACCTCTGGTAAAAATCCAATAAACCACGTAGGGAAGATATACAACTTACTCTCCAATGAAATGGCTAACGACATAACCAAACACGTGGATGGAGTGCAGCAGATCCATATCATGCTTTTAAGCCAGATAGGTAAACCCATAGATCAGCCTAAAGCAGCCAGCGCCCAGATCATACCCACTGAAGGGTACAGTCTGAATTCCGTCCAATCTGAAGTGGAAGCAATTATGGATTCCTGGCTGGCAGATATAAGTAAAATTACAGAGATGCTGGTTGAAGGGAAACTACGCACCTTTTAAATTTATTTTTTAAATTTCCCCCTTTTTTTATCTGATTTAATTTATTTTCTAAAAAGATAACAAAGACTATTTTTTATAACTATTAATACAATTAATATATCAATTACAAATTTAGATTACTCAATATAAACTTCTTAAATCAGGGAGAAATAGAAATGCCAATAAAGGAGGCACCACACTCATACAATCACCAGGAACTAGAGGAAGAAATACAGGAATTCTGGAGGGCAAACCAGATATACCATAAAAGCCAGCAACTCAGGGAGAACGGACCTAGATATTCATTTTTAGATGGCCCGCCTTACTGCAGTGGACGCATCCACCTGGGAACAGCCTGGAACAAGGTTATAAAAGACACCTTCCTCAGGTTCAAGGGCATGTCCGGATTCAACGTCCGCAGACAGGCCGGCTGGGACACCCATGGCCTGCCCATAGAACATAAAGTAGAGGGAATCCTGGGCCTTAAAAGTAAAAAAGAGATAGAAGAGAAGATTGGGATCGATAACTTCGTGAAACAGTGCCGGGAATTTGCAATAAAAAACAAAGCCATCATGACCGGGCAGTTCCAGATGCTAGGTGTGTGGATGGACTGGGACGATCCTTATGTCACCTTTGACACTAAATATATGGAGTCCTGCTGGTGGACGCTCCAGAGAGCTCATGAAAAGGATTTACTCGTGAACGACCTCCGGGTGATAACCTGGTGCCCCCGCTGTGAAACAGCACTGGCTATGGCCGAGATAGACTATGAAAACAAGGACGACCCCTCCATATACGTGAAATTCCCCCTTAAAACAGCCGAAGGAAACCAGTACATCTTGATCTGGACCACCACACCCTGGACCCTGCCCGCCAACATGGCCGTCTGTGTACATCCTGATTATGACTACGCCTATGTCGAAGTGGACGGTGAAGTCCTGATAATGGCCGAGGCACTGGTAGAATCCCTGATGGAAACATTATTTCCTGAGGGAAAAGATTACGAGATTGCGAGTACTGTTAAGGGGTCTGAACTTGAAGGTTTAACCTACAACCACCCCCTCCTGGAGGAAATACCCATACAGAGGGAGTTTGAACATATGATACTCCCTGGAGACCATGTGACCCTAACTGAGGGTACTGGGTGTGTTCACACCGCCCCGGGCCACGGTCCCGACGATTTCGAGATAGGAAAAAAATACGGGTTACCCATATTCTGTCCTGTAGATGAGGCAGGGTTATTCAAGGAAGAGGCCGGCAAATATGAAGGGGAGTTTGTGAAGGAGGCAGACCCCTATATTATCGCGGATTTAGATACACATGGACTGCTTTTAAAATCTGACATCATAAGTCACCGTTACGGTTTCTGCTGGAGGTGTAAAACCCCCATAATCTACCTGGCCACCCAGCAGTGGTTTTTGAAGATCACAGATATAAAGGACCAGATGCTAGCTGAACTCGACCGGGTGGAATGGATCCCATCCTGGGCCGGGGAAAGCCGGTTCAGGAACTGGGTGGAAAATGCCCGGGACTGGACCATATCCCGGCAGAGATACTGGGGAATACCCATACCCATATGGACCTGCTCCCAGTGTGATGAGATAAAAGTAGTGGGTTCTATAAACGAGTTAAAGGAACTGGCACATGAAGGATCCCTTAAAGGGGATTTCATACACCGCCCCCATGTGGATGAGATAACTATTAAATGTTCCTGCGGGGGCAGTATGACCAGGATACCCGATGTCTTAGATGTGTGGATCGACTCGGGGGTTGCCGGATGGGCGGCGCTGTACTATCCCCGGGAGAAGGAAGCATTCGAGAAATGGTACCCTTACGATTTCATAACCGAAGGGCACGACCAGACCAGGGGATGGTTCTACTCCCAGCTGGGCTGTGGAGTGATATCCTTGGACAGCACCCCCTACCAGAAGGTTTTAATGCACGGATTCACCCTCGATGAGGAGGGTAAGAAGATGAGCAAATCCCTGGGCAACGTCGTCGAACCAGACGAGGTCATCCAGCAGTTTGGTGCTGACGTCCTCAGATTCTACCTCCTATGGGGTAATAAACCCTGGGAGGATTTGAAGTTCAACTGGGACGAAGTAAAAACGGTTAACAAGATGTTCAACATCCTGTGGAACGTGTATGTCTTCACCACCACTTACATGTCCATAGACAACTTCAACCCCACCTTATACCAGGAAGAGGATTTGAAATTCCGTGATGAAGACCGGTGGATAATATCCAGGATCAACACGGTGGCCCGGGAGGTGACAGAGGCCCTTGATTCCCTGCACCTGCACAAGGCAACCCGGAGCATCAACGAGTTCATACTGGAAGATCTGAGCCGCTGGTATGTACGTTTAATCAGGGGGCGCACCTGGATAGAAAAGGAAGACCCCGATAAACTAGGGGCATATTACACCCTTTATCATGTTATGAAACAGCTTATAACCTTACTGTGCCCTATAGCCCCTCATATTACTGAAAAAATATATCAAAACCTTGTCCTGGAAGTAGAAGTGGATGAACCGGCCAGCGTGCATATGCTGGACTGGAAATTCGATGAAAACCTTATCAATGAAGATTTAGAGGAAGATATGGATGTAATCCGGGAGATAATCGAGGCATGCGCCCGGGCACGGGATATAGCCCGTTACAAACTAAGATGGCCCGTTAAAGAGGTGGTCATAGTCTCCGAGGATGTTAAGATTCTAAAGGCAGCCCGTAACCTCAACCATATCATCATGGAACAGGCCAATACCAAGAAACTCCTTTCCTCCAACGACTTCCAGAACCTGAGGATAACTGCCAAGCCCAACCTGAAAACCTTAGGACCCAAACTAAGGGAAGATGTGCCTAAAGTGGCTGCTGCACTGGAGGATGCTGATGGGGCAGAAATAGTGAACATACTGGAATCTCAAGGGAAATATGTAGTGGATGTAGGGGGCAAGCCTATCGAACTTTCTGCAGATGATGTCCTCTTTGAAACTGAACTCCCTGAAAACATCGTCACCGCTGACTTTGAAAATGGAAGCGTGTTCGTGGATACTGAGTTAACCCGGGAAATACTATCAGAGTCCATGGCACGTGAACTCATAAGGAGGATACAGGACATGCGGAAGGACCTGGATTTAGATGTAGAAGCAAACATACAGGTTTTCATCGATTGTAGTGAACAGTTCGGTGATTTGATAAAATCTTTCCTGGGATTCATATCCCATGAAGTCCGGGCTAAAAAATTCGTATTTGCAAAGGATTTGAAGGAAATCCCTGGAGATCATACTAAATACTGGAATATTGAAGATGATGAAGTGGGAATAACCATAATAAAATAGATTTTCGATTGGTAAAATTAAAGGTGAAATTTTCCAAATATAGTTGATAAGACGATTTCTAGGTGATAGAAGATGACTTTAACCGGAGCGGAATCTGAATACATATGCAAAGAGATTGGAAGGGAACCGAATGAACTGGAATATGGTATGCTGGATATCATGTTCTCTGAACACTGTTCCTATAAAAGCAGCCGGCCCATACTGAAATTATTCCCCACAGAGGGTGAAAGAGTTATAGTCGGCCCGGGAGACGATGCAGGGGTTGTGGAGCTCACCGATGAACTGGCCCTGGTAATTGGGATGGAAAGCCACAATCACCCCTCTGCAATCGAACCCTACGGGGGCGCGGGGACTGGTATTGGGGGTATTATCAGGGATATCATCTCCATGGGAGCTATGCCAGTGGCACTTCTTGACCCGCTTCGCTTCGGATACCTGGATGATGAAAGATCCCGCTACCTCTTCGAATACGTGGTTAAAGGAATATCAGACTATGGAAACCGGGTGGGAATACCCACGGTGGGTGGTGAGGTAGAATTCGACGCCACCTTCCAGTTCAACCCCCTGGTTAACGTAATATGCGCAGGAATTGTGCGTAAAGATTCAATAGTAAGGGGAATAGCCCCTAACGTAGGGGACATCTTCGTGCTTATGGGCGGCCGTACCGGTAGAGACGGTATTCACGGAGTTACCTTCGCCTCTGAAGAGCTTACCACATCATCGGAGATTGAGGACCGGCCGGCAGTTCAGATAGGAGACCCGTTCACCAAGAAACAGGTGCTGGAGGCTACACTGGAAGCCCTGGAGAAAATTGATGTGCAGGGGTTAAAGGACCTTGGTGGGGGAGGACTGACTTGCTGTGTCTCAGAAATGGCAGCTAAAGGAGGTAACGGTGCCCTAGTAAAACTTGAGAAGATACCACTTAGGGAAGAGGGGATGACTCCTTATGAGATAATGTTATCTGAATCACAGGAGAGAATGGTCTTTGTAATCCACCCCGAAGATGAGGATAAATTGATAGAGATCTTCGATAAATACGAACTTCCCAGGGCAGTGATTGGCACAGTAACCGACACCGGCCGCTTTGAAGTAATCCATAATGGGGAAATTATAGCCAATATACCTACGGGTATGTTGTCCGACCCACCAACCATAGAAAGGGAATGTGCAATCGATCACATATCTCCAGAAGATAGTACTGAACCCAACTTAGAAAAACTAGGAGTAAAAACCCCTATGGTAGAGGAGGGTGATTTAAACCAAGCCCTGCTTAACCTTCTATCCTCCCAGAATATCGCTAGTAAAGAATGGGTTTACCGGCAGTACGACCATGAAGTCCAGATTGGAACGGTAGTGAAGCCTGGTGATGACGCCGCGGTCATCAGGGTAGATGATGAAACCGCCTTCACCATCACATCTGACTGTAACAGTTCCCACACCAAACTAAACCCCTACTATGGAGGGGCCGGTGCGATAGCAGAAGGTATAAGGAACGTGGTATCCATGGGCTCAGAACCCCTGTGCATAGTGGACTGCCTTAACTTCGGTAACCCGGAGAAGCCCCACATCTTCAAGCAGTTTACAGATTGTGTACAGGGAATGGCCGACGTGGCCAACCGTTTCGGGACCCCGGTTATCAGTGGTAACGTGAGCTTTTACAATGAAACAGAAGGTGTGACCATCAATCCTTCGCCCGCAGTGGGCATGTGCGGTTTGATGAAGCTAAAAGATGTTAGAACCTTTGAATTTAAAGGTGAAAGTGATAAAATCATCATCATCGGAGAAACCCGACCAGAATTAGGCGGATCCGAATATCAGAAGTTAATCCTTGGAAAAGTCCAGGGCGAGCCTCCACATGTCCATCTTGAAGAAGAATACGACGTTGCCATGGCAGTTTTAAATTTAATCAGGCAGGATTCAGATAATAGCATAACTGCCGTCCATGACTGTTCCACAGGCGGTATAGGTGTTGCACTTTCTGAAATGGTGTTATCAGGAGGTTTAGGGGCTGAAATAGATCTATCCCAGATACCTGGTGCAGAGGGCTTGAACGATTTTGAAGCATTATTCTCAGAATCCCATGGAAGGTTTCTAGTAACTGTTAAAGAAGAAGTTGCAGATGAAATCCTGGGAAAACTTGACGTCCCGGCGGCTGTGATTGGAACCGTGAATGGTGATTCACTGGTTATTAACGATTCAGTAAACATTCCAGTATCTGAGCTTAAAAACTCTTATCATGGCGTTATAGAGAAATTCATGGCCTGATGGTAATGAAAGAGCTACTTAGACAGAAAGAGCTACTTCGGCAGTTAATTCATGCCTCGGGTGTTTTCATTGTGGTTTTGAGTTATTTCCTTAAACCGGATGCCCTGATAATTATCGCCATTTTAGTCCTTCTTTTTGTGGTTCTCCTGTTCAGGTTAGATAAAAGGTATAATATACCCTTTTTTTCATTTATTTTCAGATATTGCAAGAGAGAAGATGATGAACGAGGCTTCATCTACTTCTTCATTGGCATTATCCTTACCTTAGTCCTATTCCAGTTCAACATGTCGGTGGCCAACGCCGCTATACTGATTTTGCTTT
Source organism: Methanobacterium sp. UBA279 (assembly GCA_002502855.1). Taxonomy (GTDB): domain Archaea; phylum Methanobacteriota; class Methanobacteria; order Methanobacteriales; family Methanobacteriaceae; genus Methanobacterium_A. The sequence goes on from DAQK01000009.1 coordinate 10,492, forward strand.
TCGGCGACTCGGCTTCCACCATAATCGGGCGGAAATGGGGTAAACATAAGCTCCCTTTTAACCCTAAAAAAACCCTGGAGGGTAGTATGTCTTTCTTCGTGGTTGGGTTGGTCCTGGCATTAACCCAGGTATCCCTCTTACCCGCTCTTTTAGGAGTGTTTTTCGGGGCTTTAACCGAGGCATACAGTCTAGTGGACGATAACATTCCTATTCCACTGGTGTCTGCACTGGTTATGAGTCTGGTTATTTATCTGATCTAAAATAACTATTTTTAACTAAAATAACTCTCTTAGCCCCCTCCATTTTTTACCATTCAGAGAGGTGTTGTATGGCTTCTTTTGAGTTGTAGCCTTGTAGTATGATGAGTGCTGCTAAAAGTGCATTAATTGCAACGTATTTAACAACTGAAGAACGTGTATAACTATGTATTTTGGTCATATTCAATGATTTTTTCGTTAATTTATTCCAATCCTCAATTAAGCCCCTTTACACCTTTCAAACGTTTCCAATGCCGGATTTTTGATTTAAATTCTTTCAATATGTTTGTATAAAGTTTTTTTAACTCCTTTTTTTGATTTTGGATCCTTTGAAACTAGACGATGGATAGTTTAATTGTTTTAAAAC
>DAQK01000045.1 GCA_002502855.1 Methanobacterium sp. UBA279
CTGGTGGTCTCGTCCAGTTCATCCAGGGCGTTTATGGCCTGTATCAAAACCAGGTCTTCTGCTTCACTTGCCTCCTGCAGGCGGTCCCTGGTGATGTTCAGGGAAGTATCATGTATTAATTCCTTTAATTCTTCTTCTGTTTCGATAAAATCAGTTTGAATTAAAATATCAGCCAGGTAGGTTCTAACATATTCCCCGGCTTTATTCGGTGTTTGGAATTTAAATTTAGAGGAATCTTTAAGGCTTTCATATTTGGAAGGAGAAATTTCCGTCTCTACAACAACTTCATCATGGTTTTTAACCAGTCTCTTGAGCAGAGATTTTTCCTCTCTTACCAAATTACCTTCCAGTAGTTCGGTAAGCCTTAGGGTTATCTTGCTCTTTGGGAAAAGTTCATAATCTAAGAGGGCACAATTTTCATCAAGGGCAATAAAACCCGCGAAACACCAGGTAATATAACACTTCATACCAATAAGTCTATACTGATATCAATTTAATATTTTCTGGGTCTGGTCCATTATGCTTGAAACTGAGATATGCAAAATTAAGATGAAAAACCCCACCATGCTGGCGGCAGGGATCATGGGCAGCACCGCCGCATCCCTTAACTGGGCCGCCAGGAGCGGTGCAGGAGCAGTGGTAACTAAATCCTTCAGCATGGAACTCAATCCAGGATATGCCAATCCAACCACCGTGGAAGTCACCGGTGGATTTATAAATGCTATAGGACTTTCCAACCCGGGAGTAGAACTCTTTAAAACTGAACTGGAGAAACTGAAAGGCCTGGTGCCCGCAGTGGCGTCTATCTATGGAGCGAATCCACAGGAATTCCAGAATGTGGCTACCAGGATAGAGGGAATGGTGGATATGATAGAACTCAACGTATCATGCCCCCATGCATCAGGCGGATGTGGCGCATCAATAGGCCAGGACCCCGACGCAACGGGGCAGATAGTTAAAGCAGTTAAACAGGCGGTCAAAACCCCAGTTGCAGTTAAACTAACCCCAAACGTAACTGATATAGTTAAAATAGCAGAAGCCACCCAGAAAGCCGGCTGTGATGCCATTACCCTTATTAACTCGGTAGGCCCGGGAATGCGCATAGACCTGGAGACAGCCCAGCCCATACTACACAACAAATTCGGCGGCTTATCAGGACCAGCCATAAAACCAATAGCTTTACGGTGTGTCTACGATGTATATGAAGCTGTAGACGTACCCATAATAGGTGTGGGTGGAATCAGGGATTATAAAGATGCAGTTGAATTCTTATACGCCGGTGCAAGCTCTGTACAAATTGGAACAGCCGTGTACTATGAGGGAATGGACGTATTTAAGAAGATTTGCACTGGACTTGAAAATTTCATGAACAGAAAGGGCTATGATAGTGTATCAGAGATGGTTGGTAAGACCCATAAAACCTAATTAACTTAGCCCATGGGAAATTAACATTTATAACAGGAATTAAAACATGAACGTTCCAAAAATCGTAGAGATAAAGGACATAATAAAGGAAACACCCACAGTTAAAACCTTCATTTTTGACTGGGAGATTACAGAAGAAACACCCGGCCAGTTCATGATGATCTGGAACTTCCACGATGAAAAACCCATGTCCCTATCCCTGATTGATCCAGTAAAGGGTGAAATCGGATTCACCATAAGAAAGGTGGGTAAATTCACCGAGGCACTCCACAAGCTCGAGGTAGGAGCCCAGCTTGGATTGAGAGGACCCTATGGCCGGGGATTTGAAATTGCAGGCTTAAAGATACTTGCAGTTGGTGGAGGTGTAGGAATGGCCCCTCTGGCAGCGTTTGCAGAGGAAGCATCCCGGAAGGGTGTGGAGGTGGATCTGATAAGTGCAGCAGCCACACAGGATGAACTACTTTTTATGGACCGGCTTAACAGAACCGATACCAATTTAAGGGCTTGTACAGATGACGGGACCTACGGTTTCTGTGGATTCGGAACAGATCTCGCCCAGAAAGTGCTTGAGAGTAACAGTTACGATATGATAGTCACCTGCGGCCCCGAGGTGATGATGAAAAAAATAGCAGACCTGGCAGAGGAATATGAAATCCCGGCCCAGTTCTCACTGGAACGCTACATGAAATGTGGGGTGGGCATCTGCGGCCAGTGCTGCGTGGACGATGTTGGATGGAGGATCTGTAAAGAGGGCCCGGTTTTCTGGAGTGATGAGGTAAAGCTAATCACAGAATTCGGGAAGTACCGCCGTGACGCAGCGGGTAGGAAGGAACCTCTTTAAAAAACGGAGAATAACTCCTTTAGAGACAGGAACCTTCTTTTTAAAAAATAATCCTAGAAAAAAAATAACAACTTAATCAAATTTAACCTGCTTACTTTTACCGAGCAATTCGTCCAGTTCAATACCCTTCTTGAAGGCCAGTTCCTTGTCTAAGCGGTAATTTTCCTGCTTTGTTTTATGCAGGTGTTCAATCCTTACAAAACGCCATTTTTCACGTATGAACTTGGCACCGACGTAGGGTTGGGCTCCAAATATCTCTGAAAATTCCAGGAGGGCGTCTATTTTACCTGAATCGATGTATATCCTTTCCTGAGAGGTGGATTTGACTTCGATTGCCAGGTAGATCTTACCGTTACCGGCTATTACGTCGGGCAGTGGTTTTTTGGTGGCACCACCCGAGGCAGGCGCTCTCATTGCAGCGCAGTCTGCGTCCCACAACATCTTCACCAGTTCGCGCTCTTCACGGGTACCTTTTTTACTCATATAATGGCCCTTAAAATAAAATTAAGTTGAACATTATGTTATCTAATAAAATTAACGGATGTTTAACCGGGGCTATATTGGTTCTTCATAGCTTTCTATTCGTTTAGCGTTGAAGGTACCGTTGTTTAGGGGGCTTTTCATCCATTCAATACAGGCATCTTTGATGATCAGATGTTTTTCCGGTATTACTATGTCTATTTTGATGCCGGAGTGGCTGTCATCTGGATCTTCTGTTATAAAACGGGAAAATGTGCCAGTGTATTTGTATTTATTTTTTAGGAACCACTGGATTACATTCATTCCATCCATATGGCCGATCCTTTTACCATCCTTCATCACTTCGACTTTGGGTGATCCACAGGTTTTTTCCATCTTTATCATAGTCCCCACCTTTATAATCATTTCAATATCTTTCCTTTATTTTATTAATAACTTTCTAAAATTGGTGATGTACGTCACTTCAAAAACAATAAATCACTATAGTTCTATTGGGATAAAGAGAAGAAAACCTGTTTCATTAAATTAGAAAATAAATAGAATCTCAGTAAAAATAAGGCCGGGGCCGAGATTCGAACCCGAGTCGCGGGATCCACAGTCCCGTAGGATAACCAACTACCCCACCCCGGCAATTGAAAGGGATGCAGGGGATGGGATTCGAACCCACGTAGGCCTACGCCAACAGGTCCTAAGCCTGTCCCCTTTGGCCAGCTCGGGCACCCCTGCAGTATTACTAAACTGCTACATCCTTGTGCGGTGTTTGTAAGAAAAATATTTCCTTTTTTAGATATGAAAAATGCTCCGGCCGGGATTCGAACCCGAGTCATCGGCTCGAAAGGCCGACATGATTGGCCGGACTACACTACCGGAGCATATGAACCTGTCTATTTATAGCACTCAATCTTGAGAGCTTAAGTGGGCCCAATGGGATTCGAACCCATGGCCGCCCGGTTATGAGCCGGGCGCTCTACCTGGCTAAGCTATGGGCCCAGAACGCCGCCGACAGGGCTCGAACCTGTGACCAATCGGTTAACAGCCGAACGCTCTACCTACTGAGCTACGGCGGCAAATGCCAAACAAAGCCTGTAAACCGTGCAAACTACTATCAGGGCTTACAAGATCTTAAAACATAGCACATCAAGATGTATTTTAAAGGTTGATGTTTATATTATATAAAGATTGTGTATTACATTCAAATAGTTTTAAGGCATTAAAATAACGGTTAAACTATGTCATGATTTTCATTTATATATATAAATACGGTATAATAAGTGTTTTAAACAAATACAATGTAAACCTCAATTTTGTGTTTCATTTTCCCGATGAATCAGTGGGAGATATATTATACGAGCTTAAAAAAATGAATTTAATAGAAAAAATAAAGGCCCATGAAACTTTAGATTTGCTCGAAAAATCTAATAAGGTAACTTTAAAAGAACATGGAGATAGAATTACCCTGGAAAGGGCGATATTTCTCTCCTGGTGGTGTAATAAGGGTGATTGTGCCTTCTGCTACATGTCCTCCCAGAAACCCAAAATCACTGAACCGGACCGGGCCCGGAGAAATGTGAATTCCATCTTTGCCGAAGCTGAGCTGGTACGCAGGATTGGATGGAATGTTGAATTCCTATCCGGCGGATATGGATCATTCACCACACAGGAAATAAAGGGAATCTCCGAGAGGATACACTCCATCACCGGGAAACCGGCATGGTTGAACGTGGGGATAACCAGGGACCTGGAGCTTTATGGGGATGAAATCGTGGGAATAACCGGTGCAGTGGAAACTGCTAACCCTGAACTCCATGATAAGATCTGCCCCAGCAAATCCCTGGATGATGTGGTGGAAATGCTGGAGCTGGCTGGGGATTTAGGATTTAAAAAGGCGATAACTATTATTCTGGGTCTGGGGGAAAAACCGGAAGACCTTAAATACCTGTTCAATCTAATAGGTGATGTAGAGATTGACCGGGTGATATTCTACTCCTTAAACCCCCATAAAGACACACCCTATGCAAACACACCACAACCAGCCTCCCTGTACTACGCAGGGACGGTGGCTGCTACCCGGATAAAATATCCCAAACTAGAAATAGTTGCGGGGACCTGGATAGACAACCTGGCTAACATAGGACCCCTGATACTTGCGGGTGTAAATGGCTTGACTAAATTCCCCTTATTTAAAATGTACGGCACTAATTATGCTCGAAGAGTTGAAGAAGAGGTTAAATGGTCTGGTAGGAAACTGGAAGGTAGCTTCACTGATTTAGATCTTCTGACCAGGGGTGAAAATCTGGATCCAGAACTGGAACCATTCATAAAGAGATACATTGATAAGTGTCTAAGAAATAAATAAATTAGCCGTAAAATTAGTATTGATCTTTTACCTACAGATGCAGGGGTACCCAAGCGGTCAACGGGGATAGGTTCAGGGCCTATTGGTGTAGGCCTTCAAGGGTTCGAATCCCTTCCCCTGCACTTATATTATCTTTGAGCACAGATTCGAATATTTCTAGAAAACCAATTTATTCAAGGCAAAGGACTAAATTACCGATAAACTTTTCTATAGCATCATCATGGTCAACGAAGCTTCTTTCTTTATGTTTATCAGTCATTACAGAATATAAAAAGGACAATATGGTCATTGCAAAAACAGGATAATCTATTTTTTCATTCTGGATATACTTTTCCATATATTTACCAAGATGATATGGAATCTTTTCAGGAGCAGTTTCTTTAGATATCCTCCTGCTTTCATTCAGGGTTAAATAAACAAAATCAAAGTGATTGTCCACCAAATCGGCAAGATCTTTAACTAAAACTTCTAAAAATTCCTGTGCTGTTTTAAATTCATCATCAACAAGTAAAAGATTGAAATCTTCCATTATTCTATCATTATTCTGAGTTATAACCGTGTTAAAAAGATTTTTTTTGGTTTTAAATTTTCTAAACAAAGTTTTCTCACTAAAACCCGCTTTTTTTGCTATATTCAAACCAGTAGCAGCAGAATATCCTTTCTCTGAGAATTCCCTTAAAGCCGAGTCCAAAATCTTCTCTTCAGTTTCATCAGTCATACTATCACTTACAAAAAATATCCAAATGAATTTTTTAACCATTTAAGAATCCGAAAACATCATTAAAACCTATTTACTTTGATCTTTATTTATGATTTCTTTTTAGATTGATCTTAAAAAAAATAAAAAAATAAGGCAATTATTTTTTTGAAGTCACTAAACCACCTAACAGCATTAAAACTGCTAGAATTAATCCTGTTATTGGAATTCCAGTTGGCTGCATGCTTACTGTATTAGTTGCAGCGTTTATCTGTGGTGTACTAATAGAATTTCCCGATTGATTACCGGGATCAACTGGATTAACCGGAATAACTGGATTTGTTGGGGTTGCTGGATCGATAGGGTTAGTGGGATTGGTTCGGTTACTCGGATTTCCTGAATATGGCACGTAAATATACCTCATCGATCAGAATTGATCATGTCAGTACTGACACCCGATCAATTCACATATTTGTGTTCGTACTAACACCCATATAGAGTTTATGAAAATAGAAAATATCCAAAAAATTCTGAGTATAATTATTAAACAGGAATAAATCAAGAAAAGAAGGGATTAAATAACACCGAAGATACAACTATGTTAATCTATATATGTTATTTTATCTGACATTATTATAGGAAGATAAATTTTTTATTTTATCAATTTGCACGATAAACAAGATTATAAATAAAATATCATATTTTCAGGAGGAATAACCATTAACATGAAATGCGGGTTGGAGATACACGTCCAGCTGGATACTGATTCTAAACTATTCTGCGACTGCCGCACCAACTACCAGGAAGCACCACCAAACCACAACATCTGCTTCGTGTGTTTGAACCAGCCGGGTGCAAAACCATACCCACCAAACAAGGAAGCACTGGATGGGGCGATAAAGATAGCCCTGATGCTGGCCTGTAAGATAAGCCCAGACGTGACCTTTTTCCAGAGGAAACACTACGATTACCCGGACCTACCGTCCGGATACCAGAGGACCTCCATACCCATAGGGTTCGAGGGAGACCTGAACGGGGTGCGTATTAGAGAAGTGCACCTGGAGGAGGACCCCGGCCAGTACAAACCAGACCGGGGACTCGTGGATTTCAACAGGTCCGGAATACCCTTAATTGAGATTGTCACTGAACCAGACATGACATCCCCTGAAGAAGCCCGGACATTCCTAAGGGAACTTATCCGTGTACTGGAATACAGTGGAAGCGCCCGGGGAGAGGGTACCATGAGGGCTGATGTGAACATCTCCATTGAAGGGGGTAAAAGAGCTGAAATAAAGAACATCAACTCTATAAAGGGTGCATATAAAGCCCTCCAGTTTGAGATGGTACGCCAGAAAAATCTTCTGAAGAGAGGCATAGAGATTAAACAGGAGACCAGGGCATTTCTGGAGTCACAGATGATCACCGTGCCCATGAGGCTTAAAGAAGAAGCGGAAGATTACCGGTACATCCCCGACCCAGACTTGCCGCCTATGCTCGCTGAAGAAGAGAGAGTGGAACGTATAAGGGAAGAAATGCCAGAACCTGCCCATATAAAGACGGACAGATTTGTAAAACAGTACGGGATAGAAAAGGACCATGCACGGGTGCTTACCTCTGAACTGGAGCTGGCGAACGCCTTTGAAGAAGTGGTTAAGGAGGTGGATCCTGAATTTGCAGCTTTATGGATGAGGGATGAACTCAAGAGAATCCTATCCTACAACAAGATCACCTTCCGGGAAAGTGAAATAACCACCCAGCAATTGGTGGAGTTCCTCCAGTTGTTGCAGGATAAGAAGATCACCACCAAAGCTGGACAGAGGATCATCGAAAACATGCCCCACAACCCGAAGACACCTACCCAAATCGCTGAAGAACTGGGACTGATCGGTGTGGTGGAAGAAGATGTGGTTCAAAAGGCCGTAAAACAGAGTATAGATGAAAATCCAGAGGCAGTTTCCGACTACTATGAGGGCAAAAAGAAGGCCTTGAACTTCCTGATGGGTCAGGTTATGAGGATAACCCGGGGAAAAGCAAATCCAGGCGAAATCGTTAAATTACTCCAGGAAGAACTGGATAAGTAGTCTCTGAAGACACATATTATTCATCTTTGAAGATACATATTTTCTAGTTGAAGGTACACCATCAACAAAAAAAATTTTTAACCCCAGAGATAAATAAGTAACTGTTGAATTAAACAAATTTCAGGAGTTTAAAACTTTTTTCTTGCGAACTGAATTTCACAAATTTGGGTTCTAAAGATGGCGAAAAACGTCTTGAATATGGTTCTATGGCATCCTGACATGGAAGTAAACCGGACTATAATAAGTTATATCCATAGAGGGGCACGTGGAAATATTAAAACAGTCCCGGGGAGCCAGATAGACAGAATCGAGAATGGATTTCTCATCTTAAATGATGAAACCCAGATTCCCTTCCACCGGATAATAAAGGTGGAATATGATGATAAAATACTATGGAAAAAGAGTCCTTGAATAAAAAGGAGTATTATAATGACCAGTACAGCCCTAGTAAAAGATTACATGACCAAGAAAGTTATCACAGTCACCCCAGACACTCCAGCTGGTGAAGTTATAGAATTGATGAAGTTAACCGGCCACGACGGATTCCCAGTTAAGACCAATGGGGAAGTAATTGGAATGGTAACTGCCTTTGATTTACTTTTAAAACCATGGTCGGATTTAGTGGAAGGACTGATGACCACCGATGTCGTTGTAGCGGATAAGGAAATGTCCATCAACGACGCCGCCCGGGTTATGTTCCGGATGGGCATATCCAGAATGCCCGTGATGGATAAAGAAGGCAAACTAGTGGGCATAATTACTAACACCGATATTGTAAGGTCACATATTGAAAGATCAACACCCACCAAGGTCAACTATTTCAAGAAGACCCTGGAACAGTTATACGGCATAAAAACCAAGCTGGTAAGGATGAAAGTGCCCATAAATAAGTTGAGACCTACCCAGAATAAAATCTATGCCGATGAACTGCAGGGCAGAACCTACGAGATCCAAAGAGGCCTGGCCGAGCCCACCATAGTGGTTAAAGTGGATAACAGATACGTGCTGGTGGATGGCCATCACCGCACAGTTGCCGCCCTGAAACTGGGCTATGAAACGATCGACTCCTATGTAATTGAAATTGATGAGGATTTAAAGCTGGGAATCGAGAAGACTGCAGATAAAGAGGGAATTTTTACATATGAAGATATTGACGTCATCGATGATGCACAACATCCTTTAATCGCCTTAACTGAAACTTTAAGAAAGGAAGAATCGAGAAAATGAAGGAAAAAATTATAAGAGAAGTTTACCAGGTACTGGAAGACAGGCGGGATAATCCCATAGATTCTTACACATCCTATTTAATGAAGGACGATGAAAAATTGGCCGAGGATAAAATACTGGAAAAGATAGGGGAAGAAGCAGCCGAGGTTATAATCGCCGCCAAAAACGATGAAAAACTGGTCCCAGAAGCTGCCGATCTAATCTTCCACACGTTACTAATACTTGTATATAAAAACATCGAGATAGATGAGCTCTTTGATGAGTTTGAAAGGAGAAAAGGGCGTTAATTGATTTTTTTATTGACTAAAAAAAAGTTACTACTTTATTTTAAATTCTCCATGAACCGTTCCTTAATCTCTTCTGGTTCCATATCAATAACAGGTACATCAGCATTACCCGGTTCGACCTTAGCATGTACAAATACCGGTCCTTCAGCCTTTAAAACTTCCGTTAAATCTAAATCTCCCTTGAATGAGAATATATTCTTAAATCCCACAGCCTCTGCTATCCGGGATAGGTTTACAGTACTGGCGTAGGTGCACTGGGACCCGGTTGAACCGTAACACTCGTTATCCAGCAATATCAGTATAAAATTCTCTGGGTCCTGGTTGTAAATGGTGACCAGACTACCGAGGTTCATTAAAAGTGATCCATCCCCATCCAGGGCCACCACTTTTCTTTCCTGGGCGAGGGCCAGGCCTAAACCTATGGAAGAGGCCATTCCCATGGATCCCAGCATATAAAAATGGGTGGGCGAATCTTTGACCGCGTATAACTCCCGGGAGGGAAAGCCTATGTTGCAGATTACCAGTTCATCCTCCAGCTGCTCGGAGATCCTTTTAATTGCATCAACTCTTTTCATTTTCTTATTTTTCCCTGTAAGCTTTATTTCCCTCTTAAAGTTTGATTAAATGATTAAATTTCACCAGAATCCAATTTCAAGCAACATGGCCACGGGGGAGCCGCCCATCTCAGATAAGAGCCAGGCTTCAGACAGTGCTTTGTAAGCATCTTCCGGAGTCTTGGGGAGGAAATACGCGATTTCAAGGGTATCCAGTACACCAGGGGTAGCTTCTCCCATGGGTATCTGTGCGCTCATAAATTCCCCTTCAGTACCGCGGTGGCTCATAACCATCAGGATTGGCAGCTTGTATAGCTTATAGAGGGAAGCTAAAACATTTACAGAATTACCTAACCCGGAGTTCTGCATTAAAATAGCTGTTTTCTTACCACCCAGGTAGGCGCCGGCGCAGATACCGAACCCCTCTTCTTCCCGGGTCACCGGGACATGGGTGATCTCCTCGTCACAGTCCACCATCTCTATTATCTTACCCAGATTTACACAGGGCAGACTGACCACGAAGTCTATACCTGCCTTTTTAAGGCCCTGATAAATAGCATCACTGCTGTCCATTTTAAACACTTGTAGTTTAATTAGTTACCTACTATCTTTAGTAGTCTATTCTAATAAACTTGAGTATTCCTAGAGGATAATCTACTTAAATATTTGCTAGTTAACTTTATATAAAACAGAATAGAAAAATTATTACTGTATTCTAATTATAAAGAGGGGGTTAACGTGGTCATGCCACAAAGGAAGAGTAAATTTGAAAGATTGAAGGTACTTATTAGACCTACAGGTAAACCACTGTGGGCAACCGCGGTAAAATCCTTTCTTTTAATGGTCTTAGCGGTTCTAATAGCTATATTATTAGGTTGGGATAATGGTATCTTTGTGGTTGCCATCGTCACCATCGTAATCACCAGGATAATAGATATAGATCTACCAGTTAGAAAGGTAGCTCCTCTAACGTTTGTTGGATTTATCATGGCCATGTTGGCTTTTACCAGTGTCTCTTTAGGATTAAGCAGTGATCTTATTTTTATATTAATCACAGTTATCTGGGCCTTTTTCTGTATTTCTCTGTATATATTCGGGAAATCAATTGGATTTTTTGGTTACATAATATTCGTCATGTACTTCATTGCGGTGATAGTGGTTAATACTAAATCTACACCATTGGACTATATTTATTACTGTTTACTGGCATTTTTAGTTTCTTCACTCCTGTTTATACCACGTTTATGGAAAATGAAAGAGGATCTGCGTAGTAGGGTGGCAGTGGGATTTGATCCTCAAAATTCTTTACAGTTGGGTTTAAAAAACTTACATGCACTTTCAGGCGTCCCACTGGATCCCACTGACTATGAACTTTTTAAATTAGGACTCTATCTATCTGGTTTTCGTGAGTACAGTAAATTACTCTACTCCCGGATATCTAAAGGATATCAGGATAAATTCAAAGAATACCTGGAGGATATAAACAAAACCAGCTTAAAGATAGGTGAATCAATAATACAAGTAAAGATCAAGTTAATATTGATAAGTTAAATGAGGATGTTTCAATTATAAAGAAAGCGACTATAGATTCTGGTGAAAAAGATCTCAATGCTTTCCTGGGTATCGGTTATCAGATGGTGGAGCTTATTAAAAGATCTGCCGAACTTTTATCAGATAAGATATCCGGAGAAAAGTTAAAAATATCCACAGCTAAAACATCCCTTAAGGATGTTCTTAAGGCTAATTTTAACCTTAAAAATATTTACATGCGGCATGCGGTACGTTTTGCACTGGCCATGACTGTAGGTCTTTTATTAGTTCATCTTACTCATGGCCGAGATGTTATCTGGGTGACCATGGGTATTTTAATTGTCATAAGACCAGATGTAACCAGCACAATCAACAGTATGGTGGTGAGGGTTTTGTATAATTTACTTGCTATCATAATAGCCATTATCCTGGCATTTTTCTTCCCACATGAGATACTGTTGATATTTGCCCTTATCATGATTTTCTTAGCTCTAGCATGGTTACCTAACTACGTTGGACCTTCAGTAATGGCCCTTACCGTGTTCACGGTATTGGTATGGCCCACTGGAACAGTAATTGAAAACTCCATGGCCAGGATAATCGATATAACTTTAGGGGCCGTAATAGCCATCATCTGTGCTTACGTTATTTTGCCAAGTAGGGTTACCATAGATCTACCGGGTCTACTTGCCAGTGCCATCAAAGCGAATAAGGCGTACATGAAAACGGTAATAGTACCTCCGGAAGAGTACAACCACCAGAAAGCGGTTCAACAATTTAACAACTATTTATTACAGGAAAATAATCTAGAAGCGGGTATTGCAAAGATTCAGGATTTCTTCACGGACATAAGTGATGATATGGTCATCTATGATGGTTTGATAGCTGTTAATCATAAGTTATTTGCTGATATATCAGTATTAGGTGCATTACAGGAGAAAAAACTGGTAAAAGATGTTCATATTGATAATCAACCATTGATATCCATTATGGATGATCTTATAGGAGCAGTAGAAAAGGATGTTAAGCCCAGTAAAGCTTATTTAGATTCTTCTCATTATTCGTTTGAATCATATGTTCGGAAGGATTTAGATCAGTACGTGAATTGGGTGATATCTGATGTAGGTTTGCTCCAGGAATTAGTATATTCTGGTTCAGTTAAGGATATTTTCGCCAGATATCGAGATATAATCTGATTTAATATGAAATAAATTTTTTGAACATTTAAGTAGGGCTAAAAAGGAATAAAAATTTGAATAGATTGATATATACAAAATTAATAAAAAAAGAATGGTTTAAGTAATTATTTCATCTAAACGGTCTTCTTTTATACCATTCTTGATCTCTAAGGCCATTCTACGGCCCATGCTTAATGGTTCTCCGTGGTACAGGTAACTGTATTGTGATCCGTTCATGAAGGTGTTTGTTCCACCATCTGACCGGGCGCTCATCTCAAATACAACCACTTCAAGATTATCGGTTACCAGGGTCTGCATACAGAATGGACCGTTAAATCCTGGTGGTACTAATTTTTTAGCACCTTCTGTGATTTTGTCTCCTATGTCAAATACCTGTGGAAGTAGTGATTCTCTTATAACTACTGGATGGTTTCCAGTTACGACGTATGATGGATCTGCGTTAAGATCTAGCTGATCTTTAGCCGGAACTCTAACTAAACCATCTATGGTTGATTCATATCTACTGTCCATTCCTAAGACTTCTGCATCTTGTTTTAATCCTGAGAAGAAGTAATGAATACAGTAGTTACATCCTAATACATATTCTTCAATATGTGCTTCCTTTATATCCTCTTCTTCGATCCAGCCTCGTTTTTTCATGGCTTCAATTTTTTCATCATATTCTTCAGTTGATGAAGCAACGAAGTATCCTCTTCCCCCTCTGGCTCCGGGGAACTTTACCATGACGGTACCTTCAATTTTCGCAGGATCGGTTATCTTTTTCGGAATTCTGACCCCGGATTCGGTCATCAACTTTCTTTCCAGGTCCCTTTCTGCCTCCCACCTTAAGATGTCCCTGTTTCCGAACATGGGTACGTTGAAGATGGTTTCAATATTATCTAACCCAGCATAAGCCACGAAAGATCCGTGTGGGAATACTATGCTGTTTAAGTCCTTTAATTGTTCCTGGACTTCATCATTAACTATATCACTAAATTTATCTACCGTGATTATTTCATCTACAACCCCAAATCTTTGATAAGGAACTTCCCGTCCTTTTTCGCAGACTGCTGCAGTCCTAAACCCTTCTGTTTTTGCCCCCTGAAACATATGCAAAGAAGAGTGGCTTCCTAGAGTGGCAATTGTTATATTTTCTTTGTCATATCCATCTAAAATGTCAAGAATCTCCTGCCTGTTTATCTTACTCATTTGTTAATCCCTCCATATCTAACTAGACATGTACTTAAATTAACATGGCCCACACTCATAGTTATCTTTTTCGTATTGTTATTTAGTATGACCAATGATTTAACAATACATACCAAGTTAAATAGAACCCGCTAAATATTTCTTTAAGGCCAAAATTGGATATTATTTGTTGAAAAAATTTTTAATAGTCTTTAGGGAATAAACATCAAATAAGAATGGGTTAAAATAAATTTTATAGAATCAAAATGAAATTAGAGGTTGATAAGATCATTTATCCTCAACTAAAACCTTCAATTTACCATCGTATAGATCTATTATAAGGCCGTGTACAGGAACATCATCCGGGATAAATGGAGATTCCTTTATTTCTCGAACTGCGTTTAACACATTCTCTTCTTCACCTTCAATTGCCCCTATCCATTCTTTGAGATCAACCCCAGAAATAATTTCCTCAGAGATTCCTCTGGCTTTCATGGCACTTATGAGTTTTTCAGGGTCTACATTGGCCATTCCGCATTCGTAGTGTCCTACCACCATAACCTCTTCCGCACCAAGTGCGTATATTGCCGCTGCAACGGATCGTATAACATCCCTGTCGACTATGGTGTTACCTGCATTTTTGATTATCTTTGCGTCTCCCCTGTCTATTCCCATGGCTGGTTCTAAAAAACCGGTGAGCCGTGTATCCATACAGGTTACAATGGCCAGTTTCTTTTGTGGGGAGTGGCTTAGTTTTTTTGGTTCAAATTCTTTAACAAATTCTTGGTTGGCTTTGAGTACTTCCTCAAGTATCATTATTTATCACCTTAAATTGTATCATCCTCTAAATACCTTAAATTGTATCCTCTAAGATAAAGTAAACCGCATTTACTATGGGTGATCTATTATTCTCATTTTAAGAGGTGATTCCTAGAATTTGAGCGAATTTTTCTAGTGAATATGATATAATCTATCACCCTGAAAATGCGGTTACTCTACCCTATGGGGCTGAGGTTTTTTTTTATTCCTCACTTGGTTCTTTATCAGTTACAGAAAGTGGCGGTTTTTGTTCCAGGTCGTATCCTGGCTTGTAATCAAATTCTTCCTGTAATTTGACGTTTATTTCATGGAAGATTCTGGCCAGTGGTATTTCACTGGGGCAAACTTCTTCGCATTGTCCGCAGTTTGTGCAGGAGTCCACCATATGGAGCATTCTTACAAAGTGGAACATGGGTGACGGGGGTATTATTCCCTTTTCCACCCAGTTGTTGGATTCTGACTGGATGGAACAGTCCCTGCAGAAACAGAGTGGGCATGCTTCCCGGCAACCATAACATTTTATACACTTGGAGAATTCGTCCATGTACTGGTCGATTGTTATCAACGTGCCATCGTCTTCGAAGTTCCTGGTCTGCCATTTATTGGCCAGTTTTACCATTGATTTGTCGATGTTTGCACGTGTTTCAACACCTTTAGGTACAGGATCCTGTACCCTTAGTGCTCCTGCTTTTATGGCTTTTTCCAGGACTTCTGCACCTTTTTCTGAAAACACCTCGATGAAGGTTGCTTTTCCAGCTAAAGGTCCTATCACTCCCCAGTTACCCATGGCTATATCTGACATCCTTGGTATGTTATTTTCACATCTCCGGCAGTTGGTCCTGCGGCCGTATCCTTCATCTTCCAGATCATCTATGCTTATCTCCTTCTCTTCGTTGTCTGCTGTTTCTATTATCAGCTTTCCCCTGGCAATCTCTTCCTTCACCACCATGTCTGGATCAATTTCATAGAACTTTTCTACCATTTCACGGGCCTTCACCGGGGGTAAAGTACCGCCGCAGTTAACTCCAATCATGATCACGTTGTCTCTTTCTATCTGTTTTCTTTTCATGAGTTCTACTATGGTCATTGCGTCACATGGTTTAGTGGTGACTGCTAATTTCAGGTCCTTTGCACCATCAAGGTACCGGACAATGGTTTTGCCAATGTTCAACGTACCGCAGTGCAGTGACCCTGCTGATTCTATGACCTTATCAGGATCGGTTATAAGGGTAGGTACAGCATCATACAGGTCTAAACCTTTCTTAACAGCCAATACTGCATCGACAATACCTTCTTCCAGGAGGAATTTCAGTACGGAGGTGACTGCTCCCCCGCATTCTCCACTTTCTGCTATATCTGCGTCTTGAGATAATCCGTAGTACATGTCGTTTACTTCAACCATTCAAATCACCCTACCTTCCCTTTTTCTTCCAGTCTCCATGAGAAGGGACCCAGTTCTTTCACTTGGTCTACCATCATCTTCATGGTGTTTGCAAATTTTTCTCCTTCTGAAGCTGAGATCCANNAGGGCGGTTATTCTGCGATCACAGGCAAAGTTACCCCTATCGTAGTGGCAGTCTCCAAAGTGGCAACCTGCAACCATTACTCCATCTGCTCCTTCATTGAAGGCCTTCATTATGAAGAGCGGATTTATTCTACCGGAGCACATCACCCGGATTATACGTACATTTGGGGGGTATTGCATCCTCGCTGTACCTGCAGTGTCTGCTCCTCCATAGGAACACCAATTACAGCAGAAGACTAATATTTTAGGTTCCCATTCCATAATCTATCCTCCTAATCGTTAAAATCAAGTTATTAAAGCGTTCAATATTTAATTATACCTTGTTTGATCATCATTTTTAGCACTAAAGAATAGTAACCAGATTCTGCACATTTGTTAATAAGAGGCATTTTGAGCGGATACAGAACCTGGTTTTCTTAATATGTGGCGTAAAGAATCAATTTATCTGTTTTATTTTTTTTCTAAAAAATTAAAAAATGAGGATAAATCAGTTATATCCTCATTTACTTGCAGGTTGTGGGAAGGGGAAGTAAGCAATTGGTGGCTTTCCTTCTTCAACCCCTTTGGTGTATCCGAACTGGTCTTTGATTTTGGCGTTAACTTCGTGCCAGATTTTGGCCAGAGGTATTTCACCCGGGCAGACTTCTTCGCACTGACCACAGTTGGTACAGGATTCCACCATGTGTAACATCCGTTCCAGGTGGAACATTGGTGATGGAGGAACTTCCCCATCACTCAACCAGTCTGGGCCGTTGTTGGCTTCCAGACAGCAGTCATCACAGTAGCAGATGGGGCATGCTTCTCTGCAACCATAGCATTTAAGGCATCTGGAGAAGTCTTCCATGTATTCTGAGAGTACGGAGAAGATTTCTCTTCCGGTTTTATCTTCCCAGTCCTTGTCCTGCCATTTGTCTGCGAGTCTGACCATTGCGCCGTCGGTTTTTTCTCTTATTTCAATTCCTTTAGGAATTGGGTCTTCTAAGTTTATGACTCCGGCTTCCTGTGCTTTTTCCAGGACTTCAGCACCTTTTGGAGAGCATACTTCAATGAAAGTTGCTTTTCCAGCGAGAGGCCCTATAACACCCCAGTTTCCGCAAGCAAGGTCGGCCATTTTTGGAATGTTTATTTCACATCTTCTGCAGTTGGTTCTTCTACCAAATCCTTCCTCTTCTAAGTCGTCGATTTTAATTTCTTTTTCAGTACCGTCTTCGGTTTCAACTATGAGTTTACCTTTGGCAATTTCTTCCTTCACCACACTGTCAGGGTCGACTTCGTAGAAATCTTCCATCATCTGTCGACTTTTTACTGGTGGCATGGTACCTCCACAGTTTAGACCGATCATTATCACATTGTCTGCGTTGACTCTCTCTCTTTTCATGAGTTCAACCATGGTCATTGCATCGCAACCCTTGACTGTGACTGCCAGTTTCATGTCCTGGGCACCATCAAGATATCGTTCCACTACTTTGGCCAGGTTGAGTGTTCCGAAGTGGAGTGAACCAGAGGCTTTGATAACATCCTCAGGATCTTCTATGAGTATAGGAACTGCGTCGTAGAGATCTGCACCACGTTCAACGGCTAGAACTGCGTCGACTATCCCTGCTTTCAGTAAATATTTTAGAAGGGTGGTGACTGCTCCTCCGTATTCTCCGGCTTCGGCTATTGCTGCGTCAGATGATTTTGCATAAAACATGTCGTTTACTTGAACCATGTTGATCACCTACTTCCCTAGATCGTAAGCTTTTCCAGGTGTTACCATTTCAACTGAAGGGTCTAATTTACTTACAGAAGCTGCGCATACTTTAAATTCGGGCATTTTTGATGCTGGATCTAATGCTCCTCCGTTTGTGAGGGTATTTGCTGCACATTCTACGAAATGGAATGGTATAAATATCACTCCTTTCAAGATGTCTGAAGTAACTTTTGCTGGAATTTCAACTTCTCCACGACGTGTTTTAACGGTTACAAATTCTTTATTTTTTATACCAAGTTTATCAGCATCTTCTGTGTTGATTTCAACAAAACCAGTTGGAACTTCGTTGGCTAACGTTTCTGATCTTCTGGTCATACTACCGGTGTGCCAGTGGAAGAGCATACGTCCAGTTGTGAGTGTAAATGGATACTCTTCATCTGGAAGTTCAGCTGCGGGTATAAATTCAATTGGCATAAGCACGCCAAGGCCGTCTGGTGTTGCAAATTGTTCTCCCCAGAGAATAGGGGTTCCTGGGTGTTCTTCATCTGGGCATGGCCAGTGCAGTGCTTCTGGTTTTTCCAGTCTTTCCTGGTTCATACCTGCATATTGAGGAGTGACTATCCTTACTTCTTCAAATACTTCCTGAGGTGAGCTGAAATTAAATAGATCAGAGCCCATCCTTTGTGCAATATCACAAATTATAGCCCAATCAGCTCTTGCTTCACCAGGTGCATCCACTGCTTTTCTTATGTATTGTACACGTCTTTCTGTACTTGTGAATGTTCCGTCTTTTTCGGCCCATGATGTTGCAGGAAGTACCACATCTGCTAATTCAGCTGTTTCTGTCAAGAAAATATCCTGTACAACTAAAAAGTCCAGGTTTTCCAGACCTTCTTGAACGTGATGTAGGTCAGGGTCTGATACCATTGGATTTTCACCCATTATGTACATTCCTTTGATATCACCAGCTGCAGCTGCATTCATCATTTCAACTACAGTAATACCTGGTTTGCAATTTAGAGCGCCACATCCCCATGAATTGGACATTTTTTCAGCTATTTCTTTTGCTATTACTTTTTGATATCCGGGGTACATAACTGGGAGTGCTCCCATGTCACATGCACCCTGAACGTTATTTTGACCTCTGAGTGGGTTAACTCCTGTACCTAGCCTTCCAATGTTACCTGTAATCATTGCAAGGTTTGCTGTTGACATAACATTGTCTGTACCGGTGTGGTGCTGAGTTATACCCATGGAGTATATAATACCGGCGTTATCTGCATTTGCATACATTCTTGCAGCTTCTTTGATTAATTCTGCCGGGGCTTCTGTTATACCTGCTACTTTTTCAGGAGGGTAGTTTTTAACAACTTCTTTTAGATCTTCAAAATTCTTTGTTCTTTTTTCTATGAATTCCTTATCTTCAAGCCCTTCTGAGATTATAACATTCATCATGGCGTTCATGAGTGCAACATCTGTTCCAGATTTAAATGGTATATATAAATCTGCTTTCTTTGCAGAGGGTGTAAATCTGGGATCTGCAACTATCAGTTTTGCTCCATCAGCTTTTGCCTGTAGTATTCTTCTCCACATTAGAGGGTGCTGTTCCAGAGTGTTAGAACCGATGATAAATATAACATCAGCAAATTGTATACTCTTAAGGTGGTTAGTCATAGCTCCAGATCCAAATGTCTGGGCAAGTCCTGCAACTGTAGGACCGTGACAGAGTCTTGCGCAGTGATCTATATTGTTTGTTCCTACTATGGTACGCACAAATTTCTGCATTAAGTAGTTATCTTCATTTGTACATCTTGCAGACGAAAGAAATGCAAGAGATTCTGGATCTACAGCTTTTATTTCATTTATTTTAGATACAACCAGGTCTAAAGCTTCATCCCATGTTGCTTCTTTGAATTCGCCATTTTTCTTAATTAAAGGTGTAGTTAATCGGTCTTCTCTATGAACGAACTCATATGAGAAGTTACCCTTTGGACATAATTTTCCTTCATTTACCGGGTGTCTCTTCCATGGTTCTACCCCGACTACTTTTTCATCCTTAACTACGAGGTTCAAACCACATCCAACACCACAGTATGGGCATATTGTCGGTACGTATTTAATTTCCATTTTTCTTATCCCCTCATTTGTTTTAAAGTTCTGGTCCATGTATTTCTTTATGATCTATTGCACTTTTTTTAATATCCAGTATGACTGGACATTGCGGAAATCATGGTTCATTTTTTAGAAATTGATACCTTCCATAATCCAAAAAAATAAAATAAAAATGGAAGGATTTTTTATCTTTTGCACTGTCACTTAGCTTCTTCTTTTGTTCCTCTGAGATAGGTCCACCAGTAAATAACTGCTACAAATATTGCTCCACCGATGATGTTACCTATGGTGGCAGGAATCATGTTATTTACAAAGAACTGTGTCCATGATACTCCACCAAGGAATATTCCCACTGGTATAAAGAACATGTTTGCAACTACGTGCTCGAATCCTATTGCAACGAAAGCAAAGATCGGGAACCAAATTCCGACTATTTTACCAATAATATCATCTGAGGCAATAGCCACATATACAGCAAGACACACAAGCCAGTTACAACCTATGGCTCTCCAGAACACCTGCATCCATGTTAAAGATGCAGTAGCTTTTCCTGCTGCAACGAAGCTTGCTCCTCCAAGTGCTTTCGTTTTAGCAATGGTAAGCGCACCGGCTGCCCATGGGTCTACAGCTAAAATACCACTGGCTACTGCAAGGAAATATGCTACAAATAGAGCACCTACCAGGTTGAAAACCCAACTCCAAGCCCAATTCCTGGCAAGTCCAAACCAGCTTGATTTTCCAGTGAGTAATCCAAAAGGCATGTACATACAGTTACCTGTAAACAGTTCAGAACCGGCTATAACGACCAGTATCAGCCCAACTGGGAACACTGCACCAAAGATTAATTTTTGTAATCCTATTGGACCACCAGCTGCTGCAAAACCTCCGGTTACAACTTCAGCTAAAAGTCCTCCAAAAGCAATATACGCACCTGCTAAAAAGCCCAAAAGAATTAAATTACTCAAAGGAGCCTTTTCTTTCAACGCAGCTAGACCAACACATGCTTTTGCTGTGTCAGCGGGTGACTTAAAAGATGATGCCATACCATTCGACCTCCTAATTTTTTTTATTTATCTGCCATGAATACTCATGAGACCTCCTTGAAGATCCATAAATTTTCATAGAGTTGTGTCCCCACTCGTTTAAATCTTTTATGAAAGATGATGATAGATTTAAAACGACATAAAAAAAAACGTGGATTGTGGTGCTCCTGTCACGAAACTATATACATGAATATTCATAATACAAAGTGAATTAGTACAGTAATATAAAGATATGGAAAAAAACCAAACCGAAAGCTATTTATTCGATACGTAATCCTTTTATTCGATACGTATACGCCTGCTTGTCAGAAAGGAGATCGCCAAAAAAGTATAAAAAATTACTTCTAATACAACAGTTTTTTAATGGATATAAACCTGTAAAAATAATTACAAGATAAAAAAAGGATGTTTTATTACTTGTTCCCTTTAAGTTGCTCTTCTATTTGCTTTTGAATTTCAAGATCAATATTATCCCTTAGTTATTCCTTATTTCTTTTTTTTCAATGGGCAAATCTTTTTTCAATGGGTAAAAAATTCTATAAAAGTCGTAAAAATCAAGCACATTGGATATAAGAATAATTAAAGAAAAAATTTAAGAATAATAAAAAGAATGGATATGATTAAAAGTTCAACTATTCTTTCCCGTATATCTGTTCTTTTATTATCTTTTTAATCTCTTCTTCATCTTTTCCAATTATATGGTCGTGTATTTCTTTTTGCAATACATCATCCACTTGTCCATATATCTGTTCTTTTATTTCTTCATCAATTTCTTCTTCCTTTTTACCATAAATGTTATCTTTTATCTCTTCATCCAATTTTGCATCGCACATTCCAATTATATGATCGAATAACTTCTTTTGCAACTCATCTTCTAATTCACAGTTCATATGCCTTTTTAGTTGCTCATCATAATCGGTTTCTAACTTAGCTTTAACATCTTTGCGTATTTCCTTTTCAGTTTTTTCAGACATTGTAAAACCCCTCTTGCTATGATATTTAGAATCTATTTACATGTTAATAAATCTTTTTGTTTATTTTTATGATCGATCATTAACTTTATTACGAACATTATATAATCTCAAATAAATGTATTTACCGAAAATTTAATCAACAAAGTTTTATAAGTACTCATGGTATAACCTCATAGGAAGGGGAATACGAAGTTTAGCAATTACAAAACCAAGAATCCTAACCACATTGATCCTAACCTACATTTGGTAATTTCCCCGATAAGGATCTAAATTATTAGTGCCATTGAAGACCTAAATTACCATGCAATAGAAATACAAGAGTATAACAGGTGATATTTTGGTATCCACAATTATCTGTCCACGATGTAAAACTAAAAACGCTAAAACAGCTGAGATCTGCTATAACTGTAAAAATACTTTAAAAACCCATAAAAAACCAAGTATTTTGAGTACTAATCCAAAATCTAAAATTGAATTGAAGTTAATCGTGGTAGGAACCATAATATTCGTAGTAACTAATATAATACTACTGGATATTGCATTCGACTACGCCTATATGATTTCTGGATTCTCCACAATGGTTTACCTGTACTTCGCCTTTAAAAATTCACCAATACCAAAATCTGACAATAATCTTAGACGTGTTGGGTTTAAAATAATTCTCAACTATCTGATCATAGTGCTGCTGGGTTGTATATTCCTATTGGCGACAGGTATAATACAGTGAAAAATCTTAAAAATTAAGAAATTTATTTTTATACTCACTAAACATGTTAAACCTGGTCATCCTAATTCACTTGTTAACAGG
Organism: Methanobacterium sp. UBA279; assembly: GCA_002502855.1. GTDB lineage: Archaea > Methanobacteriota > Methanobacteria > Methanobacteriales > Methanobacteriaceae > Methanobacterium_A. Next base: position 22,819 of record DAQK01000045.1, read on the forward strand.
TCTGGTCATCCATTCATTTATACTCATTTCACTTGTTAATAGGCCTGGTCATCCATTTTCACATGTTAAAAACCTGATCATCCTATTTACTCAACAATTTCAGCTAGATCAAGTGATAATTCACGTGCAATATCTTTAATCTGTTGGTAAAGAGCATCGTCCACTGGAAGTCCGTTTTCCATGGCATTTTTAATGTTCATAACTTCCATATCTCCCGGGATAAAGACATTACCTGATTCTTTAATTTCTATAACGAAATCATCCACTTCACCCTTGAAATTCTCCACATCCCCAAATGTGGAGGGGTCGATGGCCAAAAAGAGGTCACCCTTGGTACAGATCTTCTTGGGATTGGCAGTTCCAGTAACTGCTTTACCAAAGGCAGCCCTGACCAGGGGACCGGCGAGGATTTCAATCATAAACGCCAGTGCGTAGCCTTTATGGGCTCCAAAAGGCAGGATTGACCCTTTAAGCGCAGCCTGGGGGTCAATGGTTGGGTTTCCCTCTGAGTCCAGTGCCACGTTATCTGGTATTTTCTCTCCTTTTCGCATGGCTTCCAGAAGTTTTCCTCGGGCTGTGGCGGAGGTGGCCATATCCACGGACACATAATTCTTGTTGGAAGGGATTCCAACGGCAAGGGGGTTGGTGCCTATTATGGGTTCTTTTCCACCTATAGGGGCCACAGCAGGTTCTGTGTTGGCAAATACCGCACCGATTAAGTCCTGCATTATCGCCATATCAGAGTAGTATCCGGCCACACCAAAATGGTTGGAGTCATGCACACCCACCATTCCGATACCAATTTCTCTGGCTTTCTCCATGGCTAATTCCATGGCGTAGTAGGCAACTACATGGCCAAATCTATGATTACCATTTAAAAGAGCGGTTGAAGAGGTTTCTTTCTCTATCTCTATATCGGTGTCGGTTTTTATGGTCCCGTATTGGAGGCCTGTTATGTATTGTGGAAATCTACCTAATCCGTGGGATGTAAATCCCTTTAGATCAGCGTCTAAAGTTACATCAGCAATTATTTCCGTGTCTTCCAGTGATACATTCATCCTGGTGAGTATTTCAGTGATTATTGATCTTTCCTGTTGTATGGTTAACTTCATTTAAATCCCCAAAAAAGTTTCAGTTAGTTAATTTTTTAATATCCGTAGCTTAAATCTTAGATAAAAATGTTTTCTAATTCCTGGTTTAAATCTCAATCAGATTATCTTCTAAACTCAGTAAAGATACCTTCCCTGGTTTACTGGTAACCTTCCCGATTACATAGGCCTCTTCATATTTTTCTATAATCTTCAATGCGGCCTGGCTGTCTTCTTCTGGAACAATCACCACCATACCGATGCCCATGTTAAACACCCGGTACATCTCCTCCAGGGGCACTCCTACAGAATACATGGACTCAAATACTGGATTTGGCCGGGGCAGGTTATCGATATGGTAACCCACACTTTCATTTAATCTTTTGAGGTTGCGGAACCCACCTCCAGTTATATGGGCTAAGCCGTGCACTGTTACATCACTCTTTAAAAGTTCCATAACCGGTTTAACGTATATTTTGGTTGGTCTGAGCAGTTCTTCACCCACCGTTGTCTCGGGGAATCCGGGTAATTCATCGTCCACCTCTAAACCAGCGTCCTGGAAGAACACCTTCCGGGCCAGGCTTAAACCGTTACTGTGAATTCCACTGGAAGAAATCCCGATAAGAACATCTCCTTCCCGAATATCCTCTCCAGTGACTATGTCGTCGAGATTTACTACTCCAACACCGGTTCCGGCCAGGTCGAAGTTGTTCACGATCTCCGGTAGTGAAGCGGTTTCCCCTCCTATCATTGCTATTTCGGCCTGTTTAGCCCCATCAGCGAGGCCTTTACCTATCTGGGCTGCTACTTTGGGGTCGGGTTTTTCCACGGCCAGGTAATCAACCATGGCCAGGGGTTCGGCTCCGACGCAGAGTATATCATTAACCACCATGGCTATGCAGTCGATACCTACGGTATCGTATTTATCCAGGAGTTCCGCCACTAAGATCTTACTGCCCACTCCATCGGTGCTCATGGCAATAGCCTTATCTCCCAGGCGGAGGAGGGCGGCGAAATGGCCTGATTCTGTTATTACATCCCTGAACTTGAGGGTTTCTTTAAGATTTGAGGTTAAAGCAGAGATGGTAACTTCTTCTAAGTTGATGTCTACCCCTGATTCTTTATAAGTTGTCATTAAATCACCGGTTTATAAAATTGGGTATGGTGTTGTAATTAAAATTCGGATTTAAAAAGATTACTCTAATATAGGCTATTGGATTCTACCTTAATAAAACTTGCCGATTACGTTCTGAAATAAAAATTCTCTCTGGAAAAACAGGATAATAAATCAGCAAAAAGAAGAATAAATTAGGAAAAGAAGAATTAAAAAGAAATTTGAATAAAAAAAATTTGTTAAAAAATAATAGAAAAGTTTTTTTGAAAAATATCACTGTATCCGCACGGTTTCCAAATTCATAGGGGTCTTGGTTTCGATTTTAAACTGTCGATAGAGGGTGGATGCAAGGTCCAGTGTCTTGTAGTTGTCCCCGTGGCAGATGAGTATCTTCTCTGGTTTAGGTGACATGCGTCTTACATAGTCCACCAGCTGTTTCCGGTCGGAGTGTCCACTGAAACCTTCTATGGTTTTTATCTCCATCTTCACGTTGTAAACGTTGGTCTTACCCTCTTCCTTAAGAGGTATTTCCTTCCAGCCTTTCTGCAGTCTTCTACCCAGTGAACCTTCTGCCTGGTATCCTACGAAGACCAGTGAGTTTCTCTTATCTCCACATAAGCATTTGAAGTACTCCACCGAGTTTCCCCCAGTTAGCATTCCTGAGGTGGAGAGGATTATGGCCGGGTCACCTTCCACTATATCCCTTCTTTCCTCTATCCCGTTTACCTTGTGGAAGACGTCGGAGATGAAGGGGTTTCGGCCCATGTGGAATATCTGATCCCTGAGGTCTTTACTGAGGTATTCTGGCCGGGCGGTGTGTATTGCCGTTGCCTCCCAGATCATACCGTCTATATAGATGGGTACTTCGTTGATTATACCGTGTTTTATGTACTCGTCCAGGACTATCATCAGTTCCTGGGCCCTTCCCACAGCGAAAACAGGGATTAATATTTTACCGCCACGTTCCAGTGTACGGTAGATGGTTTTTATTAACTCCTTTTCTGCCTCGTTACGGGAGGGCTGGACATCTTCATGTCCACCGTAGGTACTTTCCATTACCAGGGATTCTATACGGGGGAATTTGGACACGGCAGGTTCTAATAACCTGCTTCTTTCGAATTTGAAGTCTCCGGTGTAGACGAAGTTATGCTGGCCGTCACCAATGTGCATGTGGGTGATGGCAGAGCCCAGTATATGCCCGGCGTTATGTAAGGTTAACCGGATATCAGGGGTTATATCAGTAACTTCACTGTAATCAAGGGTTATAGTGTGTTTGATACTCTTTTTAACGTGTTTGACATTGAATGGCAGGGGATTGTCTTCCCGGTGGGCTATGTCGATGTGGTCCAGCTGTAACAGGGTCATCAGGTCCCGGGTGGGTGTGGTACAGTACACCGGGCCTTCATAGCCGTAGTGGTACAGGTAGGGTAAGAATCCGCAGTGGTCCAAGTGGGCGTGTGAAATTATCACCGCATCCAAGTTGTCTAAGCTGAACTCTGGAACGTTAAGGTAGGGGTATGAGCTTTTATCATCGGCACCAGCCACATTTACACCACAGTCCAGGAGTATCTTACTGTTAGAGGTCTGTAAGAACAGTGAGGATCTTCCCACCTCCCTGAAACCTCCCAGGGAGGTTAACCTGGTCCACTCGTTTTCATGGATCATAGGTCGGTGTATACGGTTACCCAGGTCCTGTAAGATTTTTTTACGTTCTTTACTGTTTTTTCTTAAGGTCCTCCTGATCCTCTGTATAATTTCAGAGGTTATAGGGGGTGTTCTGAGTATTTTAGGTGCCCAACCTATTTTTTTAACTATTTCCCTTGAAGTAGCACCGTACTTTCCTATGACCAGTCCTGGTTTTCTGGCTTCAATTATGACCTCACAGGTCACCTCGTCGAAGGAGATGTTGGTGATTTTAGCTTCATCCGGTACTATTTCATGGATTTTACGAATGGCCTTTTCTGGTTCCATCAGGACAGAACGATCCGAGCGGATGATTATCCTCTTTCGTATGTCCTTAGCCAGATCCCTGATTAGGTCACCATTTTCAGTTATTATCTCCGGATTCTTGGTGTAGATAACCACTTCCGGACCTTCAAACTCTACTTTGGCCACCTGTACTCTATCGGGTAATCTTTGTACTATTATGTTTTTAATTTCTTGAATCTCTGAACCCATTCCATCACATCTTAAAAATGAGAAATCTGAATTAAGCTAAGTTTTAAATTTTCCAAACTCAGCAGTAAAATAATAAATTTAAAAAATTAAATAGATAATGTTTTAAAATCTAGTTTATTTCTTTAATTTTCCTTTCTACTTCTTCTTCTGAAAGTTTCACGAAACCCTCATCTTTAGTAATAGTTGCTACTCGGATACCGTTACCTGAGAAGGCATCTCTTTCCATGGCTGCCCTGATACCCCTAATAGCTAAATCTACTCCTTCCTCTACGTAAATGTCTTCACTATATCTGTCTTCCAGGACACCGTAGGTTACCATGGATCCGGAACCAGTGGAGATCATCATATCCTTGATCACTCCTCCAGCAGGGTCTAAGGAAAATATGGATGGTCCTTTAGTGTCAACTCCCCCCAGGAGAGTTTGTACGTACAGTGGATTTGAGCGTAAAATGTTAGAAGTTAAGGTAGCCAGGGATTCCACGCCAATTTCTTCGTCGTTTCTAAGCCTGTAGAGGGCTGATTCGGCGGTTATGAATTTCATCAGTGTTTGTGCGTGTGAAACAGACCCGGCAATGGTAGCCCCTATGTGGTCATCTATTCTGAATATCTTATCGGCCACTTTGTGGGCTATAAGGTTACCCATGGTTGCTCTTCTTTCAGTTGCAAAAACTACTCCGTCTTTACAGGTTAAACCAAGGGTAGTTGTGCCTTTTAATTGGTCTTTATCATTCATAAATACACCTCGAAAAAACAACAGATAAAAAATAGTTTCAACGTTTTACTAAATTTTAATCTTTAATTCATATTATATAAATATTTACTATGATATTATTTAGAAAGTTTTTAAAGGTTTTAAACTTTCCATAGGCCTATTTTAACTAGGATACTTATAAAGGTTTCTTTATTTAATTTATACAAAAATTCATAAATTTTGTTAAAAAAAGGTTTATCCCAGTGACGGTGGAGCAGGTTAATTTTTCCTCTTAAAGAGACGTTTCACATCCTTAAGGGAGATATTTGATTTTATTTCCCCGTTAACCATGGTACAGGGGGCCAAAGCACAACAACCCAGACATCCCACCGATTCCAGTGAATATTCCATATCGAAGGTTACCTCACCCTCCTTAATTTGCAGATGTCTTTCTATACCTTCCATTATCTTATCAGCACCGCAGACATGACAGGCGGTCCCTTTACACACCATGACGTGTTTACGTTCCTGGGGAGTGAACCTGAACTGGGAATAGAAGGTGGCCACACCGAAAACCTCACTCTTGGAGACTCCCACAAAACCAGAAACCTCCTCCATGACTTCTTCAGGTAAATATCCATACCTGGGCTGTATATCCTGGAGGATGGGTATTATCTCTGATTTGGTACCTTGATAGGCCGATTTAATTTTCTGGAAATCTTTATGCATCAGAATGCTCCGTTTGGACTAAATCAGAAATATCCTGTATTAAAATTCATCGATCTTTGATCTTACTATTTGAAATTTCAGAGATAATATATTTAACTACGCATTTAACTCATATATTAACATGAAAGGTAAGGTAATAGGAGACATCCTCGTAGTTAAAAAAGACGTGGAAAACCCGGAAACATTTCTGGAACTACCTGGAGTTAACCGGGTGGTTAAGTTAGGCAGAATCAAGGGTTTAAAACGGGAACCCGAGGTGGAAGTGCTTTTAGGTGATGGTACTGAAACCATCCACCGGGAAAACCACTGCCTCTTCAAGCTGGACGTGTCCAGGATAATGTGGTCCAAGGGCAACACCACAGAGAGGAAGAGGATCGCCGGATTAGTGGAAAAAGGGGAAACTGTAGTGGATCTCTTCGCTGGCATCGGCTATTTCTCCATCCCCATAGCCGTCCATTCCATGGTGGATAAGATCTACTCCATCGAGATAAATCCTACCGCTTATGATTATCTATGCCAGAATATCACCCTTAACGATGTTTCAGGTAAGATAAAACCATTATATGGGAATTGCCGGGAATTAGCCCCAGAAGGAGTAGCTGATCGGGTTTTAATGGGTTACATCGGTAACACTCACCATTACCTGGATGTGGCACTTTCGGCTTTAAAGGATGAGGGGGGAGTGATACACTATCATGAATCTGTACCTGATAAATTTAAGTTCATCCGACCGATAAACCGGGTAAAAAAAGCTGCAAATGGCTTTGAAGTGGATATTTTAAATAAGAGGATCATCAAGAAATACTCCCCTGGCGTGTACCACGTGGTGGTGGATGCCTGGATCCGTAAGGAATAGATGGTAAGGGATATGATACTAAAATAAAAATATAAAAATGGGGGGTTTTGCCTGACAGCAGTAGTTTATTCTGAAGACTACAGATTCCACGATACCGGTGTACATGTGGAGAATCAGAGGCGTGTTCAGGTCATAATGGAAGCTATTCAAGAAAGTGGTTTAGTAGATTTAAATGATATCCACCAACCATTGATGGCTCGTGAAGAAGACCTGCTGAGAGTACACTCCAAGGACCATGTGGAACACGTTAGAAGGTTCTGTGAGATGGGTGGCGGCAACCTTGATTTTGACACCACGGTATCATCAGAGTCTTACAAGATTGCTAAATTATCAGCTGGAGGAGCTATAAAAGCGGCTGAACTGGTTTTAAATGGGTGTGACAGTGCTTATTCTGTGGGAAGGCCTCCTGGACATCACGCCACTCGTAACCGGGCCATGGGCTTTTGTATCTTTAACAACCTGGCCATCACCCTGGAATATTTAAGACAGTTAAGGGAAATAGAGAGGTTTTTCATCTTTGACTTCGATGTTCACTACGGAAATGGAACGGCGGATATGTTCTATGAAGACCCGAATGTGATGTATATTTCCATCCACCAGGAGCCGCGGACGTTATTCCCGGGGAAAGGAAATGTAGAGGAGATAGGTGGCGGTGAAGGGGAAGGCAGGAATCTATGTATTCCCATGCCCCCTGGATCAAACAGCCATGATTACCGGTATATCCTGGAGAAAATACTGGGACCAGTTTCACAGAGTTTCTCCCCCGATTTCTATCTGGTGGATGTGGGATTCGATGGACACCGGGATGATCCCCTTTCCAGTATCCGTCTGGACGATGAATTTTTCACCTGGATAGCCGTAGAGATGATGGATCTAGCCCGGTCTTTAACCTTGATCCTCGAAGGTGGATACGATTTGGATGCTCTGGCCCGGTGTAATCGGAACTTAATCCAGGGTCTCGAAAATTATAAAACCATGAAAGAGGAATATGAGAAAGGTAAGGAACCCATAGACAACTCCATGGTAAACAGGGAAACTAGAAAGATATACGAAAGTCTCTCCGATATATTCTCTCCTTACTTCGATATTTAAACTTGAATCTGAACGATTTAAATTTAAAACGATATTAAACTTGCAATATATTTAAAACGATGTTTAACCCATCTAAATACATGTATACTATAAACTGGTGATTAAAATGGATAAAATCCGTTACAGACAGGCCCAAGAGCTTATAGGTAAAGCAGGAAAATCTAAAGGGACTAAAGAAGTCTTTAAAAAGCCCCAGGAAGGCATAATCGATACAAAATTATTTGGTGAGATTTTAAATGAGATGATGGATTTAGAGGATTATTTACTCGATAGCAGACCCACCCATTACCTTAAAAAGGACAAGGCCCAGGAGTTCTGTGAGCAGATCATCTCCATCAGAAAGCAACTGGACAGTATACTGGGCGACTTCGGCGTCCTGGAAAAAGCGGATGCAAAAGGGGATATTAAGACATTATCGGATAAATATCTAATTTTAACTACTAAGAGTAATTTTAAAAAGGTTTTAACCAAATTTACAGTGGATCCCCAGAAGATCGTGGTGACGGGAGTGCCCCTGGAGATAGATGATATGAAGAGGCTGAACCCATACTTACCAGATGCTGCACTCAAATCCATTGAAAAGAAGATATCACACGTCAAAAATGATATCACCAGGAAAAAGGAGCAGTTCAACCTGGAAAATGTCCTGGTAATAGTGGAAGATGATGAATCTGGTGAAATACTTGCCGAGAGGGCCAGAGAATTGTACAATGCCCAAACCATAACACTCGAAAGTTTGAAGGATATAACTCCTGAAAAATTTTTAAAACTTTTATCCGGGCTTTGATACTGGTTAAAATTAATTTAAACCAGATCTATAATGGAATAAATCAATTTTATTCAAAGATCAGGATCAATAAATTGCTTTTTATGAACTTTTAGAAATGGTAAATAGCAAATGTTATATAGCTGAGTAAAGTATTCACAATTTGGTGAAGTTTTCACATTTCATATTATCCTTGTATGATCTATGTACCCAGGATATGATGTACTTGACACTCGAGAAATACAAACAACATGAATTTACTTTATTTTGTATGAATTTTTCTTCTAGATTGGATTTTAATCAAGTTAATTCTATTGTAGATTAACCTGCGTGGTGAAAAAAGATGGACCGATCATGTTTCCCTGACACCCAGGACAATACGCCCATTATACCTGTACATTTAACCCGCGTAGGGGTTACAGGTGTAAAAAAACTTCTGAAAATTGAAAGATTTGGAAAAAGACCGATAATACTCATCCCCACCTTCGATGCATTCGTGGATTTACCCAGCACCAAAAGGGGGATACACATGTCCCGAAACCCGGAAGCTATTACCGAGGTTCTCGAGGAGGTTGTGGAAGAATCAGCAGTGGAAATTGAGTCATTATGTGCTGAAATCGTTACTTGCCTACTTAACAAACATAAGTATGCTAAAAAGGCGGAAGTGAGTATGAAGAGCGATTTCATCATCATGAAGGAGTCTCCCGTCACCCGGCTTAAAACCCAGGAGATGACCAAGATAATGGCCGATGCCAGCGGCACACGCAACGGTGAAGATGTGGTGATAAGGAAGATGATCGGAGCAGAAGTAGTGGGAATGACCGTCTGCCCCTGTGCACAGGAAACCACATATGAATCAACGAAGCAGGAACTCTTAGAATTCCTGGATGAAGAGACAACCGAAAAGGTCCTGGAAAAAATTCCCTTCGCCTCACACAACCAGAGGGGTAGGGGAATGATAATGATAGAAGTCCCTGAACAGAACATGATACGGGGAGAGGATATAATCAGGATCATAGAGAACTCCATGAGCTCCCCGGTCTGTGAAGTGCTTAAAAGGGTGGATGAAAACGCAGTGGTGGTCAAGGCACACGAGAATCCCAAATTCGTGGAAGATTGCGTACGAACCATGGTGCAGAAAATCGTAAATAAATATTCACACCTGCCAGATGACACCCTGGTAACAGTGAGACAGGTGAACGAAGAAAGCATCCATCGACACAATGCGTTTGCAGAGAAAGTAGCCTCGCTGGGCGAACTTAAAAGAGAAATGCTCAATGGAGACGACCACAATGAAGATTCATGAGGTTGCCGGTAATGTAATGGGTATGCTGGAAGCATTTGAGGGTTCAAGACCCGCCATGGACACACCACAGATGCTCATCGTCCGGGGAATGTCCCGTAAAGAAATGCAACCCGAAGAACTGGAAAAAGTGATATCAGATGTATTGGACGAAATCGGCGCCCGAAGAATCGAGGTATTTTCCGATGAAGCCAAGGATGTGATAGGTGTTATGGACGAAAATATCAGAGGCCATGTGGAAATACAGGGAGAAACTGATATTTACGGGATATACCGACTTAAGAACTCTTTTGAGGCTATGAACTGTCATGCTGAATATGCATTAGGTTTACTGGATGGATTAGCCATTTTCATGGTGTTATGGATGGATAAAAGCGGATTCGGCCCTAAATTCGTTGAAATAGTGGTTGTGAATCTGGAAATTTAAATTATTGGGAATCTGAACTTTCTGGAAATGTAGAAAGTTAATCCTGGAAAATATGGAAAAAACTTGGAAATATAGAAACTTAATTTCTGGAAATAAAAACTCAACCTTGGAATCTAAATTTTTTTACAACAGATGAAGTATTCCATTTAAATCTAATTAGAATTCCCTTTCCAAATTCTTATTAAAAATTAAATTAAAGGAAAGAGTGTAATGCCTGAACTTTCAAAAGATGATATAGTCGACCACCTTAATTCGGGATACAAGGAAATTTCATCCCTGATGGGGAAAGTAAATTCACATAAGGATTCCGGAGTAACCTATTCCCGGAATATCTTCCTACCCATCACCAATATCTGCAGGAATGAGTGTGGCTACTGTATCTATCGCCGAAGCCCGGAAAGCCATGATGCCATCATCCTCATGGAAACAGATGAAGTAATGGCCATGGTAATGGAGGCTGATAAATACGCCTGTCACGAAGCTCTCTTCACCTTTGGTGAGGGGGCGGATGAATTTTTCGAGGTAAGGCAGGCCCTGGATAAGCAGGGTTACAGTAGCATGGTGGACTACCTGTACCACCTCTGCAGTGAGACCCTGGATAAAACCAAATTATTACCCCATAGCAATCCCGGAATACTTAAAAAGAAGGATTTAAAACTTTTACGGGAAGTAAATGCTTCCATGGGGTTGATGCTTGAAAATTCCAGTGCACGATTGATGAAAACAGCTGTTCATTCAAAAAGCCCTGGAAAAGATCCCAAGTTGAGACTTAAAACCATAAAGGATGCGGGTAAACTCAAAATACCCTTCACCACCGGTCTGTTAATAGGAGTGGGGGAGACTGTGGAGGAAAGGGCAGCTTCACTTTTGGAGATCAGGAAACTCCATGATAAGTACGGGCATATACAGGAGATCATCATCCAAAACTTCAAACCCAAACCGGGCATTCCACTGGAAAGGTTACAGGAACCCTCCCTCATGGAGATGGTTAAAATGGTGACCGTCACTAAACTGCTTTTCCCGGATGTGAGCGTCCAGGTGCCTCCTAATCTGAATATAGACGGTGCTCAGATGTTTCTCCTTGCCGGTGCAGATGACTGGGGTGGTGTTTCACCACTTACCAGGGATTACGTTAATCCAGAAGCACCCTGGCCAGAATTAGGTAGATTAAAATCACTTACTGAAGAGTTAGGCTTCCAGTTCGTGGAAAGGCTTCCAGTTTATCCGGAATATATCTCTGAGGAATTTTTGAGTGAGAGGATACTGGAAAAAATAAGTTCTATTGGTTTTTAGTATTTCCCATTGGTTTCAGTACCCTCTTACAATGTTAAAATCCTAATTTAAAAATTAAAGCACTTACATCATTTAAAAGGCCTTAAAGCATACTTATCTCATTTAAATCTTCTTTTACGATGTTTAACACCGTCTGGGTGTAGGTCCTCTGGACGTCTGCTTCTTTAAGCAGGGATTTTATGAAGTTGTCCAGTTCATTGGTGTCTTTAAATCTGGTGATGAGTATGGCGTCGAATTCTCCAGTTACATCGTACATACACAGTACGTTTTTGTGGTAGGCCGTTCGGTCTTCCCAGTTTCTAAGTACTCCCCCTTTGACTTTTACCCCGATTATGGTGGTCAGGGAGTAGCCCAGTTTTTCATGGTCGATTATTGGGGAGAATCGCTTTATGATCCCTGATTTCAGGAGTTTTTCGATACGGTTGTGGACGGTTCCTATGGATATGTCCAGTTGTTTGGCAATACTCCGGTAGGATTTTCTCCCGTCCTCATGGAATATCTTGATCATCTTCCGATCGACATCATCGATGACACTTTTACCTTTTTCTTCACTTCCACCCTTCATACCCGACACCTCTCATTTGAACAATGTTTATTAATACTGATTTTTACGCATAAATAATTATACATTTTCCATTAAATCGTGGGAATAGTTTAAATACAAGTTTGGATTTATAGTATATTGTGGTTATAATGAGTTTAAATGATGAAGCTATCAAGATGAGATATATAGCCCTGGTAAAGAAGGGTGTAATTGCAGACGACGAATGTAGATCCTACACCAAAAAGATGGATATTGATCCGTGTGTCAAGCGAAAAGTCAAGGAGTTTGATGATAGTTTTGTTCCAGGCACGGTTCTATTGAGTGACAAAGCCAGTTATAAGTTACGTGTAGAATATCCCATGGAATAGCCAATTAACCATTTAATTAGTCCTTTTTTTATTATTTAATATTTTCCCTTTTTTCTTCTTAAATGTTTCAAATAATATCTTTTATTTCTCTAACATTTATAGAATTATCTTATTTTTTCCCACCATTTTCAGATATTTTTTACTCAAAACACCATTTTATCCCTTCCATGCATCAAATTATCGCTAAAATACCCGCGCTGGTTATGCTGTATTTTTCAAAGAGATTCGATCTCTTGACCAGGCCCATTTCAATCAAACTATTTAAGTGTTTATACACCATTGCCCGGGATATGCCTACTTTTTCTCCTATTTCCACAGCTGTTAAATCTTCTTTATATAAAGATTCCATGATCTTCAGTTTACCCTTGGAGATGTCCAGTTTAAGGGGAGGTATCCTGATTACTTTGTCCTGGTAACAGGTGAAGATACCGTCTACACCATTTTTATTGGCCACGAAATTAATTAACGGGCCTACACCTCCATTACTGGAAGCAACAAAGACTTCGCCATGTTTTTTAGCACCTTCTATTACTTCTGATATCCGTTGGCAGGCTTCTTTAGGGTCATCGGTTTCAATAAGAATTTCCCCACCCTTCAGGAATGAGTCTATTTCGGATCTATGATATTTTCCCTCATGTAAACTTATTATCCCATCTGCCTGTGTTTTAACCGAAGCATCGAAGAGACATTGCCCCCTCAAATTACTGATTAAAGTCTTCATAGTTGGATCACCATAAATACTCTGTCTCACTTCAGTATATAATTGTATACTTGGAAAGTTGTATGGAGAACAACCTTTAAATACTGAACACTTCCTACCAAAATTAGAGATTAAACTGGAGGGATACACACGACCATATCAGAAACCATTAACGCAAAAGCTTTTTCAACACGCAGATTGAACACACAGGTAAGGAAAGCGTTGTCTGAGGAGAAAAATAACATCATACTGGAAAAAACAGGTAAGCTAGACTCTATAGTTGTGGGATTAGGTAAAAAGGCAAATGTAACTTTGGAAGGGGACGTTGGAGATTTTGTAGGCGCCCTTAACAACGGGGCGCGTATAGAAATTCAGGGAAACGCAGGACGATACGTGGGAGACAACATGACCACTGGAGAGATCGTAGTAAAAGGTTCAGCCCAAGATGGAGTGGGTTTCGGCACATATAACGGTACCATAGTTGTTTATGGTGATGCCGGCAACGGTGTAGGCCAATTAAATAAGGGCGGAACCATCCTTATTGATGGAAATATTGGTGATCTGACAGGCCTCTACATGCTCAGTGGCGACATAATAGTCACTGGAGATGCCGGTGAAGATACCGGGGACTGGATGATAGGCGGCACCATCTACATAGGTGGTAATTATGAAACTGGAACCAATGCAGAGGTCCATGAATTGGATCCTTCAGATAAGATAAAATTAGCCGAACTATTTAAGAAATATGAAATTGACGCTCAAATTGAAGGCTTCATAAAGCTGAAACCCAAGGATCTAAGGCCGTTCTATGGAAACCATGACGAGGAGGTGACAGTATGAAACAGATTCTCTTAACCGATCCAGAAAAATGCGACGGATGCAACGACTGTATCCAGGCCTGTGAATATGTAAACAATGAAAGCACCATATTCCTGCATAAAATGGACAGTGGATACCATACCATAGTCTGTCAGCAGTGCATAAATCCCTCCTGTATTAAAGGATGCTTCCGGGATGCCATCTACCGGGAAGATGGAGTGGTGAAAATAGACCAGGACCGCTGCATCGGTTGCAGGTTATGCATGCTCATGTGTCCCATTGGCAGTATCACCTATACAGAAGAGCAGATGCTTAAATGTGAACAGCAGTGCATGAAGAACGGGGAAGAAACCCCGGCCTGTGTGAATGCATGCGACTCCGGTTGTCTGGAGATAGTGAACGTAAGGGAATTTGCATCCGGACTACAGCAGGGTATCGACATGAACAACTCAGTTAACGGATCGTCCATTAAACCGTTATCCCCTTCAGCACAGCTTGCAACCTCGACACAGGGATTATGTGTATTCTGCGGTACCTGTGAAGTGGTATGCCCCACCAATGCAATTAAAATAGTCGATGATCATGCTGAAATAGATAAAAGCAAATGTATAATGTGCGGATCCTGCACCGCTGCATGCCCAGTTCTCATACCAACCGGGGCGGGAAGTATATGGGACCCCCGTACAATAGCAGATATCAGGTTCACCTCCAAAGCAGGGAAATATGTCCTGAGGGGATTTGGTACAGAAAGACAGCTTCCTAACTTCGATGATATCATAATACTACCGGCACAGGCTTCAGTATCACCAGTGGATAAGTATCGTGAAGTCTGTAACACCAGCATAATCCTGGGTACCAGGTATGCAGAGAAACCATTGGAGCTGGCAACACCAGTACTGATAGCTGGGATGTCCTTCGGTGCTTTAAGTGAGGAGTGTAAATTAGCCATGGCCAAGGGAACCTCACTGGTTGGGTCTCTGGCCAACACCGGTGAAGGAGGGATGCTCCCGGGTGAAAGGGAATTCGCTGATAACCTGACTGTACAATATTCCTCGGGTAGGTTTGGAGTCTCCGCAGACTACCTGAACGTGGCAGATGCCATCGAAGTTAAGATAGGACAGGGAGCCAAGCCAGGTATGGGAGGCCACCTCCTGGCAGAGAAAGTAAGCCCTAAAGTAGCTGAAATAAGAGGTTTACCTATGGGGACAGATGCTCTAAGCCCCTGCCGTTTCCTGGACGCCACCCAGGACGGAGACCTGGCCAAACACATAGAACTCCTAAGAGAGGTTACCGACTGGCAGAAACCAATCATAGTTAAACTGGGTCCAGGAAGAGTGGATGAAGATGTTCGGATAGCCGTGGAATCCGGTGCTGATGTGATATCAGTGGATGGAATGGAAGGGGGTACTGGAGCAGCCCCGGAAGTGGTCATCGAACATACCGGTGTTCCTACTTTGGCTTCCCTGGTTCAGGCGGTAAGGACCCTGGACGAGATGGGTATAAAGGACACAGTTCAGCTTATAATCACCGGTGGTATTAGGAGTGGTGCGGATGTGGCTAAGGCCATGGCCATGGGTGCCGATGCAGTCTACATTGGAACCGGTGTCATGATCGCCATGGGATGCCGGGCCTGTCGTATGTGCTACACTGGAAAATGTCCGGTTGGAGTGGCAACCCAGGATCCTCTCCTCTGCGAAAGACTGGATGTTGATCTGGCGGCCATGCGTGTTGCTAACTACATAAAATCCATGACTGAAGAGACCAAGATGCTTGCCATGCTGGCTGGCCACTCAGATATAAGGGACTTCACACCCGACGATCTGAGGGCTTTGAATCTCGACACAGCAGAAATAACCGGTTTAAGGTTGATCGGTTATTAAAAAAAGTTTATTATTCCCTAATTTTCCTTTTTTTTATCCGGTATTCTTTCTATAGCATCCTTATTTAATCTGTTTACTGTGTCTGTAATATTCATGGTCTGATCCTTCATATTTATAAACCAGACCTATAGATCTGGCTAAGAAGATGCTCAGGTAAGGTGAAATTATTAAAGGCACGATTACTATCCCAATGATGAATGGGAGGATCAGGAAGGATGATACGAAGTACGCCACCCAGATGATGATGAGCATGATGATGAACCAGATCAGATAGTCCACCCATCCGATTTCTTTTATTTTACCTATGATTTCTTTCAATCTAAATGCAGCTACTAGTTTTCCCTGATAAACCATGTTAGCCAGTGCTACAGGAATTATGAAACTAATCACCACCAGGAGTATTAAACCGATGGATGCTATGCCTCCCAACATATTCAGTGAGAGGGGGGAGTTCAGAAAAGAACCAGCCCCGGGAACCGTGAGCATTGGTAGGATAGCAGCCCATGATCCAAACAAAATCAGGATCAAGGGTATAAGAGAGTAGACAAAGAGGACTACAAACACTTTTAAACCATCCATGAACATGGAAGTCCACTGGTCAAAATCCGGAAGCTCAGATGAATCTTCCATAGTGGATCTGACTATTTTAAACACGTATCCCAGCACCAGAAATCCGGGGATGATTAAAGAAGATAGAATGGTTAATATACCCAGGATCAGGACCTTTTTAAAATCAGTTAAAGGATATTTCAAGGCGTTAGAAGTTATCTCACCAGCGTCCATATATTTCTCACCTGAATGTGGATATGGGGATATTTGATATTTAAAAATTAGCATCTAAATGGATTTGAATAAATAAAAAAATAAAAAAGGGGGAATTTTAATTTTTATTCTGCAGGTGCTGGTTTTTCTGGTTGTGTTGCTTCGCCTTCTTCACTGGATGCAAACAACAGGGCAAGGGATCTTGCACTGAACAGTGAGAAGTACGGTAAAATTATTAGGGGCACTAGCACTATCCCAATCAAGAGTGGGAAGATTAAGAAGATAGAAATCGCGTAAACAACACCCAAGATAATGGCCATTATAATATACCAGATAAGATATTTTCCCCATCCGATCGCGGCTATTCTATTCAGCACTTCGCTGAATTTAAAGGCTGCTCCGAGGTCACCTTCATATAATGCCATGTTTGCAATGGCCATATATTCTATTAGGCCGATAATTAAGGCGACTATTAAGTATATTGAATAACTTAAAGTGAATGCGAACAAATCGAGATTAGTAAATGTACCTATAGTAACTGCTGGATTCAAACTAAAGATAGCCCCTATGATTGCTGCGATTATGATAACTGGAATGGCATAAACTATACCCACGACTAATAATTTCAGACCATCAATAAATAACTCACCAACCTCATCAAAGTCTGGTAATTCGTCAATACCTGCAAACGTTGCTTTTATACTTCTAAAAAGATAACCTGCACCTATAAAGTTTACGATGGGAATTATCAATATAATACCAAGAATCACGACTTTGCTCCACTTCTGTGATGGATATTTTATCGCGTCTGATATTATCTCTCCTATGTCCATATTTTCACCTCCATTTTTTTTAATATATAATGTTGTGTTTCGATTTCATATAAAAATTTCGATTATAATTCACTAGAAGCAAAAACTAATGCACAAAATCTGGCATTTAAAATCACAAAATAAGGGACAATTAGAAGGGGAATAATCACTATTCCAATGAGTATTGATTGTGCAAAAAGAGAAATTAAAGCGGTTAAAACTGCCAAAATCCAGATGATGGCATAGGAAAGTAAATATTTTCTCCATCCTATCATGGAAATTCTGGCAAGAATCTCCCTGAATCTGAAGGCTGTACTGATTTCACCTTCATACAGGGCCATATTCGCGATACCAACATATTCTATCAGTCCAATTAATAAGAAAATTATTATCTGGATGTTTGAACCCAAAATCCAGGACCATAGAATATACAGGGAAAAATTGGGAATGTTGGAATAGAATATTTCATAATTAAACCATAGAAAGACAGCCAACACAGGCAGAACATAAATTATCAGGACTAAGATCACCTTAAAGCCGTCCAGGTACATAGATCTCCAGTTATCGAAGTCAGGAAGCTCATCGTAACCTTCAAATGATGATCTAATTATTTTAAACAGGTAACCAGAAGGTAATGGTAACATTAACAGGAACAACAACGTAAATAGGTTGATTTCAATAAGGACTCCGATAAAAGCTATCAACGTTAAAAAACCCAGGAGGATTACCTTCATCCAATCGCCGGCTGGATATTTCACTGCATCCAGTACAATCTCTTTTATATTGATGTTTTCGTCCTCCCCAATCCATTTCATTTCTATTCATTCGTAAACTTAAAGGCTCTTTGATTTGTATTTAACCACGTAAACTTAAAATGATTTCCTTTATGGTTTCCACCGGGGCATTGGTTTTAATACCGGTAGGTTTAATATGGGTACGGGAGGCGAAGTATCCCTTTTCATGGAGCTTTTCAATGACATCTGTAATTGGTGGTGCACTGGTCTTCAACACCTTACAGACCTTATGGAGGTCATAAAAGGTGGCCGGACCGAAAGATTCTTCATAACACCTATCCAGCAACTTCAAAGCTTTATTACAAGTATTTATCTCTGTTGGTACCAGATCCAGCATTCTCTTAACATATTCACTGTCCATCAGATTCACGAGCCATAAGGGACCCCCAACCTTTAAAGTACCATTACATTTGGGGCATTTTGTTGGTATTTGGGGTGCTAATCCCGGGATGGTCATCCGGTGAAGGCATATGGGACAATGGGCGATGTATCCCAGGTTTTTAAGGGAATCATCAGTCCTTTTTGCACCCTTACCCACTTCCAGATAGATCCGAAGGTAATGCTCCGTACTATGAGAGAAGACAGGTGTTGTATATTTCTTGTACTTGGCGAAGGTACGGGAGATGAAACCAGCCAGTATCCTTAAACCGTTTTCATGGCAGTACTCAGTTTTAAGTGGCATGGCACCATACTTCCTGATGCAGGGTTCTTTATAAGTACCGCAGAGTGCTGAAGTATCGGTTGCAGTTACACATAATAGTCCCCCCTCCTTTAAACTGGTGGCTGCTGATTCTATGAAGGGAGACGGTGTTCCGAAGGGGTCTATATCCACCACATCGAATTTACCCCGGCACCGGCGCAGCAGGATGTTGGTGTCCTCTCTAGTTGCCCGGACATTATCTGCTCTGTTTTCCCGGATATTTTCCTTGGTAAATTCCACGGCCAGGGGATTTAAATCATTAACAACCACACATTCCACACCAGATATTTCCTTAGCATACCTGATCCCCCTGATTCCGCTACCACCGAAGGCATCACAGATACGGATATCCCTACCCTGCTTATCCCGGTAAACCTGTAAGGCAGTTACAGACAGGTCCCTGTTTAACTCCATCACTGGATTGTAGAAAACAGGGGCTTTGGCTGATACCTTATCATAAACCGGGATTTCTACAGAGACCTGTCCTTCATCTACGGTAATCTTGTTCATCATTCACCACTAAAATCAATCATTGTACAAATTATTAGATAATTTATTTACAAATTTTGATTTGGTTTAATTATATATATTTGATGGAAGTGAATTAATGTATTAATTTCAATCCCAACTCAAAAATAGAATTAATAAAATTTTGTCAGGTGATAAGTATTGATACCAATTGCACAGCCCCTTATATCGGATGAAGAGATAGATGAAGTTGTAAAAGTTTTAAAATCAGGATTCATTGCCCAGGGGCCTAAAGTAGCCGAGTTTGAAGAAAAATTCGGAGATTATATTGGGGTGGAGCATGCGGTGGCCACCACTTCAGGAACCACAGCATTACACCTGGCCCTGCTATCCCTGGGAATAGAAAAGGGCGACGAGGTGATAACCACACCATTCAGTTTTGCAGCCACAGCAAATTCAATCCTATTTACCGGTGCAACTCCAGTTTTCGCCGATATAAACTCACAAACCTATAATATAAATCCACAGAAGATACAGGAAGCTATAACAGATAAGACCAAGGCCATAATGCCCGTCCACCTCTATGGACAACCAGCGAATATGGGCCCCATAAGGAAGATTGCAGAAGAACACAACCTATGGATAATTGAAGACGCAGCACAGGCCCATGGAGCACAATATCAGGACCAAATGGTAGGATCACTGGGTGATATAGCCTGTTTCAGTTTCTACCCCACCAAGAACATGACCACCGGGGAAGGTGGTATGATAACCACAGACAGTGAAGAACTGGCAGACGCAGCCCGCATGTTAAGATCCCACGGCGAAGGTGAAAGGTACAACCACACAATCCTCGGCTACAACTTCCGTATGACAGACATAGCCGCAGCAATAGGACTAGTCCAGATTAAACGTTTAGATCGTTTTACAAAGAGCAGGATTGAAAATGCAGAATACCTGACCACACATATAAATACCATAGAGGGCATTACACCCCCATTTGTCCTGGATAAGGTGAAGCACGTATTCCACCAGTACACCGTCAGGGTGGAAAATGGAAGAAGAGACGATGTTAAGGATTTCCTGACCGGACTGGGCATAGGAACCGGAGTGCACTATCCCAAGACCATTTATGATCAGAAGCTGTATCAGGATCTGGGCATAGGTGGAAACTGCCCCCAGGCAGAAAAAGCAGCATCCCAGGTGCTTTCATTACCAGTACACCCGGGACTCTCAACTGAAGACTTAACTGAGATAGTTGATTTACTGGAAGAGGCATCAGAGAAATTCTTCGCCTAGGAGAACTGGTAAAACTAGGAGAACTGGTAGGACCTCGTGTCCCGAGTAAAACCTTTTGTTTTCAAGTAAAACGTGTGTTCAGGATAATTTTTCCTTTACACTAGCCACTTTCTGTTTTAAGCCGGCTTCCTTATCCCTTCGGTCATCTATTTTTACACTGGTATCCACACGGTCGGCTCCCAGGGCAAAAACAGCTTCATGTGCCAGTTCAATGGCAGCGAAAATTTCTCCAGGGTCATCTGATTCTAACATAGTCCCCATACCACTTATTTCGTATTTAATACCAGTTTTATCCAGAGCAGCCAGTGCAGCAGCTATATAAGGGCTTATACTGGTTTTTGAGGTTCCGATGGGTATGATGGTGAGTTCTGCAGATATCATGTGTAATATATATGCCTCTGTTTTCATATAATTTTTATGGTACCCTTGCAAAGAGAAAAATTCGATCAGAACATAATCCAGAGGGTTAGAAGCGTAATAGATGAATATAATCTATTTAGTGATGGAGAAAAAATAGCAATAGCCCTTTCCGGTGGAAAGGACAGCGTCTTAACCTTACACCTATTAAATGGATTTAAGGACGAATACAACCTAGAACTGGTGGCAATATCGGTAGATGAAGGAATTCAAGGGTATAGAAACGAGGGCATTGAAGTTGCCCGGGAAAACACCCGTAAACTCGGAGTGGAACTGGTTGAAAAATCATTTGAGGCTGAATTCGGTATTAAACTCGATAAGGTGGCGGGTAAGTACAAGAGTGCCTGTATACCCTGCGGTGTATTCAGGAGGTACCTCATCAACAGGACAGCCTACGAGTTAGGCGCAGATAAAGTGGTTACCGGCCATAACCTGGACGATGAAATACAATCATTCCTCATGAGCTTTGCTCGGGCTGATTTCAGGCGGTTCTCTAAATTTGGACCGAAACTGGAACAGATACACCCCCGGTTAATTCCCAGGATAAAACCCCTATGGAAAATCCCGGAAAAGGATGTGGGAACCTGGGTAGTTCTAAATGAAATACCAGTACATTTTGCAGAATGCCCCTACGCCCATCTGTCCTTAAGGGGTAAAATTAAGAATTATTTAAACCAGTTGGAAGAGGATCACCCCGGATCAAAGATGGCCATCCTGAAATCCTTCCAGAAAACCTTTAAAAATCAGAAAAATATCGTAAAACTTGTTGAATGTGAAAAATGTGGTGAACCATCATCTTTGAATATCTGTAAGGCATGTGAGATGCTGGAAAATATAAATTCAGATATTTAATTAATATCACGGTTAAACAGGTCAAAAACTTTAATAAAATTACAAACAATCTAATCATTATCTGTGATTATCATGAAAAGGCTTTTATGGTGGCTGATAGCTGGAAGCAGAGGTGGTAAGAATAGAGCCAGAATAATCGAAGCCTTATATGAAAGGCCTTACAATATTAATCAGCTTTCTGTAGAGCTTGATTTAGATTATAAGACTGTAAAACATCATATGGATGTATTGAAGAGTCATGATATAATTAACTCTTCAGATGAAAAGAGATATGGGTCCATGTACTTTTTATCCAATCGTATGGAAGAAAAATATTATATATTCCAGGAAATTTTGAGTAAAATGAGAAAAAAATCGCAATAAATATTTCTTTAGAGGTGATGAAATGGTAGGAGGATATGAATATTCGGTTGGAAATCCGACATCAGGACAAGGAGCAGGTCAACATGCGGGATGGGGATTGGCAAACTCCCAAATAATAAACATCGATATAGTGATTGGAATGGCCAATATAATCCTCTTACTGGTACTGTTGTACATGTATCTGGGTAGTTACCGGGAATTCAAATCTAAATTCACCTTTGGATTACTGTCCTTTGTTCTGCTTCTGCTTCTGCAGAATATCCTATTTACTTCATTTCTCCTCTTAAATCAAGGTTTTAGAGGACCAGATATGGGCACTCCCATATTCTTTTTAAATATAATTGAATTTTTCGCCCTCATCATGCTGGTATGGGTTACCAAAGAATAAATTGGATTAGTTAAAAAGAAAGAAGGAGTTAATAAAAGGAAAAAATTATTTTCATTTAAATTAACAGTTTTATTTCAGGCGTCATCATTTTTTGGTGCCTGTGGCTTTAAAACTGAAAAGAACTCGGAACATATTCTTAAAGGACTTCCGGTGGATATGGATATGGATTAAAGTACTAATAACCATTAAAATTGATAATTCCACATGCCAGAATATTAACGAAGGATTTAAAGCTGTCCTTATTCCTAAATTAATAAATAAAATCATCAACATCCCTGTACCGCTGCTCCCCAGGTATCCTGCAGTTAATAGAAGATTCCAAATCCTTTTATGTTTACTCCTTTTTAAAATACCCTTTTTAAAGAGATAGTAAGTAAATAAATAACCAGAAATTAAAAGAAGGCTAAGTGGTATGATAAAGTAATTATCTCCATCTCCAAGGAAACCACCATCTGGGTCATTCCCGGAGTCAATTGTAGTATTGCCATTATTAAGGTCCTGATTACCATCAGCAACTTCATTATTAGTATCAATTTGGTCGTTTGAGGTTGAATCAACAGTAGATGATGTAATTTGGGATAAATCACATATACCATCTCCTGTTGTGTCAATGTAATGTCCACATTGCCCGGGGTAAGGATCATTAACCATACCATAGGGACAGCTGGCTGCACATGAATTTCCACTTAAAGATAAAGCAGCTAAAATGGGTACTGATGCTAAAAAACTGATTACTCGTTTTTTCATGATTTAACCCTCCTTTTTGCTGGAATAAACATTTTTTTAGTAGATCTCCAGTAACAATGGATATGGAATATGGTGATTAAAGTTAGGCTGATCCCTACCTCCACATGCCAATACATTAGTACATGATTTATGGGGGTTATCATTCCCAACTCCAAGAAGATGAGAAGTAAAAAACCAGCACCTCCACCTATTAAAAAGGTCAATCCAATTATAAAATTCCATATATTGATGTGTAAAACTTTTTTTATTATCTTAAATTTATAAAGTGAATAAGTAAGTAAATAACCACCAATAAATGGTAGAGATAGTGTTAAAACTTCATAACTCATATTATGGAACCTCATTTTCTAAATAATTTAATATGTAATGGATAAATTCGTAGAATAAAATCTAATTTCATACAATAAAATAAACCTAATTCAAATATAAAAATAATTTTTCCAAGTTCTTTCCAGGTTTATACCCAGATTCAACCCATATTTAAAATGCGGTCCATCAATATATCTAGAAAATTAAGATTCAAATTCATTTTCTAATAAATCTTACTAACCTTACCCACACCCTTACTCCTGCCTTCTCGGAATATGAGTTTTTGTCCTTCACGAATAGCGTAGGGGCGGTATTTAAATTTCATCCTGATTTTACCAGTATCACCCGCGGATAGGTATTCTTTATCCAGGGGCTGGAATATGGTGGTGTCGGAGATGGTCTCTATATGGGTTATGCATTCGTAGCCCTCTCTGATGGTTGTGGGATGCACTAGTATGGAGACATCTGCTTCAAACTCCCTTACCGGTTGTGGTTTGTAGAGTAAATCCGATATGATCATGCCCCTTTTAATGGAACTTACATCTGCACCGCTCAGGGATATCCCCACCACTTCACCGGTTTCTGCACTGTCTTTTTTATAGTAGTGCATCTCTATGGAACGGACAGTGATAGGGATGAATTTACCAGTGCCGGTAGGTCCTAGAAGAAGTTTATCACCCTTTTTCACAGTACCCTGTCTGACTGTACCGCTTACTACAGTTCCCACACCCGTAACAGTGTATATCTTATCGATGTACATCATGAACGGTTTTTTCCCGTCTTGGGGATTGGATTCTACGTTCAACTGGTAAAACAATTCGTCCAGGAGATCTAAACCATTACCAGTAACTGGTGATACTTTTATAACCGGTACCAAATGTTGATTCATATTACCCGCCACGAAAACGGCGTCATCACCGGTTTTGACCATGTATGGAATTTTACCCACCATCTTAAGGAGTTCGAACACCTCATCTTTAACTTCCCGGGTTTGCTCCTCGGTTACCATGTCTATTTTGGTGATGGCCACCAGTAAAGGTATTTCCATGGCCAGGACAATTCCCAGGTGCTCCCGGGTTATAGCGGTGGGGCCCTGATCAGCGGCTATGGTGAGCAGTCCAAAATCCAGTTTCTGACCTACAATGCCCCTTATCGTGGTCCTAAGCCAGGGTTCATGGCCTACGGTGTCCACAAAGGAGACCACCTTTTCGCACTGCTCCACCACCTTTGATTTTTCCTTTTTATGCAGGGGATTGGTGATACGTACCGGTTTTCCTTCCCGGAATCCATAAACGGCAAATGAAAGATCAGCAGATAGGCCCCGTTCTATTTCATGTTTCTGGACGTCCAGGTATATCCTGGTTCTTCCAGAACCATTATCCAGTGATCCAGAGGTGAGGGTGCCGACCAGGGTGCTTTTACCATGGTCTACATGCCCGACCACCCCCACTAGCAGGTGTTTCTTCTGCTGGCTGTTTTCTTTACCAACCAGGACTTTGGCCACCGTACCTTCACCCGCATCCTGCTTTTGAATATCGTTTATTTTAGCATCTATTGAATGGACTACCTTCTCCAGTACAAAGAGAGACTCATCCATTTTATCATCGGTTAGACCCACCAGGTTCCCATCATCATCAACACCTAAAAAATAAACGGCTTCTCCATCCCCCTTTTCCATTCTGTATTTCATCTGGGATGCCAGGCGTTGAATTCGGTCCTTTTTAAGATGGTATTCCATTTCAAGATTTTCCTTAAATTCGATATTTCTCCGTTCACCATACTTGGTAATATCGTAAATATCAACGCTCATACTATCAAGTTCAAAATCGGTTTGTGGTTATGATATGGAATCTCAGTAACTAAAAAACTATTTATTCGTTTTACTAAACAGGGTGTCTGTTTTAAGTGA
>DAQK01000028.1 GCA_002502855.1 Methanobacterium sp. UBA279
AAAAATATAAGACCCTAAATCAATTCCACTAATTTATGTCCAATTTTATTGCCCAAATAATTTTTGTCAACTGCAAGTCTACAAAGTTTTAATGCCGGTAAATCATCATAATTGATGTCTAATTCTTCTAAATTCTGTTTATGTCTATCTTTAAGATCTTTAACCCTTATAGAATCAGTGCACTAAGTAAAATAAGCCACAACAGTCCACCCATATAAACAAACAAATGTTACATTCAACTTATTATTCATTTGGTGAGGGGATTCTTGGATTAAAAATTCATTGAGATCCTTAATAGAACACTCAAAATCATCTATTTTATGGGGTTTCATTTAACTTTTTGATTTCTAATTCTGAAAACTTGATGTTTATCATGAACTTACTTAGGTAAGAGTATTTATAATAATTTTGGATAATTTAGTATTATTTTCTAAATTGTTTATAACCCAAAACTATGACTTAATTTGTTATATCAATAAAACAACATTTTTTTATTTGAGATACTAAAAAATGGTAAGCTTTTTATTAATCCTTGTTATATTAATAAACAAAAAATAATTTTTTTGGAGCTTAAATGTCCTTTGAATCTGCTGTTGAACTATCAGAAAATATAAAGAATTTCCCAGG
This sequence comes from Methanobacterium sp. UBA279, assembly GCA_002502855.1. Taxonomy (GTDB): domain Archaea; phylum Methanobacteriota; class Methanobacteria; order Methanobacteriales; family Methanobacteriaceae; genus Methanobacterium_A. The sequence goes on from DAQK01000028.1 coordinate 628, forward strand.
TATACAATCCGTAGTGCTTTTTGGTCCTCTGGCATCTGGTGAAAAGGTACCTAAGGATTCTAAAATAGATATGGCCATTATTTATTCTAAAAAGGATAGGGAGATAATGAAGTGGGTCAGGTACCTGGCTACAGACCGGTTTAGACTGCACCACCTCACACTCGATGAGTTGAAAGATAACCCCGAGATTATAAATGCATTGTCCGGTGAAGGGATCCTGTTGCAGGGTAATCCTGTAGTTCTGGCTTTAGATGATCTGGAACTTAAGTCCCAGATGCTCATATCCTATGATACCACTGATTTAAAACAGAACGAGCGAAGCAAATTAAACAGGGCTCTCTTCGGTGGTGTTTCCACCTACCTGCAGAAGGGTGTAAGGAAAAAGAAATACTACTCTGGCTTGGTGGAGAAGTTACATGCCAAACGAATTGGTAAGGGAGTGCTCCTTATAGACAGTCAAAACGCGGGCCAGATAACAAAAACACTGGCCGGATTCAAGGCCAAATGGAAAGAAATCCCCATCTGGACTCAAGAAACCATCTAGAATAAAAAAATAATAACTTTTACTAATATATTTCTAAATTTCTTAGATAAAAAATAAAATAAATAAAAATAAGCAAATTTAAGCGCTTATTTCTATGTCAGCGGCTTTGACAGTTTTTCGTCCAGCGTGTTTTGCGACTTTTACAGCTTCTCTGGATATGTTTTCACCTTTTTCTTCTAGGAATTTGGCCAGAGCATTAACTGCGTCTTCACTGACTCTTTCTGCACCTGCATTTTTTAAGATTCTTCCTACTGGAGCAATTGGTAATTCAGCCATATTTATCACCTCGCTAGATTATAAGAGAACCATTATATATATATTTATCGTTTTTTTACCTAGATATGTATCCAATTTGCCAAATAATTCTAGAATTTTACGATTATTTTATATCAGTACCCCTTAACTCCACACTAATAATTATATCAATCCAGAAAAGAATTAGATCATATTACAATTTTCAAATTCAATAACAAGTAATTACTCCAGGACCCGAGTATCCAGTTTAAGTTGAAATAAGCTGAAATAGGGTGTATCTATACTGTGTAAATCTTTACCAAAAACCTATTTCTTCAAGGCCACTACTTCCCTGGCAAAGCCTTGTAATACTTCCTTGGACAATCCTTCCACGAACTTCAAGGATCCAGCGCATTCATGGCCTCCCCCATCAACACCTGCTTCCGGTATTTCCACCATCAACTTGGATATTATGGTGTTGAGGTTGAAGCCGAAGATCTCATTCACGGCATCAGTTGCCCTGATCACACCAAAGTCCGGCCCATAAGCTAAGGTTATAATGGGCACTTCTTCACCGTACTTCTGCACCATCTGGTCATGGACGTAGCCACAGGTCTTCCCCGGGGCAGGGAAGGTGAATTTATGGGCGTATTTCTCCACATCCAGTACACTGAAGATTATCCCGTTTTCAAGTTTCTGGGTTTTAAGGTTGGGCATGGCCGCCTTAAGCTGCCATTCCACACGTTTGTGGAGCTCCTTGTAGAGGGCGTCCACCAGTTTCTGGTGTTTTTCCCGGTTTCCCAGGCCCAATATGGTATCTATAATTCCCCGTCCATTCATAAATCTCAGGTAGAAGGCTTCGAAGTCTATGGAACTTGCTATCTTCTCCAGGTCATCTGCATCGTAGCCCTTCTCCGCTGCGATCTGGATATACTTCTCAGCTTCTTCCGATCGGGCATGGTCACCTACCGCTGCGATACCTGGTAAATGCAAGAGTCTGTCCTTTACTTCCGGGTTGATCATCCCGGCCAGTTCCACTGCCAGGGCCCCGGCGGTGATGTTGGAATCCCCATCAACCAGGTAGGGGTTGACATGGACGTCCACGTATTCATCCACTGCGACTTTCCCATCTTCCACAACTCCCGGATAATGGTGGTCCACCACCACCACCTCGATGTCGTAGATCTTAACCTTCATTAAAGCCAGAATATCCTCTTCTGTTGATCCATTATCCATAAGCACCAGCAGGGGTAGTTTCTGGCCGTGTCTTTCCAGATCTTCCAGTGCGAAGGATAGGTCCTTCACCACATCCTCCAGTTCATAGAAGGGTGCTTTGCTGGGTGCTCTTTTAAAGAAGTGCCATTCTGCATCGTTGCTATTGTTCATATCTTTTAAGAGGGGGACCACTGCCTTTTCAATGGCCACACCGGCGCATATCCCATCTGCATCGGCATGGTGCCTTACCAGTATAGACCGGCCGTCTAAAACAGCTCTTCTTATGGCCTTCGCTGCTCTGCGCATGGGTTCCTTTAAATCGTTTAAGACCCTGCTTTCTATTAAAAATTCAGTTCCCTCTGGTTCTGCCTTCTTATCTATGGCCTCGTCGATGCGCTGTCTTGCTTCCTGGGATTCTGGTCCGTGGAGGCGTTCGATGGATTCTGATTCGATCTGTATCTTACCACTGTGCAGGGAGACTTCCCCGGTTACCTCTACGATGTTCCCCATGTTCAGGTGGGGGTAGACCCGGATGCCCGGCTGGTCGAAGGCAGCTACCCAGGTGGTACCTGTCTCATCAGATACCGTGAATATGGTGGGGCCGCTGGTCTGCTGTATCTGTATTATCTCACCTACCAGCCGGACTGTTTTGCCCATGGATTTGGTGGTGATATCCCCGATCCTGGTACGTGCTATGTTCCTCTTTACTTTAACCAGTTCGTAGTTATCTTTTACTTTGGAGGAGGTTATCTCCAGTTCTCCCCTTCTCTGTTTAGCACCGGTTACCTTCACTATGATTTCATCTCCCTTACCTTTGGTAGATGAGCTCGTACGGAGCAGGCCGTATAGGTTTTTGGCTAGACTCACGAAGACTCCGTAGTTTTCCACCCGGCTTACGGTTCCCTTGTAATTTCCTCCCAGCTCCACATCCTCAACTTCCGCGTTTCCCGGTAGAATATAGACTACTGGTTTTTCTTCCTGGCAGTCCTGGCAGTAGTCACCTGATTTTATGGGTTTCCCACATTTCCTGCAATGGTTTATTTCACCTTCACCGGAGCATTCCGTGCATGTTTTCCTGACTTCGATTTCACCCTTACCTTTACAGGTGCTGCAGGGCACTTCCTGGTCTTCGTCCAGTTCAAATCTCTCCCGGGCCTGACTGGATATGCCCTTCACATGGTCTTTCACATTTAACTGGCTTTTTACTCCGGTTCCATGGCAGTTTTCACAGATCTTATAGCTTAATACTTGGTATCCTTTTCCTTTACATTCTGGACATGTTCTCTTCATTTTTAGCCTCAAAAAATAATATGATATTTAGTGAAAATCTATTAAAAAAGTGGATTTGTGAAATTAGGATTTTCTATTTTGATGATAATAATTATCTACATGATTAAATATATCTACTTGAACTTGGTGGGATTCTGTCTCACTATCTCGTCCCGGTTCGCTTTGTATTGCTGGGCATGGTTCATGTAATTATTGGCCGCCAGCAGGTGGGTGTTGGCACTGGTGGTCTGGTTGTTCTGTAACAATTTTATGGCTGTGTTTAGCTCCGATGTAGCGTTCATCTTAGCCTGTATCTCCAGGAGTGCGTTTTGTATGTAATCTATGAATATTCCATCGTTGGTATTTTTAGCTGAAGTCAGGGCGGACTGTGCAGATGTCTGGGCCAGTGAATATTCATCCATAGCACTGTTACTATCTGTCAAAGCCTGATTTAGAGACATCCTGTTAGCATTGACTGCGGATCGATTGTAGAAGTCATCTCCCTTCTTCAGATGTACGTTTATGGTGCTGGCCATATCATTTATATTACTTATTTCCGACCCTATACATCCGGATAGAAACACTACTGCGAGTATTACAGCGACAACCAAAATCCTATTCATATTTTTCACTCTAAGACAACTTTAAATTTAGATCATAAGTTATCTATAAAATAGTTAATTATTATGTTAACTAATTTGTTATGGTTAATTAAAAGTATTGCGTTAAATTATGTGTTATTAAATAAAAATATTTTTATTAAATTATTGTTTAAGGTTTGTTGAATAAAATACTGGTTAAAGATTTGTTGTAACAAAGATCAACAAAAAAGAGGGGTGAAGAAAAGTTTTCCCCATTACTAGCTTCACGATCTCCATAGACCATGGATGCTGCAGTATTCCCTTACCACTATTTGACTTATATCATCCAGTTTCAGCTTGAATTCAGCTTCTGGAGCGTCTCCTGGTTTTAAGACCTTCCGGTGAACCTGATCGCCTGCTACTACTTCCACCCACTCGATGCAGTGGTTTTCCTCCATGGGATGGGGTAGGGACCCTACCTTTACCTTAACTCCTTCATCGGTTTCTTCCAGAACAGGTATGTGTTTTTCAGCTCCCATACCCTCTTTCCTTTCTTCCAGTAGTTCCATGGGGTTCTGGCAGCATTCCAGTTTTCCGGTGCCGATGTGGAAGACTTCTACTATGTTGCCACAGATGTTACAGCGATAAATTTCTTCTTTTTCAGTCATTGTAATCCTCTTCAATATTTTTGATCCTTTTCAGTATTTTTCATCGTACAACTTGAAGTATATCCGGGCATGGTCACAGGCGGGGCATTTTGCTGGTGGTTCCGTGCCTTTGTAGGTGTAACCACATTTTATACAGGTCCATTCCACTTCTTCCCTCTTCCTGAACAGGGTTCCTGCTTCCACCTGTTCCAGGAGTTTCTTGTAACGGTCCTCATGGTGTTCCTCGGCATGTGCTATGGACCAGAGACGATCGGACACTTCTATTAAACCTTCTTCTTCAGCGACATCAGCGAATTCTGGGTACATCTCGCTGTTTTCATAGTGTTCCCCGGCGATGGCCGCCCTCAGGTTATTGACGGTTGTGCCCAGGGTTAAGGGTGAAAGGGCACCCACCTCCATCTCATCCAGTTCCCCCTCTTTAAGGTCCTGGATCATTTTAAAAAGCCATTTGGCATGTTCCCGTTCATTATCTGCTGTTTCTAAAAAGATCTCAGAGATCTGGGGATATCCCTCAGCCGTAGCCTGTTTTGAATAGAAAGTGTATCTATTCCTAGCCTGACTTTCTCCTATAAATGCCTTTGTTAAATTTTCCAGGGTTTTTTCCATTTTATCACCATTTAGTATTATATGGCTTCTATCTTATTAATTTTAGTCATCTAATTTTTAAAGATTTCCTTTGGTCATTTAAGGAATATTTCATCCCTTCATTTTATTTAAGGCTTTCATTCCCTTAAAAACTAATATTGGAAAAATTTTATATATTAAAAAGTTCAAATAATATTCTTGTAATGTCATAACATGAATTTGTGAATGCGGAGGAGATTTCTATTAATAATATTAGAAAAATAATGGTATTACTTATATTCCTGGTTTTACTTGTGACTTTAAATGCTGGTTTTGCCGCTTCAAATGCATCTCTTAACAAAACAACTAATTTAACCACCAATACAACTAAAAATTACGCGGCTGGTTCCAGTGGAACAATTATCAATATAAAGGTGCTGATCTACAACGGTAACCAGACTGCTTATAGCTGTGTAAATGGGATCAAAACCTCACTAAGCACTGCCAATAGTAAAAAGTTAGTACCAGGATATACCTTCACTTACGGCACTTCAACGGTGATTAACTCTGCAACACTTTCCGGGTATGATGTACTGGCCATGCCCGGGGGAACCTCAGGATATAACTATATGCACAGCAGCGCTTTAAGCGCCACTGCCATAAAGAACTTCGTGAAAAGTGGTAAAGGCTACCTGGGGATCTGTGCTGGAGCATACGCGGGAACTTATCGGGTATATGAATATTACTATGGCTGGGGACTGGCACCTCATGTTAGAGCTACGCATCCTAATCATGAGGGAGATTTAACAGTGAAGATCACTTCTAAAGGCCAGCAAGTCTTAAATACCACGGGCACCGTGACCATGGCCCATTACAACGGGCCTGCGATGTATGCAAGCAGTCCGGCTTTGATCTTCGCCACCTACGCCGATAACATCATCAATTCTAAGGGTATGGCTGCTATTGTAGGCGATTACTATGGCAAAGGACGAGTGGTCCTGAGCGGACCCCATCCTGAACTTGATCCACAGCTGCCTAAAGTCGTGGCCAATATGGTGGTCTGGGCCGCCAATAAGACCAGACCAGATCCCAAAAACATGGTAAGTAATGCGCAGATTGCAGTCGCTGCTGCTACTGTAAAAGCTTATTATGAGAAAAATAAGGTTTTACCCAGGAGTGTGACCATAAACGGCAATAAAGTATCCATGTCCCAGTTTGCATACCTTCTAGCCAAAGGTGTTGTAAATGCGAACAGTGGTTCTGTAGCTTCCATAACAATAAGAAGCGTTAAATCCGCCCCAAAACCATCAGGAAGTTATAGAAAAGGAAATATAAAGAAAGCTAATTATGTGAGTATTGCCAAAGGCCTCATTGACTTTATAGGTAAAAATGGTAGAGTACCGAATTTTCTGATTACACCTCTAGGTAATATATCCTTTTCAAAATATGTCTACATGTACAGTAAAATAATGAACTTCTATAAAATCAATAAACGACTGCCCAACTACGTTTCAATGTAAAAAGTATCCTACTTTTTTTATTTCCCCTGAGATTCTATTTTTTTATTCCCCCCGAAAATTCAATTTTTTTTATTTTTCCATATTTTAACGATCATCTAAAATATCCATTTAAGATAAAATTTTATAAATATTTAATGAAATAAAATAATGGGTGATGGGCGGGAACTATATTTTTGCTTTTTTTACCCAAGACAAATCCAAAAGCAAAAAAAAAACCTCGCCTGTCATCTTATCCTGTTTTTTACTTCTATCTCACAATATAATTAGTATTTCATGAACTTATGTGATGATCTTCACCTTTGTGGATTTTTATAGTGCGAAATTAGCATAAGGAGCGTATTGCAAGAAAAAGATATCATCTTCAAATAAACCAGAACTCTAAACTCAGAAAAAAAGAAAAAGGAAAAAGTTTTTTAATAAATTCACATGGAAACGAAGTTAGGCAATCTCTTATTGGTACTGTAAAAGGCCATAATCTTACTGAACATGTAGATAACTGAATTGTAACTGATATTTCCAAGACTGGTGGACACGTAGTTGGGTGCCCGACCATTAGTGCTGATGAATGATTTAATTCTTTGAGCCATGGATAAGATTTCTGACTTTTGTATATTGCCATTTTTATAAGTTCCTGTCCAACTGGAAGCACCGTTTACACTGGTAACTTTTATGGCAGCTGTTGAGCCGCTGTTTGCCTGGGTTGTTGCGGTAGCCATTAGATTTAAAAATTTAGGCATGGATATCTGCCCTGCGGTTGTGGTTACATAGTTGGGTAATCTTTTGTTGGTCTCAAAGAAGGCTTTCACCCTGCTTGCTGCTTGCGCCACCTGACTCACAGTGAGGGTGGTGGTTGGAGTTGAACTGGACGAACCGCCTGCTGCCCAGTAGATGAGTTTTGATACATAGGTAGGTACATTTGATGATAATTCGGGGTGAGGTCCGCATAGAACCGTCCTTCCGTTACCATAATAATCGCCTACAATGGCTGCGTAACCTTTATATCCGGTTTTGCTGTCGCTGTAGGTGGCGAATGTCACTGCCTTTCCACTTACGTACATGGCTGCCCCATTGCAATGGTATATGGACGTGGTACCGCTGGTTCCTAAAACCTGCGATCCAGCACTGGTAATCTGAATGGGTAAGTCCCCGATATAACTCACAGCTTTAGCGTATACGTGGGGTGCTATTCCCCATCCGTTGTAGTATCCATCGGTACGTGCAGCTGCAGAGTATGCACCGGCACAGATCCCCAGATAACCTCCGCCATTGGCCACGAAATTCTTTATAGCAGAACCACTTATACTGCCACTGTTCAGGTAATAGTAACCTCCACTTCCGCCGGGCATGGCCAGTACGTCATACCCGGTCAGAGTGGTTGAGGTTATCCTGGTAGAAGTAGCATAGGTGAAAACCACGTTTGGTACTACATTGTTGGCGTTTGCATAGTTCAGTGCCTGTTTTATTCCACTGACACCTCCAGTACCTGCATATGTTCCACTGTAAATGAGTACTTTAATGGTTTTAGGAGTTCCAGCCGCTTTTTGCTTTTCTGTTTGTGATCCAGCAGCTAAACTCGTAGTGTTAGTTGAGGCTGTGCTGGTTAACCCGTAGGTTGAACTTGTAGTTGAACTATTTCCAGTTGAATTTTCTGCTGCGAAAATAATTCCTGTATTTAAGGTCAGGGCTAATCCTAAAAAAAATAATAACCCTACCAACATTTTCCGTTTCGTTATACCTCCTCCGTATATTTATAAATTCGGATTTGGGGTTTATGATCTGTAATTAGTCATATTTAAATTTATATAAAAAATTACAGAAAAGTTTAAGAGAATAATCTACTTAATTTGGGGAAAACAGCCAAGAATCAAGGTAATATCTTCCTTAAAGCAACTGGTAGAAGTGGAAGTTCCATTTTACCAACGGGTAGAAGAGTGTGTTTTATTCATCAACAAAGAGGTTTGTAGGTTTTATTTAAATAACTGATGGAACAATGGGAGTTACTTCATCATCTCCAGCTCAGCACTCCTTCCCTTGAGTCCAGTGGCCAGGAAAGTAAGTATAACAGCCGAGATAGCCAGGCAGATATAGGCAAATCCATAAGCACTTACATCACCACCCATGGATGCTATTATTGCCCCTATAAGGGCCCCCCCTATTAATTGGCCGGTGCTGCTGTTTATATTTATCAAACCCTGCCCGGCGGCCCTTTCAGATACCGGGAACTCATTGAGCATGATGAACCGGACAGGCGCACCCAGGAGTGCCGAAAGCCCCACACCTATAAATATCCCGGATAAGATGAAGTAATGAAACTGGTAGCCGTAGAAGCCAAATATGAAGAGTCCAACGGCTAACATTACTCCCCCAGTTACCATTAAAATTTTAGACCCTATCTTATCCAGGATCCGGCCTATAGTGGGCGCTCCGATGGCCATGGCCACCACCACAGGTAGGAGCATCAGACTGGCCATGGCATTGTTAAAGCCCAGGGCAACGATGGCAAAGGCAGGTATAAATATCAGTCCTGCCTCATTTAAACCTGAGAAAATAGAGATTAAGCTGACTAAAGTTATTTGGAGATTTTTAAACAGATTTATTCTTATAATGGGATCCTGAGCCCTTTCCTCCATCTTCCAAAATATTATGATGAACAATAGGAATAGGACTAAAAATGGCCAGACCTCTAAGGATGATATGCTGGCCAGCAACTCTTCGGTGTTGATATGGTTTATTGCATAGGTCAGGCCACCCAGTGCACCGGCCAATGTTAACATCCCTGGCCAGTCGAAGTGTTTGCCGTCTGTCCGGCTGGTTTCCGGTAAAACGAGGAAGCTTAAGATGACCACTAGGATGGCAACTGGTATGTTGATTGCAAATAACCACTGCCAGCCGTAACTGATAATCAAACCACCCAGGATGGGACCTATGAGATAGGCTATACCGAAGACAGCCCCTATGGTACCAAGTGCCCCTCCCCTTTTTTCCGGTGGGAAGATATCCCCTATAAAAGCACTGGCCACCGGGAATATTCCCCCAGCGCCCAGGCCCTGTATGGCCCTGCCTAAAAGGAGAATTTCTAACGATGGTGAAGTAGCGGTGATGAAAGAACCAACCCCAAATAGGGCCACGTCCAGAATATAGATAAACCGCCTGCCCATCCGATCGGATAGTTTGGCCATTAATGGAGTGCCCACCATGAAAAACAGTACATAGATAGTGTATATCCAGGTGAGGTTCCTGGTATCCACCGTGAAATATTCTCCTATGGCTGGTAGGGCCGGTCCCACTATGGCTATATCCAGGGCTCCCATAAGCACCCCAATAAAAAGAACCAGCAAGATATGATTTCTTCCCTCACCCGCCATAAACTACACCTAAACTTAATATAGTTAAGTCATCTTTATAAACTATGGACTGATAATTAGATGAACTTCTCAAATTAATTCCAAAAAAAACAGGTTCAAAAACCATGCAACTTAGTGACTTAACCTTTAACCAAGTCGTACTGATCATAATAGTCATATTCCTACTCTTCCAGCTACGCCAGCGCAAATTCCATTTCTGGCGATCCATGATAGTCCCCGGGTTGATGCTCATCGTGACCTTCCTCTTTGTTACCGTGGAGCTGCAGGGCCCCCTCTTCAACACCATCGTACTATTCGGTGGTGGTGTTTTTGGACTGCTACTGGGGATGATCATAGCCAGACTCACCAAACTGAAGATAGGGAAAGACGGCTCTCTGTTGATGCGCGGATCATTTATAGCTATGAGTCTCTGGTTTTTAGTCATCCTGGCCAAACTCTATGGGCAGGATACATTGAATCAATGGGGTTTAAGTTCCAGCCTCATTTTGTCACTATTTTTAATGATAAGCGTATCCACCATGATCTCCGAACGGATTTTTATCTATTACCGGTATCTTAGGAACAGGAAAGAGTGGCGGCAGAAAAAGAGGTAGTTTTGTTTTATTGATAAACAAAGTGCTGTCTAATAATAACTTTATCTTACGAATTTTTAAACACATCTTCAACAGTTACAACATTTTCCATCCATTTAAAATGTCCTAAAATAGTCTGATTTGAGCACCACGTCCTGACGACTGATCTCCCAGGATTCCTTACATTTCAATCCTAAAATAGTCTGATTTGACAGCATACTCACCTCTTTTGTAGAGTAATTTCTAAATGTATAAAATTTTAAACTATAAATATGTTTTTATTTAAAAGTAAAAAACCTCTTAAAATTAGGCAAAATTAATACTGGCATGCATACTAAACTTGATAAATATATGCTCTTTGCATTACTTTCGTAATGAATAACTGCGATCAATAGATAACTTAATGACTAATTCAGATTAAATAAACAGATATTTTAAGGAATATGAGCATCTGGTTCTTGAATAAACGGTGACGTAAATCACGAAAATTGCATTTTCGCATAAAAGGTTTTCTATTTGATTGTAATCACAATTGATTTTATTTATTAAAAACTAAAAACTAACCAGTGGTTATAAATGGTTGACAACGGGGAATCAAGAAAAGCTTATTGCAAATTCTGTGGTTCTGAAATAAATAAAGATGCTCAGTTCTGTAAGATGTGTGGAAAAAATTTTACTGAAGAAAAAGATTTTATAAATAGAATCAATGAAAAAATTAATATTTTATCGGTTTTCATTGGATTGATTGTTTCCGTTATAGTCCTTTTAGTCGGTTCCAGTTTTTTTGGGGTAGTCATTATTTCCAAAACTATGGATACAACTTTCTACTTATTCTTAATACTTTTTGCTGCGCTGTTTTTAGGAGGCATTACCACTGGAATTCTAGGAAATCCAAAAATAAACGAAGGGTTAATAAACGGTGCAGTTTTAAGCTTAGTAGCTTTCATAATTATAGGATTTATCATCGGCGGATATTTACTAATTGTAATAGGAATTAGTTCAGCCATGGCAAGTGCATTTAGTTCGTACGGACCTTCAGCAGCTTCAAATGTTACCACAACTCCCACTTTACCATTTTCACAGGAAAACATCTTTCTCATTCTTAAAGGAATATTAATCATAATAACCATATTCTTTGGAGGTATGGGAGGAGGAGCTTTAGGCTCATGGATTAAAGGAGGTACAAAATGAAATGCCCAAATTGCGGACATGAAAATGATACTAATGCAACATTTTGTGAAAATTGTGGTAAGAAATTGATAGGAGCAGGAGGCATGCCAAACTCTACCAAAGCTTTAATTGTAGTAGTGGCTGTTCTCGTTTTAGGTATAGGTGTAGTATATGGCATGTATATGATGAATAATCAGATTCCTGCTAATAATTCAACAGTTTTAAATCAAACAATACAAAACGGAACTAATATTCCTTATAGTTCCGACTATATTACTTTCGATAAGGCCAAATCAATAGCTATTCAAAATGCCGCCACTGGTGTTTCGGTAAGTGAACCTATTCTAATGAAGAATAAAGAAGGTCAAGCGATATATGTCTGCTATTATTACTATAAGGGGTATTCAATTGGTGGAATAATAATTAACGCGAAAACAGGAGACATAATTTACAAAGAACAAAACTTACCATCCAATTATAACCAACAAACAAACACGAATAATAATTATCAAAATTCTCAACAAGATAATGGCGGAAACAGTGTTTCTAACACAGTTGGTGATACAATTTGTCCTTATTGTGATGGGACTGGTGTTATAACTGTAAACGATTATACCCGCGGCCGTACTAGTGATACATATGAGATAACCTGCTACAATTGTGATGGTTGTGGTTATATCTAAAAAATAATTAAAAATTGAAGGTGTAACTTTTTGAAATGCCAAAATTGTGGACATCAGAATGATGCAGATGCTGAATTCTGCGAAAAATGCGGGACAAAATTAAAAGAAACGAGTGGCATGCTCACTTCAACTAAGATGTTAATTGTCGTCATGATAGTTTTAGTAGCAGGATTAGGTCTGGTTTCTGGTATGATGCTGATGAAAAATCAAAATAATCCAACTGGTAATACCGCTGTGAACAATACTACGGCTGATGTTAGCGATAGTCCTTCGCAAACAACTCAAAGCGGTTCATCCTATAAGACTTTCTCCAATGGTATTATCTATTTCCAGTATCCTTCTAGCTGGGATGTTTTACCGAATTCAGCGAATACCATGGCGATTGTCGGGTTTTCAAGCTATCCTGATTTTAGTGTGTATAATGAATCTAAATATGGACATAAAAGCTTAGCAGAATATGTTTCAACATCCAAAAGTGGAATGACCAAGGATGGATATACAATTCTATCTGAACAAAGTAGAACAGTCAATGGATTACCAGCATATGAAATCATCTATCAAGGGCAAACGATAACTCAACAGATGGTTCTAGTAGAAAAATCAACAGGTGCACAATATTTTGCACTAGTAGGAGTAGATAAAATAGACCACTTTGAAAAGGAAAGGCCCACCTTTAATCAGATAATAAACAGCTTCAAATTCCTATCATAAAATTCCTAAAAAAATTAAAAATATTTTGGTTGTTAAAAGGGTAATCAAATATGAATTGTCCAGAATGTGGAGTTGAACTTAGAGAAGAAGGTAATTTTTGTAAGAATTGTGGAAAATCTCTTACAGAATCTGTATCTAAGAATAGAAATGTTACTATTTTTAGTTATAGCCATTTTAGTTTTCATTGCGATTTTAACATTTCTTGCATTTACTAGTATTAACTATAATAATTCTACTTCAACCCCAAAAAATCTTTCTTATATCCAGAATGGAATAACATTTAATTATTTAGCCCCTTAGATTTTTTTTCTTTGAAATATTGATTTTTATTTTGTTTTTATGTAGTTTGTAGGAGTTTTGTAGATTTGTTTTTAAAAATACATTTGTATATTTGACAAATAATTATATATGGTCTTCTAAACCGTTAAATTTAACTATTCCAAAAATGTCCCCAGGACTTACATCAAACTTTTTACGTACATCAAGAAACAACAGTCTGAAAACCTTTTTGAAAGTTTTGTTCCACAAAATCATTTTTAATAACCATTGAAAATATAAATTCAAAGTAGTTATATTTTTTCACAGCATATTTTTATCATGAAAATAGAGCGTTCCTTTTTTTTAACTCCATTTTTAATCACAGATTTAGTGAAACAACTAGGACAACACGGTTAACATCTCAATATGAAAAACATCCCTTTTTATACCAACGTTTTAGACACGTTAAATTCATTTTTGACTGATTTTATTCATATTTGGATAAACCTCCACAAAAATAAGAAAGTTTATAACCCTGATCAAATAAATTATCCATTGGAGCAAGTGTTTTTCTTTTAACCATAAAAAATACTATGCTCCACTTATTATAAAAGTTTTTAGATTTCTATTTAGACAAATAAGAATTTAAAACAAAAATAAAAAATATTATTTATCAAAACACAAACTTCAAAAACCCCCAAATTTTTAACAATCCCATTTTTGAGATAGTATTCTTTTGGGAAGATTACTTTTCTTCACTTCTTTGATTCATTTTAGATTCTTACTTCAGCGTAACAAGCTTAAAGAAAATTAATAGAGAATTTCGATTTACTGTTTGATCTTTGGATATTTTAAATTTTTTATATATTTGAATTCGTGATTTAATCTGTTTAATTTGGTAAACACAAATATTTATATAGTATTATGCTTATAGAAGTATTATGAAGTCGTTTGAGCATTATTTCTTGAATAAACAGTATGCGCGTGTTCAAGAATTGGGTGATAGATTGGCTGAGATTGATCCCTTGATTGATTGGGAGTGTTTCAGGCCTATTGTTGGGGAAATGTATGATAATCACACGAAAAAGGGTGGTAGGCCTAATAATGATGAAGTAGTCATGGTTAAGATGTTGGTTTTGCAAGCGTGGTATGGTTTATCGGATCCTGAGCTTGAAAGACAAGCTAACGATCGGATATCGTTTCAGAAGTTTTTAGGATTCCCTGNNGGAAAAGACGAGAAAATATGGGAAGAACTGCAAAGACAAATAGATACTAAGGGTTTAAAGGTTAAAGAAGGTGTTATTCAAGATGCCACATTCATTACAGCTGATCCTGGCCACCAAAGAGTGAATGAACCACGCGGACCCGAAGCTAAAACACGACGCAACAAAGACGGCGAATGGACTAAAAAACATGCAAAATCCTATTTCGGCCATAAACTACATACATTAACCGATATGGATTATGGTTTGATACGTAGACTTGAAACCACAACTGCTGAGGTTCATGACAGCCAAGTCGACCTCAGCCAGCCGGGTGAAGTTGCTTACCGAGACCGCGGATACTTCGGAGCACCGTACAAAGGTTATAACGCCACCATGGACCGAAGCGTACGCGGACACCCCATAACGAAAAAACAAAAAAATCGCAACAAAAGAATCTCCAGCAAAAGAGCACCAGGAGAACGACCCTACGCCGTAATTAAAAACATATTCAAGTCCGGCCACCAATTAGTCACCACCACACTACGAACACACACTAAAAACATCTTCTCATGCTTCAGCTACAACCTACTACAACTCAACACCCTCCAAAAAAAACAGCCCACCTAGCGAACGCTATCATTAATTAACCATAAAAACAACCCTAAAAGCCAAAAAAACAAGAATAAAGCCCACAAATAAGTAAAATATAAAAATTAAAAAATTCAAGAACAAAAAACTAAAAAATAAAAAGTAGGAAAATTGAAATTCTCAATATTAATTATTTGTATTAATACTTTTTGATAACCAGAAGAACATTTAAATTAAATAAACCAGTAAATCTCATACCGGGAAGGGAATAAATAATGTCCAAGAAAATCAGCAGCAAACTGTTACAAAACACCTCGCACCATAAAATGACCTGGAATACTGGCTTCTCGAAATCCCAGGAAGATCACCAGAGCGAGCCAGAAATAAGGTTCTGGGTAGAATGTCAAGAGACAGTTCAGATAGAGCTTTCCAGAATCTGTAAAGGGATTATATAGATTACTCACCAAAAATAATACAGGTAGATGATTAAATGAAAGATGATGCACCGTCTATTAGCCAATGGAAAGATTTATATTCTGCAGCAGTAAAGTTTAAGAAATTAAAACCCTGGGAATGGATGTATGATTCTGATATATTCGGAGTTCAAAATCCGGAGACCGGTGAAATTGGTTACTGCTGTGTGATGGGCAGGGCAGGGGAACATTTTGCACTGGGAGTTTACCTGGGTAGAGAGGGATTAGATAACCTTTCAAGTATGCTATCCGGTGAAATTGTACCAGATTTCCCCGAAACATTATATAGTCAAAAATGTCTCATGGCATCCTTTGAAAACCGAGAAGATATAAAAAAGCCAGATTATGAAATAATAAGGACACTGGGATTAAGATTCAGAGGACGTAACCAATGGCCATTATTCAGAAGTTATCTTCCAGGTTACTATCCATGGTACCTCACTCGTAAAGAAATAAAATTTCTAACAGTTGCACTGGAACAGGCCATCGAAGTCTGCAAAAGCTTTAAGGAAAATCCCGCTATATTAAACCATCCTGATAAGCCTAAAATTTTAGTCAGAGAAGCTGAAAAGACAAATAATGGTTTCAAATGGGAGGATAGATGGTTAGATCCCGGGAAATTTGACAATGAAAGAGAAATACCTGTAGAATATGTAGAAGATGATATTCTGGATGATCTGCTGAAACTAAAACATGATGGTGTTTGGGAAGCAGACTACCTAACTTTACTTGAAGTGGTACAGGAAGGGGATGAAAGGCCATATTTTCCAAAGTATATAACCTGGGCAGACCGAGACACCGGTCTTATATTGAATACGGGCATAATTGGACCTGATGAATGGATCTCCACATTTCTAGAAACATTCCAGCAGATCAACCATCAAAAAGAATCACTACCACAGAAGATTCTGGTTAAAAAAGAGGAAATTTACCAGGTAATTAAACCCATCACCTCACAACTGGGAATCGAACTTTCACTGGAAGATGACCTGGAGGTCACAGAAGAAATCCAGGATGAATTTACGAATTTTGATCAGGACCTGATGGATGATATTCTGGGAGTTCTGATGAAAAATGATGAATTCAAAAATATGCTGGAAAGTGACTCGTATTTAGATATTTTAGATATTTTAGATAATGAATCACTCTCTGATTTATTGAAAGACGAATCATTTAAAGCTTTACTTGAAGAACAACTGGATGCATCACTTGAGGAAAAACCACCTGCAGTAACTGATGCAGATATACCTGTAGAAATTCTTGATGAAAACCCAAGAAGTGCTCAAAATAACAAATACACACCTACAAAGCAAATCACCCTGTTTAATGATAAATCCGTTAAAAAACAAGAATTTCTGGATAAGAAAAGAGACGTTAGGGATGAGTTCAATAATTTACTTGAAAAGGATTATGACAATTTAAGGATGAAAACAGAGTTAAAAAAACTCACGAGAAAGGATCCTGATTATTTGAATACCTATATCCAGCTTTATTTTATACTGAATGAAGAAGGAGATTTGCCCGAAGCAATAAAAATGTTGGATGAGGCTTACAAAAGAGCACTGGACTTAATTATCGATGATGATGGAGAATGGCCAGAAAAACTGGATTCTATGCGGAAAGAAAATAAGCACATTGTTAACAGTATTTATCATAAAGCCATTTCACTATGGGAAGCAGATGAAACAGAGCAGGCACTGGATTTACTTCGAAGACTCCTCAATATGGACCCTGATGATGATATAGGTGCTAGAATAGCCATTCTCTCAATCAGAATGAACATGACACATCAGGAGTTTGATGAAAAGTTTCTAACCGATGATGGATACTTTATTGATATGGTTTTAAACTGGTTTGAGGAGAACTACCGTAAATTTCCCGATGAATTTGGCTGGTGGGATAAAATAATGAAAAAGAACTTCAGATATGTTTATCAATTCCGAATTGACCTTGCTGACATCCGACCGCCAATCTGGCGCCGTATACAGGTTCCCGAAACCTACACATTCTATGATCTGCATGTGGCCATTCAAAATGCCATGGACTGGTGTGGTGGCCATTTGCATGGATTTTACGTCACCAACCCCTTCACCGGACGAAAAGATGATTTAGAAACTCCCGAAGAAGAGACAAGTATATCTGACTGGTTAAACCCGGCTAATCCCCGGGCAAATTATGTCTACGATTTCGGAGATTACTGGGACCATAAAATACAACTGGAGAAGATACTTCCCCGTGAAGATGATGTCAACTATCCCGTATGTATCAAAGGTAAAAGAGCCAGTCCTCCTGAGGATTGTGGAAGCGTTCCAGGATATTATAAACTTTTAAAAATCATTAAAGATCCTGATCATGAAGAATATAAAGAGATGATTGAATGGCTGGGAGGAGAATTTGATCCGGAACATTTCGACCCACACGAGGTTGTTTTTGAAGATCCTGATGAATATAGGGATGATGACATAAAATTGAGAGAGGAATTAGGTTTATTATAATGCCTCAAACAGTGCCCCAGGTCTCTGAAATTATAAATAATCAAAAAGATAGACTTTGTTGTGAAGGTGATTCTTTGAAGCATGAGGATTAAGTTAAAGAGTTCCTGCAAAAATAGGATCAGATTGAACTGGCCTCTTTGGACTTTTCTATTACTATGAGATTAATGTCTTGAAAATCTAAATATTTCAGTTTTATATCATCAATATAATTATTAAGAACATATCTTTGTGGTCCCCTCTGGATATTACAACCAGTGTGATGCTTTATAGCTGTCGGTCATCAGTAGCAAATTTTGATTCATAGTACGCCCACGCTATATCTTAAATACATGTTGTCATTAATAATATATGAATGTATACGTTTTTTATTGACTAATGAGTGAAATTTATATATAAATAACGATTACTATTTAACAATAGCCAGAGTAATATAAGTAATATTGATTTATTATGGACATCACCATCAGACTATCTTAGGATTGAAATAAAACAATCAGACAGTTACTTCTATAGTTTTTACTAGCTGAAATCAGACTATTTTAAAATTAAAATCAAGTATATAGACCCGTTTCCAAATATTTCCATTGAGAATATTATTTCAAT
This sequence comes from Methanobacterium sp. UBA279, assembly GCA_002502855.1. GTDB lineage: Archaea > Methanobacteriota > Methanobacteria > Methanobacteriales > Methanobacteriaceae > Methanobacterium_A. The sequence goes on from DAQK01000028.1 coordinate 19,346, forward strand.
GAAATTATTTGAATTCAAAACAATATCAAGTTTTTTTCATATCATATCCATATAATAGTATTACTCAAATGCTCTTTACCCCAAACTCTAAGTATTAATTTTTATCCATTAATTATTATATTTTTTGTTAACAAATCAATGATCATGGTAAAAATGAAAGAAAAAACTGTGGACATAACAGGCTGGGAATACCTCAAAGAGAAGGGTGGATATATCATAACGTTTAGAATAAGCGATTTAGAACCTGAAAAAAGAGAAGTAATACTTGAAAGGTATAAATCCGGGTTTTTAAAATCCCAAGGAGCAGAGATTGAGGAAATAATAGAAATAAGAGAAGACCTATACGTTAAAGAGTATTATGAGAAGGAATATTTTGAAAATTATAAATCTCTAATTCCCTTGGCGCAGAAAAGAGTAGTTCCTGAAAGATTGGATCCAGATAAGTTGGAAATAGAGGTAGAGATGTGTATGATAGAACAGGAGATGAAATACAGAATGGATCATGCGGCTGCATGGTTTGATGAACTAAAAAAAATCTATAGATGATGAAATCCCCGAATAAAAATTCTCATCATTGCCTTTTCATATTTTTGGGATACCATCCCTTTTTAACTCTTTCTTCCTGTTTAAAAAGTTCATGTATACCCCACAACAGTGAAAAACCCAAAACACCAATTAACGCTGCAATTATTACACTTTCTATGAATAAAGACAGCACTATGAAAAAAATCCCCCAATAAGGAATACAGGCCAAATTCTCTTTCCAATATAATATTCGGCTTTGATAACACAGGATGAAGTATTTCTATGATTAAAAATGCCCCGATTCCAATGATGATTCCTTCAAAATTCATAAACTTTACACTCCAAAATATATAAAAATTCAAAAAAAGTAAACTAACGTAATAGATCCCAAATCCAAAGTCAAAACACTATCTTACAGATATCCAGATCCTTTATACTTCTCATCAAACTTTCTCCATGCTTCAGCTACGGAAGGTTTGGTTTCATCCAGTTCCATTAGGATATGGTCTCGTATGGCATCCGAGTTTATCTCAATTTTCTGGTTGGCCATCTCCAATATCTTACCTGTTATCTCATCTACTTCATCTGAAATATCATCTAAGTTGTAACCGGCATCTATACCTGCCTTCTGGATGGATCTTTTAAGTTTTACTTCATCGAATGGTTCCTTATCACCACTTCTTTTCCTGACAACGGTCATGGTTAATCCCCTTCATAGTCTTATATATTACATGAGTAATAAATCTTATTATATAAGAACTTTCAAAGGATATGCTCGGTTGGTTTACAATTAATCCGCTTTTTTGCTCATGAATAAACTGATAACCACTCCCACTCCACTGAAAGATGCGAAGATCAAGAAAGCGATGCTTAAACTGGAAAGGAATAAATGGTAGTTTGCAGGTGTTACCTGAACGTTACCCATGAAGCCGGAGATTATGAAGAGAAGTATCCCCAGGGAGAGTGTCTGGCCGGAGTAGATCATAGTGGAAAGTGTGGCGGAGGCCATTCCATAGTTGGCCTGTTTCATGCTGCCCATAAAAGTATTAGTAGCAGGAGGTGAGAAGAGGGCAATACCCACACCCACCAGAACCAGTCCCAGAATTGTAATCTGCAGGGGTGTGGTCAGGTTGAGAGTGGATAGAATAAGTAATCCTGTGGTGGTAACGAACATGCCTGAAACTGTGAATATCCTGTTCTCCCTTTGATCAGAGAGCCGCCCCACCACCGGTGAAAGAAGCGCCACCATCAATGGCTCAACAGATACTATCAAAGCAGTTATCTGGGGCTCTAAACCCAGTAGATCCTGGAAGTATAAGCTTAAAAGGGTCCACATGGCTGTGGTGGATATGTTAATAAAAAGCAGTGCTAGTGCAGAGGAAGCTGAAACTCTCTTCAGCAAATCCTCCAGTCTTAAGATAGGATCTGGAAATACACGCTCCTTCCAGAAGAATATGATAAATCCCACCACACCCGCTATAAATATCATCTGCCCTATGCTGTTTCCCAGGTCGGTGAACCCGTACAGCAGGGCAGCCAGGGATGGTATGTAAATGGCAGAGCCAAGTAAGTCGAACTTCACACCTGGGGCCCCGGTCCATTCCCCTTTAAGTCGCCAGAATATGAGGGTTAAAAGTATTAATCCCAGGGGGACGTTAAAGAAGAATATACTCCTCCATCCCAGGTTTTGAACCAGAAAACCACCCAGATATGGACCTAAAAAAAGCCCTACATATACGGCGGTGATGAAAAATCCGAAGGCAGCGCCTCTATGGTCGGCCGGGTAAACCGAACTCAATAGAGCGGTCCCTGTGGCGAAGATCAGTGCACATCCCAGTCCCTGGAGGAAGCTTCCTAAAATTAAAAATTGAATCGTAGGCGAAAGGGCCGCTAATAGAGAGGCTGCAGTGTATATCGCCACTCCATAGGTGAAGATTCTTTTCCGGCCGTGGATATCAGCTAACTTACCAAATGGTAGCAGGAATGCCGCGTTGGCCAGTACAAATACCGTGGGGAGCCAGCCTAAGAGGATCAGGCTGCTGGTTAGATCATCCCCTATACTGGGAAGTGCGATGTTCAGGGATGATCCCATAAACGGTATCAGGAAGGCTCCCAAGGCCACCAGTATCAGGGCGGTTTTTTCCTGGTTTATACCCGTATTTATCATCAAAATTAATATGGTGTTTATACAAATTAAATGATAGACAATTACTGGATGAAAATAGAATTTAGATGGAATATATTTGGCGTAAAAAGTAGAATTTAGATAATGTGTTGGGAAAGAATAGGAATTGGATTAAACAAACCATGTGAAGAATATGGCCCCCTATAAAGTGGTTATTGAGAAAGATAAATGCACTTCCTGTGAGAACTGTGTAGATGAATGCCCAGAATATTTCGAACTTGACGACGAAGGATTATCCCATCTGATAGGATCTAAAAGAGTTGATGACAACGATGAATTAGAGCTCGAGGACGCGGACTGCTGTTTAGATGCCGCACTTAGTTGTCCAGTGGTCTGTATCCATGTCTACGAGGACGGGAAAGAGATAAGTTAAGAGGAATAATGGTTATAATTTAAGGAAATAAGGATTATTAATTAGAAAATAAGGTTTACTAAGTTAAGGAATAACAGTTTATTAAATTTAGGGAGATGCCTGTAATGGATTTAGATATAACTGATTTAAACCCTTCCTATTGTACCGTAAAAGATTTCAAATTCCAGTCTGGTGAGAAACTGGATGAACTTACCATGGAATATTTCACCACGGGCCAGGCCAGAAGGGATGCAGACGGAAAAATAGTAAATGGCCTGCTCTTTATACACGGCTGGTCCGGTGATTACTCCTCTTTTAAGCGTTTCCTGGATTTCACCAGGTCTGGTGAACCCTTCGATAAAGATAAGTATTTCATAATATCCCCAAGCAGCCTCGGTTCACCAGGATCATCTGCCCCCTCCACTTCAGGGTTGGGTGTGGATTTCCCCCAGTACACGGTGGGTGATATGGTCAACGCTCAGTACCATCTACTACAGGAATTGAAGATCAACCATTTGAAGGGTGTTATCGGCACTTCTATGGGTGGATTTCAGAGCCTGGAGTGGGGTGTGAGTTACCCTGATTATATGGATTTCCTGGTTCACATCGTAACTGGCCCGGCTGTTTTAGGCAGGAACCAGGCCATATTCCAGTTTCAAAACAGTATCGTAGAGGACCATCCTGGTTACATGGATGGTAACTACCAGGAAAATCCTCATGATGCAGTTAAAAGTGTCAGTAAATTCATGTTCCTCTTCGCATTCACCATACCCTATTATCATAAGATATTTGGGGATAAGAATATATTAAATCAAGCTTTCAGTGGGGATGGTGCAGGAGGGATGGAAATAGACGCCAGAGATATTGTGTGGAGGAACAATGCAGCTTTATCCTTCGATGTGAGGGATGATTTAGATAAAATCAAGGCTAAGTCACTGGTGATTGGGATTGAAGGTGACCAGTATTTCCCACCAGAGATAGAAGCCATCCCCCTTTCAAAATCCATAAAAAACTCGAAATTGTTGGTTTATAAATCTGAACTGGGCCATCTGGGTGTAAATGAGATAGAGAAAATGAGGGATTCACTACTTGATTTAACGGATGAGTGAACTGTTGTAATTTAATAGTTGGCGTATTCAATTAATAGCCGGTGCATTCCACGAAAATAAATATTTTTTATTCCCCTTTTTTAGCTAGTATCTCATCGATGGCCTCTTCCATATGCAGCCTCACGTACCATCTCTCATCCCGGTACGCTTCTTTTAAAGGTTTTAATGCTCGTTCATCACCTATCATGGCCAGAGCACCAGCTGCGTGTTTCCGGACGCTCATATCATCATCCTTCAGGGCATCTATTAAGGGCAGTACTGCTTCCGCGTCGGCGATCATCCCCAGTGCTTCCGCCGCTGCAGATCTGAAATCGGGATCCCCATCCTGTAACGCCCTGATAAGTGATTTCACCGCTCTTTTATCTCCAATCTTACCCAAAGATATGGCCACTTCATTTCTAATTTTTTTATCATCTAAAAAATTAATAAGGGTTAGTACACCTCTTTCATCACCGATGTTACCCAGTGCTTCCACTGCATGCCAACGGACGTACCATTCCTCATCCTTCAAGAGGATAAGTAACCGGGGAACTGCCGCTCTATCCCCTATCTTACCCAGGGATTTGGCCGCATTCCATCGTATATCATTGTCTTCATGGGCCAGGAGTTCAATCAATGGTTCTACTGATCTCCTATCCTTTATCCTGCCTAATGCCTGGGCTGCTTTCCAGGATGTATCCTGGTCACCCTCCACAAAGGCGTTTATCAACTCTTGTACGTTTCCATTTGATTCCAACTTTTCGATGCTGTCTTTAGAGTTTCCAAACAGGCTCATTTCGTCTCATATCCAGTAGATGATTTTAGATCTTTGATTGATCATAATATTTGTTTTTTTATCTGCATAATATTTTTTCATATATAAACCGATTATTAGAAAATCTTTTATTAGATGCCTCGTATATCATGTTTTGCCCCAAAAATTCCAAAAAAATTTCATAGACTAAACACCTATTAAGGAAGTAAGACAAAACATCTAGTATCAGGAACCATCTACTATCAGGTGTTTATACAAATCAATTACTAAATTAATACTAATCATCACACAGGGAGTAAATAAGTTATGGCCAGTTTAGAAACATCAGTATTCGTCAGTGTGCTCATCGCTTTGATCCTGATATTCGTGGACTATTTAATTTTACCAACGTTATTGGTGACTGTCCTGCCTATCGTGGTGTTTACCGGATTTATAGCCAGCGCCATGGCCGGTTCTGAGGGAAATAATTACCGGGTTGGTGGAATTGCTGGTGGTGTTCTGGCAGTTTTGTTCTTCCTGGTTAAATTCTTCACCCCGCCCACTTTAACCTTCAACCTTTACGGCCTAGATTTCAATGTTTTCCTCATGTTTGAAGGATTTATCTATCTCATTTTAGGTTTCGTGGTATCACTGGCTATATTCATGTTGTTAGGGGCTTTTGGTGGTATGATTGCCCAGGAACTTTTCGGACCTGATGAAAAAGAACGAGATAAACAGGGTAACTCCAAACCTTTAAGGAATTAATTTTCTAAACCTTAATTAACCTTCGTTTTTGATAAAGTTTAATTAACAATTGTTATATTTCATGTAACTAATCGTATAAGATAAAGTGAAAATATTTAGAGGCTAAAAAATGTGTCCAGTGGTTAAAATAAACATAATAGAGGGAAAATCAACGGAATATAAAAATGCAGTTTTAGACTGAGTTCACCAGGCTATAATTAAGACTTTTAACGTCCCTGAAAGTGAACTATTACAGGGGTTGTACGAGCTGCCCTTCAACAACTTCGAGTACCCCCAAAGACAGAACTGTAAACGCCACCATCATATAGATCACCATGTTCCCGGGAAGAGTCTTAAAATTAAGAGGGAACTCTACCAGAGAATCGTGATTAATCTAAAGAAAAATCCAGGTAGATGGTAGTGATGTGATGATCATCCTGCTGGAGCCTCCCCTGGAAAATTGGAGTGTAAGAGGCGGTAAACCAGCCGGTGAAGTTGACTTTGATTTTTAATAAAAAAAATAGCAGAATCCTGAAGCGCATATATGACTTCAGGATCCTTTTATACGCTCAGTTCTTGGAGACTGTAGACCATATAAATTTCAAGTTGGTAAAACATCTCTTCCATGTGTCTCGTTTATAACCTCGGCCAGTCCGACGTATGTAGCGCTTAATCCGGTTAATATTCCTTCATAACCAGCTATGAGTCCTATCATCTCATTTCCAGTTATATCGGCCAGTGCCAGGAGGAAGAACAGTATGGCCAGGGTGGCGAATATAACCTGTAATCCCCTGCTTATTTTAAGCGTTCCAATGAACATCCCCGCAGTGAAAACACCCCACATAAAGAGGTAGGCTGTAAGTGAAGCTGCATCTGGAGCTTCGGCCAGTCCCATCTTAGGCAGTAACAGTAGAATGACGAATGAGTACCAGAACAACCCATATGACCCGAAGGCCGCTGTGGCGAATGTGTTCCCATTCTTATATTCCATTGCACCTGCTATTATCTGGGCAGTTCCCCCGTAGGCGAGTCCCATAGCCATTATCATACTGTTCATTGGATAAAATCCAGCATTGTGGAAGTTCAAAAGAACTGTGGTGAGTCCAAATGCTATCAGTCCCAAAGGAGCAGGATTAGCCGTTATATGTTTCGATAATTTACGTCCATCTATGGTTATAGTGGCGTATTCTTCTTCCATTTTTTTTATTCCTCCTAATTTTTCAGTACACTATCTAACCTGATCCAATTTTACTTCCTAAATTTTCTATTTTTCCTAATATTTCTTATTCTTTCGCTTTTTCAACTCTTATTTTTTTCTTATTTTACTCTTCCAGAGTGGATGTGTCCCCTAAATCCTCACCAGCTTCTCTGGCCCTTAACACCCTCCTCATGATCTTTCCGCTTCTGGTTTTGGGCAGTTTCTCCACCTGTTCTATTTCACCCAGGACTGCCACTGGTCCCAGTTCGTATCTTACATGTTTCTTTAAGTCTTCGATAAGTCCAGTTTGAAGTTTCTGTCCTTCTTTGAGTATTAAAAAGGCTTTTATAACTTGTCCTTTGATTGGATCATCTTTACCAATGACCGCTGCCTCCACTACTAAGGGGTGGCTTACGAAGGCTGATTCCACCTCTGCAGTTCCTATCCTGTGACCTGCTATCATGAGGACGTCGTCGGATCTTCCCTGTATCCAGAAGTATCCGTCTTCATCTTTTCTGGCCATATCCCCTGCTTTGTAGTATCCGGGGATGTCTTTCCAGTAGGTTTCGATGTATCTTTCATCGTCTCCATAGAGGGTTCTGAACATGGCAGGCCATGGTTTTTTAATGACCAGGAATCCTCCTTTTCCTAATGGTACCGGGTTTCCCTGATCATCAACCACATCGGCCTCTATTCCAGGGAATGCCTTGGTTGCTGAGCCTGGTTTGAGTGGTGAGCAGGGCAGTGGTGTTATCATGTGCATTCCAGTTTCTGTCTGCCACCAGGTGTCCATGATAGGTATCTTTTCATTTCCAATGTATTTGTAGTACCACATCCAGGCTTCTGGGTTTATGGGTTCTCCCACTGTTGCCAGAATTTTTAGGGACTCCAGGTTGTACCTTTTTGGATATTTGGTTCCAAATCTCATGAGGTGTCTGATGGCTGTTGGTGCAGTGTAGAATTTGGTTACCCCATATTTTTCCACTAAATGCCAGAAGATACCAGGGTCCGGGTAATCGGGAGCGCCTTCATAGACCAGGGTGGTGGTTCCCAGGAGGAGTGGTGCGTAAATCACGTAGCTGTGTCCAGTGATCCACCCTATGTCTCCAGTACACCAGTACAGATCACCATTGTGAATATCGAATACATTTTGCATGGTGGTGGCAACACCCACCATATATCCGGCTGTGGTATGTAAGACACCCTTTGGTTTTCCTGTACTTCCCGAGGTGTACAGTATGAAAAGTGGATCTTCTGCATCCATCTCTTCCGCTTCACATTCGGCTGGCTCCCCTTCAATGACCCGGTCATAGAATATCTCTTTACCACTTAATTCCGAGATGTTTATGGGACTTCCAGTGTGTTTGACCACCACTACAGTTTCTACTGTTTTACACTGTAGCATTGCTTCATCTGTGATTTTCTTTAAGTCTATGACCTTTCCTCTTCTGAATGTTCCATCGGCTGTTATTAGAATTTTAGCTTTAGCATCGTTCATTCTTTCCACGACTGCGCCTACGCTTAGTCCGGAGTAAACCACACTGTGTATTGCTCCGATTTTGTTACAGGCCAGCATGGAAATTAGAAGTTCCGGGCACATGGGCAGGTACATGGAGACTCTGTCTCCCTTTACTACTCCCAGGTTCCTAAGGGCATTGGCGAATTTATTTACTTCCCGGGATAATTCATAGTAGGTGAGTTTCCTCTCATCACCCCTCTCATTTGCATAGAGAATAGCCACCTGGTTTCTTTTATCTGTTTCTACCCAGCGGTCTACTGCGTTGTGTGCCAGGTTGATTTTTCCTCCTACGAACCATTTGTAGAATGGTTTGTTGCTCTCGTCTAATACCTGGTCCCATTTTTTAAACCATTCGAATTGTTCGGCTTTTTCGGCCCAATATTTTTCTATATCCTTTCCTTTTTGAATTTCTTCTTCCCAATTTTTAATAAGGGCTCTCTGGATCACATTTTCATCAGGATAAAAAATCCTCTCTTCCTGAAGAAGAACATCTGTATCGCGTTCCATTTTTCTCCCGCCTTTTTGCTCTTTCTAAAATATGATTAGTTCTAAGTGCCTCCTAATATATAAAGTTAACTATTAATCATTATAAATCTTGATTAATCATGATAATATAGTTTGGCTGGATAAGAACAAATTTAGGGTTTTGATTATCAAAAAAATATATCTTAAAAGTAACAAGGATTATGTTATGTTAAAAATAACAAGAAATTATATTCAAAAATAAAAAATAACTACTAAACTTTTCAAAAAAAGAGATAGAAAGGGAGTTTTAACCTTATTCTACATCATAGGAGACATTCCACCCATTCCTGGGGGCATACCTTCCATTCCTTCCATGTCAGGTTCTCCTGAACTAGTGGAAGCGATCATGTCATCTATACGCAGAATCATCTCTGCTGCCTCAGCAGCTGACTGGATGGCCTGTTTCTTCACCCGGTGTGGCTCGATGACGGATGAATCTTCCATGTCGGTTACTTTACCCTGGAATATGTCCAGCCCCATGTAAGGGGAGTTTTCCTGGGCAGCCCTGATATCCACCAGTACGTCGATACTATCCATTCCTGCATTTTCAGCCAGGGTCTTAGGAATCACTTCCAGTGCTTCGGCAAAGGCAGCGACTGCCAGTTGTTCCCTGCCACTTATGGTGTCTGAGTAATCTTTGAGTCCCCGGGAAATGGCCATCTCTGGGGCACCTCCACCGGCTACTACTTTGTGGTCTTCCATAGTAGCAGCAACAACTCCTAAAGCATCTTCCACCGCCCTTTCTACTTCTTCAGCCACGTGCTTGGTGCTTCCCCTTAGGATGATGGAAACTGCCTTGGGGTCTGGGCTTTCTTCCACGAAGATCATGACCTCGTCGAAGATTTTCTTCTCATATACCCGTCCTGCTCTTCCCAGGTCTTCTGGTTTAAGATCCTCTATGTTGGTCGCGAGATTAGCTCCAGTTGCCTTCTCTAGTCTTTCTATATCGGATTTTCTAACCCTTTTTACTGCGAATATACCTTCACGGGCCAGGATATGCTGAGCCAGGTCATCTATTCCCTTCTGACAGAAGAGTACGTTTGCTCCTGTGGCTAATATTTTATCGACCATGTCCCGGACCATGGATTCTTCCTGTTCAATGAAGGCCTGCATCTGATTGGGGTCGGTTAGTTTGATCTTGGCATCTGTCTCCAAGTCTTTAACTTCCACAGGGTATTTCAGGAGGGCTATTTTAGCATCTTTTACCTCCTTAGGCATGGTGGTGTCGATCCTGCTTTTATCGATTACCACACCCTTTATCATCATGGATTCCCCAACTGTGGCGCCCTGGATCCGGTGTATGTTTATGTGATCCTTATCCACTTCACCATCTTCTTCCACCTGTTTAACCGCGTCTACAATGAGTTCCGCCAGTGGTTTTCTGGCTTTCTCTGTACCTTTACCAGTCATGGCGGTCATGGCCACGTCTACTAAAGTATCCCTATCGTTTCTTTCTATGGAAATATGGTCAAGGATTTCCAGTGCTTTGGCAGCTGCCCTACGGTAACCCATAGATATCACTGTGGGGTGGACTTCCTGTTCCAGAAGATTTTCCGCCTTCTTGAGGAGTTCTCCAGCTATCACAACTGCGGTGGTGGTTCCGTCTCCCACTTCATCTTCCTGGGTTTTAGCCACTTCCACCAGCATCTTGGCTGCAGGGTGTTCGATGTCCATTTCCTTGAGGATGGTTACTCCGTCGTTGGTCACCACGATATCCCCCAGGGAATCCACTAACATTTTGTCCATTCCCTTAGGACCAAGGGTGGTCCTGATGGTCTCTGCTAGTACCTTACCTGCCATTATGTTCATTCTTTGAGCGTCTCTTCCTAAAAGCCTGTTTGTACCTTCAGGTAGTATTAATATAGGCTGGCCTTGCTGGCCCTGGCCTCCTAACTGTGCCACATTTATCACCTCTAATTTTTTACTATTCGTAATTTATCAATGGGTTAGAGGTTATATAAATAATTTATCAATAGGTTGGATCTATAAACTTTAAACCAATAAAAATTGGAAATCTCTTTTTAATAGACATTGAGTTGAAAAACAAACATATATAGAAAGTGGTTACAGAATTTCTTCAAAATCTTCGGGTGTTAAAGCTTTTATACCCTCTATTCGACCGAAGTGGTCTGTGTCACGGGTTACAATAAGATTGATATCTGAAACAATGGCGGAGGCTGCTATAAAACAATCATTTAACTCTATTTGTTTACCCTGATTCATCAGATCAGCATATAATCGGCCAGCTCTCACGGCAATATCCCTATCTAAATCCACTAAATTAACAATTGACAGTTTATCAAAGGTTTTTCCACAGCTTTTCTTTGCGATCTATATGCCCCGACACTTAACTCAGCCAAAGATATTACCGAAGAATACCCTTCATTACCCTCTGTGAAACTATAAAAAAAACAGCCTTTGAAGATTTATTATCACCAGTTCTGAGTATATCAACGAATACAGAAGTATCAATGAAAATTTTCATTCTATTCTATCCTTCGGGATCGCCTAAGTTCCCTTACAAATTCTTTACTATCTACATCATATTCCCAGGCACCAGAAGCAGACTCAATTACATCACTATCATGCTTCTTAGACTTACGGACCAATTCCATAATTGTATGTAATTCCCGATCTAACTCCACTGATTTTTTTTTCAATATCTGAAATATCCATACATCCACCTTTTAATTTCACGTAAATAAATTATCAACAAAAGATAATTAATTAATTAAAAAAATATCACACGATAAAAACCCATCATATCTCATACCTAAAATCCCACAAACACTTTGGTGTTTTTTCATCCACCTCACTTAGGTGGTCCATCTCATGGGAAACCCCGTAGGCCAGGGACCCCTCCATGGTCAAAGGTCCAGAAACGTGCCCCACCTTAATTTTCAGTGTACCTGGATCGAGGACTGCCTTGATTATATCATCGGCGTCAACCTCGACCCTGTACGGCCTCTCCACTATTTCCCGCTCCTGTTTTTCGCTGCATTTTTCCAGGCGCAGCACCCGCCCTTCTTTCTTTAGGACGACCGGGTTTGAGAAGAGGTAGATGGTCTCCAGGGTGTGTCCAAGTTTCTCCTCGGGATCATACCTGGTCACCTTATCTTTAATGGCCATCAGCCTTACAGAGTCTTTTTTGGTTTTGTAACTCCAGTTTCCACCGAACTTGAGGGAGAATAAGAGGGGTAGGAAGACTTCGTGTTTGATGCCTAACTTCTTTATTATCTCCTGTTCCTGGAGGTTGAATTTCAGCTTCTTCTTAAGTTCTTCCTCTAAAAAGTCCAATAAACCACCCTGTGTATTAATTAAAAAAAGGAATTAGTATTTCATTTGTTTTTAAAAGAATCTATAGCATCATCTACCACGTCTAGTATCGCCTGGGAGAGTACTTCATCGGTTCCATCCACCACGATGGGTATGTTGTCGCAGTACACCACCTCGAGGCCTGCTTCCAGGGCGTCCTTGGTGGCCACATCCACTGCAGCTGCTTTGAGTTCGGTGAGCATCACATCTGCCTCGTCGATGTGTTTCTCTATGTCCTTCTGCAGTAAGGGCCGGTTGGATAAATGTGGAGTAGTCCCCACGACTTTACATCCGTAGTTGTCCTCGAGATACTCTACTAAAACACTTTGTATAGATTCCGGGGCCGTGGTTGCAAATAACACGTTTTTACCCTCCACATCATCTAAAGGTTTGGGTCTAAACACGGTGCTGATGACCGTTGCCTCTGGATTTATTTTCCGTATGGATTTCTCCAGGCCCTCCACCTTCTCCGGGGTGGCCATGGGCATTTCGCACATGGTTATAACCACTAAATCCGCGAGTTCCACCCGAAATGGTCCGAAGAACCTTTCTATATTGATCAAAGGTTGGTTGGCCCCTACCAGTACTATATGTTTATCCGTCCTTACCGGTGGTATGGCTGCCCCGCTCCCTTCGAGTATCACGAATTCTGCGTTGACTTCGTTGGCGAGTTTGGCTCCTTTGGTCATGTTGGTGATGAAAACTTCACCCACCATTCCACCGCCGCATCTCCTGCAGCCTATGGTTAATATTCTGCTCATCAGGGCGTCTTCCCAGTGGTCTGATGCCGCGTGGATCCCCTTATCAGACTGTTCCATGAGGAACTGTGGTGTTATCTCTATCTCGTCCCCTCTGACTATCTCCGGTTCCTCTGGTCCACCCCTTCCCATGGCCACCACACATGGGTTGTAATTATGTTGATGTATAACCCGGGCGGCATAGGCTGAGACAGCGGTTTTACCGATCCTCTTACCAGTACCCAGTATCTTCAGGGAAGGTTTCTCCAGGATGTCATGCTCGCCCAGGGGGGAGAATTTAAAATCAGGCCCTTCATAGGGTATTCCCCTGGAGAGGACTATATTTGCTATTTTAAACCTTTTAGAATAATCGACGATGGGCTCGTCACTCAGGTCCATAACCACATCGGCGTCATATTCAGCTATCTTCTCATCTATGAGATCGTAAGGGATTTTATGGTGATCCGGTCCAAAATGAACTTTTCTTTCCAGTTTCTCTGTAATATCCTCTTCAGATACTTCCCGTAACTTTTCAGTGCCGCCAATAAATATTACAGCAACGATCTCATTGTACTCAATACTATCTAAAGTATCTAATGCTGATTTTGTAACCGGTATGTAGTGTTCTCCATCCACCAGGCAGATCATCCTTCTCAAGCCATCCACAAATAAACCCCCAGAAAAAGTTGCTATAATCAAAATAGAAACGTTTTAGATTAAAAAACGGTTTTATAATTAAAAATACGATGAACTATTAAGGTATTATTTCATCAAGATTTAAACTATAAATTAAGAATACAACTGTCATCATTTACAGATTTGAATACGGGTCCGAATATTTATCTCATGCTCATTATTTTCGCATTTTGAGTTTTTTCATACTTCATCGTGTCGTTATCCTGTACCTTGATCAGTTCCCTTCTTGATCTTTTCACCAACTCGTTGAGCCCGTTAGAAATGTTAGAAGACATTCCTCCATTGTTGTTTGCGAGGACTTCGGATATAATATTGGACAGGACAAAAATAGCATATTTATGTTCGGCTTTGGTACGGTGAATGTGGTGTGGGCTTATGTTAAGGTCAAGATAATCTTTATATTCCTCCTTTAACTCGTATTCTTTATCCATATTTTTTAACACGTATACCAAAAATTGATGTAGCTGAATGAGTTCATCTTTGTACATATTATCTGACACCTTTACTAATTCAAGTTCTAGTGGGCATGTTACTATATTGTAGATGGTGGTTCATTACAGATAAAATAATTTAAATACGGATTTTGTTATAAATCAAGTATTTGTTATTAACAAACGTTTCACATGCCAAAGTATAGTATCAATGATCTGCTAAATAAAGGTTTTGACCGATATTAATAAAATTCACCAAAACCTAATAAGTTATTAAATCATAAAATTAATAAGAAGGTTAAATATTTTACCATAAAAACTCTGATAAACTGTGATAGGATGAAAATCTCTAAATTAAAACAAATGAAAAAGGAAAACAGAGATAAACTTCTGGGAAGGTCCCAAATTGGGGCCGAAGTAGTTTTAGATACTGTAAGTAAGATTATTGGTGATGTACGTCACGATAAAGACCATGCACTGATAAGTTTTTGTGAAAAATTTGACGGGGTTAAACTGGAAAATATCCAGGTTCCCCATGATAAATTTGAAAAAAGTACCAGCCAAGTGGACGGAACCTTATTAGATGCACTTACCAGTGCAACAGAAAATATCCAAAAATTTCACCAGGCACAGCTACCACCAGAATGGATCTGCAACGTAACTGAAGGAGTCTCCGCCGGCCAGATAATACGACCAGTGGAAACCGTTGGCTGCTACATACCCGGAGGCAGGGCAGTATACCTATCCACTATACTCATGACCATCATACCCGCCAGGATAGCCGGAGTCAGCCGGATCATCTGCTGCACCCCGCCTGACGAAAATGGACAGGTTAAAAAGGAAACACTCGCCGCAGCCAGACTGGCCGGTGCAGATGAAGTATACGCCGTGGGAGGAGCGCAGGCAGTAGCCGCCATGGCCTACGGAACAGAAACCATACCCCAAGTAGACAAAATAGTAGGCCCCGGGAACATATACGTCACCACAGCCAAAAAACTGGTCTACGGAGACGTGGACATCGACTTCCCAGCCGGACCATCAGAAGTGCTGATCATAGCAGACGCAACTGCCAACCCGGAGTACATAGCGATAGACCTCATGGCCCAGGCAGAACACGACCCAGACGCAGCATGCGTACTGGTAACCACCTCCCAAGAACTGGCAGAATCTGTAAACAACATAATAAAAGACGAAGTAGAATCCGCGTCCCGGAAGGAAATCATCAAAGAATCCCTGGAGAAATTCGGGCAGATCATACTGGTAAATAACCTGACGGAAGCAGTTGAATTCTCCAACCAGTACGCCCCAGAGCACCTCATCATCATGACCAGCGAACCAGAACAGATACTGGAAAACATCACCAGCGCCGGTTCCATATTCCTGGGAGAGCTAACCCCGGTAGCAGCTGGGGATTACGGCTCAGGAACCAACCACGTCCTCCCCACATCGGGATGCGCCCGTTTCTACGGAGGCCTATCAACTGAATCGTTCCTTAAAAAACCAACGGTACAGCGACTCACAGAAGAAGGACTGAAAAACCTGGAGAAGATGGTCATCACCCTGGCCGAGTACGAAGGGCTCTACTCCCATGCAGAATCATTCCGTAAAAGGTTGAAGGATATTAAATAATAAATGTCATAAAAATATTTAATCCAGATTTACAGATTTATATAAAAATTAATCCAGATTTATATAAAATGGGAACATATAGGATGGAACATAACCCACTCATTTTAATTTTAACACTTAACCGACTAAAAATGGTTCAATATTTTATTTAGAGGTGAATTAGAATTGACGCAAACAGAACATAAATGTATGAGAACTCATTATTCAAGGGAAATAACCCCAGAACTTAATGGAGAAGAAATCATCATCCAGGGCTGGATACATGAAATCCGGGACCTGGGCGGCATTGTATTCGTACTTTTACGTGACAGGGACGGCATCACACAGGTCACCGCACCCAGTAAAAAGGTGGAAGGTGAATTATTCAAACAGATACAAGGATTAAAGAAGGAATCAGTGATAACCGTAAGGGGAAAAGTACAGGAATCACCCAAGGCACCCGGCGGTGTGGAAATAATACCCATCCAGGTTCGGGTCCTAAACGAATCCAAACTACCCCTACCCCTGGACACTACGGAAAAGGTAAGGGCAGAGATAGACACCAGACTGGACAGCAGATTTTTGGACCTTAGAAAACACAACGTAAGCAGCATATTTAAGATAAAAAGCAGGATGCTCCACTCTGTACGGGTTTTTTTAGAGGAGAAGGGTTACATCGAGATCAACACCCCCAAACTGGTGGCATCAGCAACTGAGGGGGGAACCGAGCTATTTCCCATCACTTACTTTGAAAGGGAAGCTTTCCTGGGGCAGAGCCCCCAGCTCTACAAGCAGATCATGATGGCCTCCGGGTTTGATAAAGTATATGAGATAGCGCCTATCTTCCGTGCCGAGGAACATGACACCCTCCGGCACCTGAACGAGGCTATATCCATAGATCTAGAGGCGGCATTCTGCGACCATGAAGACGTGATGCAGATACTGGAACAGCTGGTTTCAAATGCTCTAAAGGACGTGAAAAAACACTGCCAGAATGAACTGGAAACCCTGAACATAGATCTGGAGGTGCCCAAGACACCGTTTGAAAGGGTGGACTACGACGATGTGGTGGATCTGGTCAACTCCAAGGGAGTGCCCCTGCGCCACGGGGAAGACCTCTCCCGGGCCGCTGAAAAAGCAATGGGTGAAATAAAGGACGGATACTACTTCATAACAGGATGGCCCACAGATATAAAGCCGTTCTACGTCATACCCAGTGAAGAAGACCCGGCTAAAAGCTGCGCCTTCGACCTGATGTACCGTGACCTGGAGATCGCCTCCGGGGCCAAGAGGGTCCACCAGCACGATTTACTGGTCGAAAAGATCAAAAAACAGGGACTCAATCCTGACTCATTCAACAGGTACCTGGCAGCATTTGAATACGGGATGCCGCCACACGCCGGATGGGGACTCGGAGCGGAAAGGTTCACCATGTGCATCACTGGAGCCCAAAATATCAGGGAAACCGTGCTGTTTCCCAGGGATAGGCGAAGGCTTACCCCTTAAATTTATTAGTTTTTTTATCTAACTAATTTTTTTTGAAATATGAATCCTAATAAAAAGAAAGAATACTCATTTTAATAAAATAAAAAAGAAAGACTGGGGTTTTTACTGATTCTTAACCTTCACATACTCCTCCACAGCCCGGGAGCCGAAGTAGAATATAACTACAGCACCCACTATCCAGGTGAAGTTGGTTACAATGGTCTTTATAGGCTCATCAGCCGGTAGGTTTATACTACCAAAGGCTACCAGGGGTACGAAGGCGAAGTATATTATTACAAAGGAACCGGTAACTGCTTTTCTTACCTCACCAGTGTTCAGTGGAGATGTACCGGACATGTAGCTTGTAATCAAGAGTAATCCGAAGAAGGTGATTACACCCAGACCAATAAATATCCACGGGATGGGGATTTTCAACGCCCAGACCAGGAGGGGTAATATGATTAAATCAATTACAACCAGTGCCAGGACCATCCTGAGGGCACCGGACCATTTTTTCCCCCGGAAATTTTTCACCTGCTTGCGAAAATTATCCCTCTCTTTAATAGCCTTTATCCTCTCTTTATCCAGCCATTCAACCTTCTTCTCCAGTTCTTCATTGGACTTCTCCAGTCTTTCAATCTTCTCCCTATCAAGCCTTCTGATCTCCTCGCCCAGAGTGTCCTTTTCCTGATAAAGATGTCCAATATCCCTATTTAAATCGAATTTTCCCTCATCTGGCATGTTAGTCCCCTCCTATGACTTACGAGATAATTTTGAATATGAAATATCCATAGTATAATTGGATTTACATACATATTAAAGTTTTCAAATCCCTGAACCCCATTTGAAAATTAAAAGAAAAGTCCATAATGGAAATCAGGGAAAGGAAAGAGTACCCATAAAAATAGGGATTAGTTTTTTATATCAGCTAATGTAAATTCTCATACAGTATCAATTGTAACATTTTCTATTAATTGAATTCATACTCATGGGAGGAGGGTCTTATGATAGGTAAAAAAATTAGAATAGAAAGGATACTCGACCGAAAAACAGGTCGATGCGTAATTGTACCCATGGATCACGGTGTCTCCGTAGGCCCCATAGATGGGATCATTGACATGGCAGAAACCATCGACGAAGTGGCCAGTGGAGGAGCAAACGCCGTTATAGTACATAAAGGAATAGTTGGAAGCGGACACAGAGGATACGGAAGGGACATCGGACTGATAATACACTTATCAGCCAGCACAGCACTGGGACCAGACCCGGACAACAAGGTACTGGTAACATCCGTGGAGAAGGCACTGCAGATGGGTGCCGATGCAGTTTCCGTTCACGTGAACGTGGGATCGAAGAAGGAGCCAGAGATGCTCAACATACTGGGTACCACCGCCGAGATATGCGACGACTGGGGAATGCCACTCATCGCCATGATGTACCCCCGGGGAGAGAAAATTAAGGACGAACACCACGCCGACGTGGTTAAACTAGCCTCCCGGGCCGGGGCAGAGTTAGGGGCAGACATCATCAAAACCAACTACACCGGAGACCCAGAGACTTTCCGGGAAGTTATAGATGGGTGTCCAGTTCCCTTGGTGATAGCCGGCGGCCCCCGGGTTGAAACCGANNACTCGGTAGATGTTGGTGGTGCAGGTGTGGCCATTGGCCGGAATATTTTCCAGGCCAAATCACCCCGAAAGACAACCAGAGCCATCGCTGAAATCGTGCACAACGACATGGAAGTAGATGACGCCCTGAAGATACTCAACGGTTAATTTAAAGCTTACATAATTAAT
>DAQK01000046.1 GCA_002502855.1 Methanobacterium sp. UBA279
GGTATTCCAATTCCTCAAACAAAACCTAGTGTTGTGACAATTTAATTTTGTTACATTTATATATTTGAACTTCTATATTGTATTATATGAAAAGTTTAGAAATTCGACTTGGAGAGGAAGAGGTTCAGTTTTTAAACGAGTTCGTGAAGAAAGGTTTTAGAAAAGCGAGGAAGGTATATAGGGCTAATGTGCTTCTTTTAGCTAATAAAGGTAAGAAAGAAGCGGAGATTGCGAAGATACTTTCTGTTCACAGGAAAACAGTTTGGAGAGTTAAGAAAAGATATTTGGAAGAAGGTCTAGAAGCGGCGTTGAAAGACAAACCCCGATCTGGTCAGCCCATAAAGTATGATGAAAAGAAGCAGGCGGAGATAATAGCTTTGGCATGTTCTGATCCGCCAGAAGGGAGGAAAAGATGGTCAATTAGGCTTTTGGTAGAGGAAATTCATGGTAAAGAGGGTTTTGAGACGATTAATTTTGAAAGTGTTCGTCTTATTTTAAAAAAAGCCGGACTAAGCCTTGGTTAAGAAAAATGTGGTGTAATCAGGAAATTGACAGCGAATACCAAAAGAGAATGTACAATATTTTGGACCTGTACCAAGAGGATTATGATCCGAAAACGGCCTGTTGTGGGTTTTGATGAGAAACCCAAGCAACTTATTGGTGATAAGAGGGAAAAAATTCCAATGAAACCGGGTCAGCCTGAAAGATACGATTACGAATATGAACGAAATGGTAAAGTGAATATTTTCGTTGCAATTGACTTTAAAGCTGGGAAAAGAGACGTAAAAAGTTACTGCTAGAAGAACTAAGAAAGATCTTGCACTATATATGAAACATTTGGTTAATGAGGTTTTCTCTGAAGCTGAAGTAATACGAGTGGTAGCAGATAACTTAAACACACATACTAAAAAGGCTTTCTACGAAACATTTGAAAAAGAAGAAGCTGAAAAGCTATTAAGCCAAATTGAGTTCCATTACACTCCAAAACATGCAAGCTGGCTCAATATCGCAGAAATCGAAATTAATGTTATGGACACAGAAAGCATAGGAAGAAGAATCGGGGATAAAAATACCTTAATCAATGAAATCCAGGCATGGATGGAAAGAAGGAACAAAAATAGAAGCAAGATTGACTGGAGATTCACAAAAAAAGATGCAAATAACAAATTATCAAAATATTATGTAACATAACTAAATTGTCATAACACTAGGCCTAGGCCATATACACACAATACACCAAACGATCAATCTACAAAAAAAACCCTATCTAAACGTACTTTTACTAGAAATACTTATTCCCCACGGCCAAAACCAAATCCAAGAAATCTACAAGCTCAAAAAATTCACCTAAAACAGACACCCTGAAAAATAATAAAAAATTCTTGGAAAAATGTTTGTAAGTTATTTGATAAAGTTCGAGGAGAGATGAGATATAATGGTTATTAGTTCTTAGCTCATTCATGCTGACAAACAAGATGACTATAAAGCACTAATAGATCCAACACCATTTGCCTGCAACATCATTTCCTAAATAAATGATTTCATTAAATGGCTATTTTTTCGACCCTCCAGAAGTGCAATTTGCAGAAAACTAGATAAAAATCTTGAAAGAATTAGAATATTTAGATGCAAAAGGATTTAATGGAAGAATCATAAAAAAAATGGATGTTAAGGTGTAGATGTGTATAAGATTAAAAAGAAATTGATATATTAAGATACCAACTTTTCAAATAAAGAATCCGCCCATGAAAATTTGGAAAGGCTTCATGGGACTTGTAGGTATGAGGGGAATATTTGAGGAATGAATATCAATATGACCGATAACAAGCTATTCAAATCAATTATAGTGTTTTTATTTATTTTTAGTATGGGATTCTATTACGCTGCCAGTGTTGCCAGTCCCTCACTACTGTTTACCATAATGCTGGTTATGGGTCTGGGTGCAGTTGTGGGATTTTTGTTGGCTTTAAAACTCAGTGAAGAGAAAACAGGCCATCTAGTTGTGTTTGCTTTCATGTTGGCCTTTACGTCCGCCGTAGTGCTAGAATTGATTATTGGGAAACGATTATGGACTAGTACCGGGTTACCTTAGCTCCAGATAAATATTTGCTAGCGTTAAATGGCATAACAATAGTATCTAGGATAATGGGATTCATTTCAGGATGTGTTTTAACTATCGGTATTAAGGATATGAGAACCGGTGAATGGAAATCTGGTGGCTATTTAGTTTGTAAGAAATGCAATGGATACTATGAATCACAACCAAACGAATCACCTGATGATTTCACCGATAAATGTGAGTGCGGTGGAGAGCTTAAATACGTAGAAAAGATAGATAATGAGTAAATTGATATTCTGATGAAGTTTTTATGTGGTTCCAGAAATTTTGAATGATATTGGGATTTTACGGTTTACTCCGGAGAATTAAAGAGATTCTGGAAGGGCTACCTGTTAATTAACTTTATTTTCCCATCCCGGTTTAAAACAATGCTTTTCTTCCATTCATCCCGGGTCTCAGGGTAATCCTCACGGAAATGGGCTCCCCTGCTTTCTTCCCGGATCAGTGCAGATTCAGCGGTTAAAAGAGCCACTTCCAAAAGTTTTTCAGCTTCCAAGGCATCCTGGAGATCCTTATTATATACATCAACATTAGGGACTTTTACTCCAGCGAGCATTTCCTTAAGCTCTTTAATTCTAGATATAGCGGTCTTTAACCCTTCACGATTGCGGATGATGGCCACGTTTTTCCACATGACCTCCTGTAACTCTTTCCGTATTTCGAATGGGTAGTATTCACCGTCCTTATAGAGGGACTGGATTCTCTCCTGCTCAAGAGTGGCCTGTTCCATTATATCTTCATATTTTTCATCCATTTTTAACAGGGCATTTCGGGCAGCAGCTTCCCCAGCTCTCCTACCAAAGACTTGGGTGTCGGCCAGGGCATTTCCTCCCAGCCGGTTGGCACCGTGCACTCCACCGGCAACTTCTCCCGCGGCGAATAAATTCTTCACCGTGGTTTCACCGTGTTCATTTATCAGTGCCCCTCCCATGAAGTGGTGGGCTGTGGGTGCAACTTCCATGGGCTCTTCCCGGATGTCTATTCCTATATCCAGGAATTGCTGGAGCATGGTTTCCAGTTTTTCCTCTATGACTTCCCGGGGCAGATGGGTTACGTCCAGGTATACGCCTCCCCTTTTGGTGCCTCGGCCTTCGATTATCTCCTGGTAGATGGCCCTGGCCACCACGTCCCGGGTGGCTAACTCGCCCCGGGGGTCGTATTTCTTCATGAACCGTTCGCCTTTGGAATTGAAGAGTCGTCCTCCTTCGCCCCTTACTGCTTCGGTTATGAGCACTCCCTTTCTTGATTCGGGGTATAACATTCCTGTGGGGTGGAATTGAACCTGTTCCATGTCCAGGAGATCGGCCCCTACCTGATAGGCCAGTGCATATCCGTCCCCTGTTTTTTGGATGGCGTTGGAGGTTACGGGGTACATCCATCCCGCCCCTCCAGTTGCCAGGACAGTTGATCTGGCCTGGAAGATGAGGAAGTCTGAAGTTTTAAGTGAAAGTCCACAGGCCCCCAGGATGCTTCCGTCTTCGTCATCGGTTAAGAGTTTGGTGATTATCATTTCCTCGATTGTCTTTATTCCTCTCCTTATCACTTCCTCTTTAAGGGCGGTCATCATTTCATGGCCGGTCCTGTCTCCCTGGAAGCAGGTTCTTCTGAACGTCTGGCCACCGAAGGGTCTCTGGTTAAGTTTACCAGATTCCTGGCGGTCGAACATGGCTCCATAACTTTCCAGTTCTTCCAGTCTTTCGGGAGCTTCTTCCACCAGGATCTTTACCAGTTTTGTATCGTTTAAATAAGCCCCTCCCTTGAGGGTGTCTTTAAAATGAGCTTCAGTACTATCTTCTTCATCGACGTATCCGAAGGCTGCGTTGTATCCGCCTTCAGCCAGGGTAGTGCATCCGGATTTGAAGGATAATCCCTTAGAAATTATAGTAACATCTAAACCTTGTTTGCTTGCTTCTATAGCTGCTCTACATCCTGCTCCGCCGGATCCTATTACCAGGACGTCTGTGTGG
This sequence comes from Methanobacterium sp. UBA279, assembly GCA_002502855.1. Classification (GTDB taxonomy): domain Archaea; phylum Methanobacteriota; class Methanobacteria; order Methanobacteriales; family Methanobacteriaceae; genus Methanobacterium_A. The sequence goes on from DAQK01000046.1 coordinate 4,087, forward strand.
TGAATCTCTCTTTCCATGTTAACAGTTTAATAAATTCGGGGATATTAATTTTACGATGAAATTAAGTATAATCCTATTAATCCACCTGATTTAAATTATAATAATTTATAAATAAAATCAGGGGTAAATATATTAAAAGACCCGTTTAATGGACTTTAACAAATTTTTACCATACACAACACTTGCATTGTGGGGCGTTATTCTGGATAAAAAGGAAATAATACGATTGGCGAAGAAGGATTTTGAAAAGGCGTGGGTTGAAACTGCCAGAACCCTTAAGAAGCCGCATCATGATGAAGAATATCCCCGGCTTTATTTGAAGACCGGCAAATCCCATATGCTCTATGACACTATCTGGGAGCTGCGACAGGCCTATCTAAGGTTGGGATTTGACGAAGTGATAAATCCTGTGTTTATAGATGAAGACCAGATTTATAAACAGTTTGGACCGGAAGCTCCCGCTGTTCTGGATCGCTGTTTTTATCTGGCCGGGCTTCCCAGGCCAGATATTGGGCTGGGCCTGGAGAAAATTGAGAAAATCGAGAACCTGGGCGTGGCTTTAGACGAGGATAAAATACTGGGTTTGAAGGATGTTTTCCGCAGCTACAAGAAGGGCGACACCAGCGGTGATGATCTAGTTCTGGAATTAACTTCGACATTGGATGTGGATGATGGATCAGCTTTACGTGTTCTTGAAAGGGTTTTTCCGGAGTTACGCGACCTTAAACCATTGGCCAGCCGCTCCACTCTCAGATCCCATATGACCAGCGGATGGTTCCTGACCCTAAAAGCTATACACGAAAAAAGACCCTTGCCGGTTAAACTATTTTCCATTGACCGCTGCTTCCGGAGAGAACAGAAAGAAGATGCTAGCCATCTTATGACTTACCATTCAGCATCCTGTGTCTGGATGGATGATGAGATCTCATTGGATGTGGGTATGGCTGTATCTGAAAGCCTCCTGCAGCACTTTGGATTTGAAAAATTTAAATTCATCCCGGATGAGAAGAAATCTAAATATTACATCCCCACCACCCAGACAGAAGTCTACGGTTACCACCCGAAACTTAAAGAATGGGTTGAGGTGGCCACCTTCGGTTTGTACTCCCCCATAGCACTTGCCAAATACGGAATAGATAAGGAAGTGATGAACCTCGGTGTTGGGGTAGAAAGAATTGCCATGATACTCAACCAGGAGGAGGATATCCGGGCCATGGTATACCGGCAGAGCTACGGTAAATGGAGCTTATCTGACCGGGAAATCGCGGCGATGCTTAAAATAAACGAGTACCCCACCACCGATGAGGGCCAGGCTTTGATGGAGAATATCATCACTGTCTGCAAGGAGCATGGTAACACGCCTTCTCCCTGTCAATTCCTGATTTATAAGGGGGAATTTCTGGGGAAAAACATAGAAGTAAGGGTTATTGAACCAGAAGAAGGCACTAAACTCCTCGGACCAGCGGCGTGGAACCAGATATACGTCAATCAGGGGAATATTGTAGGGGTTCCACCAGGAGAAAATTTAGCACCAGAAGTCTTAGAAACGGACACTGGAATGTCTGACCTGGAGAATGCCACTCCAACCAATATCAGTTACATGGAGGGTGTAGCTGCCCAGGCCGCCTATAAGATAGAGGAGATGGTGGTAAGTGGTGAAGAAAGCCTTAAATTCAGAACTACCATTGCCAGGTACATCTCTGATGTGAATTTAATTCTAAATAAAATCGCTTTAAACTATATAACCAGCGAAAATAAGGTTATAGATGTGAGGGGTCCCATATTTTCCACCATAACCTGTGAAGTTAAAGATGATTGAGTTCCATTACCCTTACGATTTAAACATGGATCTAGCCAATATACAAATTGAACTGGCTAAAGAGGTGATCCGGGAAGATGTAACTGGAAATCCTGATAACATAGTGGGTGTGGACGTATCTTTCTCCAAGGATGATAGGGCAGTGGCTGCTGCAGTTATAGTGGATCTTAAATCTTTAGATATCGTTGAAAAAGTGACCAGGGAAGTCGTTCTTTCTTTCCCCTATATCCCTGGATTTTTAGGATTTAGAGAAGCTGAATCTATGGTTAAAGTGTTGAAAAAGTTGGAAACTGGATTTGATGTCATCATGGTTAATGGTCACGGCATACTACATCCCAGAGGATTTGGGCTGGCTTCACACGTGGGTTTGTTGATGGATATGCCCACAGTAGGCTTGGCTAAAAGGTTAATTGCCGGTAACTATATAAAAAAGGATACATCATCATTTAATAGGGGTAAGTCCCCAGTCCAAATGGTTGTCCGGGAGAAAGAAATAATCGGCGCATACATGAACAGATATTATGTGAGTATTGGACATAAAATCATCCTCAAGACAGCTTTAGAACTTGTAAAAGCGGTAAGTATCTATAAAACACCCGAACCAATACGGCAAGCTCATATACTGGCAACAAAGGTATTTAAACATATAATAAATGGTAAAAGTGTTTGATATGAAGATATTAGGATTTGTAATTTCTGGAACCAGAAAGGGCGGCTATTTCATATCCCAAAAATTTTACAGTGAACAGTTCGAGGAAAAACTGGGTTTTAAACCCTTCCCTGGAACTTTGAACATCCAAATCCAGGAGGGAAACCTGGAACGGATAGCCAAGATTCCCAGAGAGGAAATAGGAACCATAAAGGGTAATGAAGATTTCGGTGATGTGAAATATATAAAGGCCAGTTTAAATGGCCAGGTAAACGGAGCTATAGTGTTTCCAGTTAAAACTCAACATCCACAGGATATACTGGAATTTATAGCCAGTACAAATCTCAGAGAACATTTAAACCTTGAAGACGGTGCACTGGTTGAACTGGATATCAAGGTGATCAAGGGTGAAGGATAAAGTATTTTTATTATAGATAGTGTAATATTCCTACAATCAATTTTCTTTTATCTACTTATCTTAAGATAAACAGGAGAATCTTTAATTTCAGATACATAAGTGATAGAATGATAGACAAGGCAATCGAAGCATTCAAAAACGGTGAAATAGTCCTAATATTCGACGATGACAACCGGGAAAGGGAAACAGACATGATAATAGCTGCTGAGCATATGACACCCGAACATATGACTACCATCAGGAATGATGCCGGAGGTCTGGTATGCGTACCTTTATCTGCGGAAGTTTCCAATAAACTGGGCATACCTTTCATGACTGATATAATGGGGGAAGCAAGCCACAAATTTTCAGTCCTGGCGGACTTATCACCGACCGATATACCATACGATGAAAAATCAGCTTTTTCCATAACCATAAACCATAGGAAAACGTTCACCGGGATAACCGATAGTGACCGGGCCTGCACCATAAAGGAGCTGGGTTTACTCTGTAAAAATGGGGATTATGCAGATTTAGGGAAGTATTTCCGTTCCCCTGGACATGTTACACTACTGAGGGCTGCCGAGGGCCATGTCCTTAAAAGGAGAGGCCACACCGAACTGAGCATCGCACTTGCTGAAATGGCCGGCACTACCCCGGTAGCTGTCTGCTGTGAAATGATGGACGATGAAACCAGGGGCTCCATGACCACTGATAAAGTGGAAAAATACGCAGAAAAGCATGGTCTGGTATTTTTAAGTGGTGCAGAAGTGGTGGAAGCCTATAAAGAATTCATTAATTCTAAATAATTCTTTTTTCTTTTAATTTAATACTAACCCCCTATTTTTTTATGTGTTATTTTTGAACTGGTAGAAAATAATAAAAACTTCCGAAAACATATATTACTATAGGCGAGTTGGTAATATGTTGGATATTGGTATAATTGGTCGAAAAAGTGATGATTACGAAACTAAGTTTTTAAATGAGCTGATTCCTGGTGAAGAAATTTCCGGGGAAATATACATTGGGGAAATCAAGAAAACTTCCATTGAAAGATCAGAATCGTACCAATTCTACGTGATCCTAACTGACAACGACAGCCAGAGGAAATGGATCTGCAGCCTGGTAACCTCTTACTACCCAGAAACAGGTAATATATACGGGGAAAAAGGAGGGAGGGTTTATACTTTCATTGATACCTTGAATCATGTGATAAACAACGACTCCTTAAATGTGCAGGACAGTTACTCGGTGAACTTCAAGACCTTCCGTGACGCAGTTAACGATAACGTATCCTCAGTCACAGTTAAGGCGGTGAGTCCAGTAAATCCCCATGCAAAATACGTTAACCTGGCAGTGATCAGCGCACAACTAACAGATGAAACAACCAGACATCGGCCATCCAGCCTGGAAGATCTGGCCGATAAAAATGCGGTGATACGCATAGCCTACGCCAATATCCAGGGAAAAGCAAAAGAAATCACATTACAGAACGTGGCCGTTGAATTAAAATCCATGCAGGACCGGGATGAAATAACGGAACTCGAGTTTAAAAACGCTTTAAAGGAACTGGATGCTGTTAAACAGGGTTAAAATCAATTTTAAATTTTAGGATTACAAATTTTTAGGATTACAAATTAAAAATTCTTATTTCAGGAGTCCTTATTTCAGGAGTATGATTTTAAAATATCCTCAAATGACAAATAACCACTGAAAACTGGTTTTTCAGCTATCTCCATTATCTTCTGGACATCCATATTATCCAGAACTGTGTTCATGGCGTGGAGGCAGAATTCTTCCAGCTTCATCTCCACCTCAGGGATATTGCCCCGTGCTTCTATTCTTATCCGGGGGATTAACTCCACGTAATCCACAACGATATTGTTAGCTATGTATTTCCGGGCGTTTTCTGCTATTTCATCGTCGTAAACCTTGTTTAAAATAACACCCTTAGTTTTAACCCCGAGTTTATCCAGCATCTTTACGTGACTGATAATATCGATAGCCGCTGTTTCTATTCCTCCCTTATTGCAAGGTGAAATAAGTAAAACAGGTATATTACCCGCCCTTGCTATCTCGGCAGATGAGTAGGGTATTTTTTTGTTCAGTAGGCCGGTGAATATGCTCATAACACCCTCCACAATAACCAGATCATAATTTCTGGTTTTAAGGTCTTCTAAGATGGATTTCAGGTCCATCCAGCCTAAGTGGCCGATCTTTATAGAGGAAAATTCCTCCATCTTCTCCTTGTTAAGGTACAGGGAGGGTACTATATCCCTTATATCAGGCCCCACCTTCAACACAGCGACTTTGTATCCCTTCTTCCGGAGGTTTCCCACTATACCTGTAGTTAGGAAGGTTTTACCTGAATCAGAGCCAGTACTGGCCACCATTATCATGGGTGGGTATTCAGTTGAGGTTTCTTTTCCGGGGTCTGGTGATTTAACCCTATAATCAGCGAATATATCGGTATTAACACCGATTTCCCTTCTGATCTTCTTTACATATTCCTGGTTCTGCCTGTGGATATCCAGGACATCCTCTTCACCAGCACCCATATAATCCAGTATGTTCTGTGTTATCTGTGGGTTTTCATCCAGGGAAGCGTGTAGCATGACACCCACCACGTTGCCGTCGTCGTTTTTTACACCGGAGAGTACTTTTTGTGTTTGATCAGAATAATTCATCCTCTTAAGCAGGGAATAACATAGTGGAGGGGAATCTCCCCTTATATCACCATAGGTGTGGCAGTGAAAAGCGGTTATACGTTCATCGATCATTCCCTTGGTCAGAAAGGAGTCATCGACTATCTCCGCCTCCACCCGGTCGTTGCTGATCAGGGGGTTGAACTTAACGTCTAAGAGACCAACTCCCTCCTTGATGATGGGACAGGGAGATTTTCTCCCGATGTTGGTGCTGTTGGCCAGAACCTGGAACCCGGAGCACATACCCAGTACAAAGGAGCCCTGCTCTGCTATCTTCCGGATTTCGGTTTTAAGGTCTGAACTTATGGTCATGGATTCAACGATACTCCCACCAGGTATTATCAGGCCATCCAATACTTTATGAGCTTTTACACCGTTCACCAGGCCGTTTTCATTTACGGTGTGGGTGGGTAAGTGTCCGAAATCTTCAAATAAAGGCAGTGCACCTTTCACGTAGAGGATACCTATTTTCATCTTCTCGCTCTCGGATTTTTAAGTTCTTAGATTTCAAAAAATAATCAAAGTTGTAGCCCTTCAAAGGCAGCCATCAACTGCATTATCTTGGCATCTTCCAGGGGTTTGGCCTGGAACTGCAGTCCCACTGGGATTCCGTTTACTTCACCAGCCTTTATGCTCGCTGCTGGTATGCCGGCCAGGTTGGCTATGACGGTCAGGACATCGTAGGCGTACATTTCCATGGGTTCCAGGTCAGTGCCTAATTTATGGGGTAATTTCGGTACAGTGGGCCCTACAATGGAATCCACACCTTCCAGGAGTCTGGTGATTTCTTTCCTGATAAGGGACCTTGCCTGGAGGGCTTTTTTATAATATTTACCGCTGTATTCTTTCTGACTGATATATGAACCTATATAAATTCTTCTAAGCACTTCTTCGCCGCAGACATCTTCTATTTTATAGCCATATTTTCTTCCATCGTATTTACGGGTGGCTGAGAAGAACTCCACATAGTTTATGAGGTAGTAGGTAGGTAAGCATAAATCGATATGGTCGAAGCTTAATTCCACCACTTCAGCCCCGGCCTCCTCCATTTTATCGATGCTCCCCTGAATTATATCAACGATGGAATCATCTGATACTTCCAGGAACTGTTTTACCACACCCAGCTTCATACCTTTAAGTGAATCCTGTGCACCTTCACCGGTAAGCTCGGTGAAATCCGGTACATTCCAGTCTATGGTGCTGCATTCCCTTTCATCGAACCCTGCTATGGTATCGAGCATCATGGCTATGCCGCTGGCATCACCGGCAAAGGGACCGATCTGGTCCAGGCTCATGGCCAGATCCAAGAGGCCCTGCCTAGAAACAACACCGTATGTGGGTTTAAATCCCATCATCCCACAGTGTGAGGCGGGGTTTCTGATGGATCCCCCGGTATCTGATCCGATACTGAGATCACAAAGCCCAGCCGCTATGGCCGCTGCGCTTCCACCGCTGCTACCACCCGGGATACGGCCTTCTGCTGCCGGGTTCTGGGTGTGTCCAAAGTAAGATGTTTCTGTGGAGCTCCCCGCTGCAAACTCATCCATGTTGGTCATTCCAACTATTACACCGCCTTCATCCTGAATTCTGTTAATGACGGTGGCGTTGTAGCTTCCCAGGTAATTTTCCAGGGTTTTGGATGCTGCGGTGATGTGGAAGTCCTCCACGTTTATGTTGCTCTTCACCCCTATTACCAGTCCGGCCAGTCTGCCGACCTTTTCTCCCTTCTTTATACGGGAATCGATGTTTTCTGCTGTTTCACGGGCTTTATCAAAATCCGTCTCCAGGTAAACGTTTAAACTGGAGTTCTTTTTCTCAATTTCCTGTATGTATTGCTCCAGGTTTTCTGAAGCTGTTATTTCATTAGTTTTAATTAATTCTGACTTTTCTAAAAGATTCATAGGACACACCAAACTGTGGGTAGAATATTTTTTAAGTAGTATGATAGTGATTTTCTATTTTCCAATTATAGGAATTCTAGATTATTATAAATTAATTGGCCAAGGTATAAAAAGTTAGATGTAATCCAAATTTTATTTAAGAATTTATAGTTAAAAAAGGTAGGTGATATCTAAAACACCTAATAAATAGAGTAAACCGATGAGTACTGGTTGGTGGATGAAGTAGATGATTAAGGAGTGTCTACCCAGAAATGTGAACAACTTGACCGGTAAGTAACTAGAAAGATCTGGAAATTTAAACTTCCTCTGGTAATCCCTGTACAGGATGCTCCCTACGAATATTCCCAGTGAAACCACCCCCAGCCAGGGTAGTAATGGGAAGTAATCCACAGTAACTAGATTTTGGGGAATAAAACCCAGCCATAAGAGCCAGTCAAAGTTGAAGGTAAAAGTATGGAGGTAAATCCCTGCTACTATAAATATCAGCCCGACGGCTAAATTCAGGTATTTATGATTTCTATTGGATTTTAAGAAAGGATACTGGAGGATTATAGCCAGTCCTATGAAGTGCAGGATGCCGAAGACTATGAATTCGGCCCTGATGAATATCCAGGTGGCCAGGGTAATCACCAACCCCAGAGAAAATATCCAAAGCCCTCTTTTCAGATATTTGAAGAAGAAATCTCTTTCACTGGAATAGATACGCAATAGTTCCGCCCGGGTGTAACTTAAATAGAGAGAGACACCCACTAAGAATATGAAGATGCCCGCTGTGATACGAGGAAAATACCATAAAAGTCCTGAAAAGATGTTTAAAGGATATATTCCGAAGAAGCTAAGGTCAAAGATGAAATGGTATGTAATCATAAGTATAACAGCCAGGCCGCGCAGAAAATCCACTTCCCAGAATCTTTCCTTTAAATTCATTGAATTTTTCTCCCCATTATTGATATTTTCATTATTTTGCATCATATTATTTCCTGTCAAAATCTTTAATTTACTGGAAAGTCCAATTTATAATACAAATTAATTTTTTCATGGGAGAAAAGAAAAAATGTTAGAAACCCTTCTTTTAAAACAGAGCGAGATTCAAGAGCTTGCTGATATGAAAGAAATAATCGACTATGTGGAAACAGCATATTCTGTTGATGCAAACCGTAAAGTACAGATGCCCCCTAAGATGTACCTGTTTTTCAACAAATACGAGGGCGACCTGCGTATTATGCCCTGCTTCATACGTGGCCTGGACCAGGCGGGAGTTAAAAATGTGAACGTCCACCCCCAAAATCCTCAAGAACATAATCTGCCAACGGTGATGGGATTAATTGAACTGGTAGACCCAAAAACCGGATTCCCCCTGGCCGTTATGGATGGAACCTGGATCACCAACATGAGGACCGGTGCCGCAGGTGGAGTGGCAACTAAATATTTAGCCAGAAAGGATTCAAAAATCCTGGGACTGGTAGGTGCTGGTATGCAGGCCTTTACACAGGCGATGGCCATAAAAGAGGTTATGGATATCAAGGAAGTTAAGGTCTCCTGTAGAACATGCACCCACCGGGAAACCTTCGCCAAAATGGTTCGAGACAAACTTGGCTTAAACGCCCGTGCGGTGGACACCATACAGGAAGCGGTTGAAGGTTCTGATGTAATCTCCACCACCACCCCCAGCCGGACGCCAATCATTCATAGAAGCTGGGTAGATGACGGAACCCATATAAACGCTATGGGCGCCGATGCCCCTGGGAAACAGGAACTGTCCAGTCATCTAATGGAAAAAGCCAAGATAGTTATTGACTGCTGGAGCCAGGCCAACCACAGTGGTGAAATAAACATACCGGTCCGGGAAGGAACCGTTCGAAAAAGTGATATCCATGCCCGGATTGGTGAAATAGTGAATGGAGATAAGCCAGGAAGGGAATCTGATGAAGAAATAACTGTCTTTGACTCCACTGGTCTGGCTGTGCAGGACATAGTCACTGCCTGGAATATCCGTGAAAAAGCACTGAAAGCTGGTGTAGGTCAGACGATCAATTTCCTGGAATGAAGACAGAAAATATCATAAATAACATGAAAAAATCCTGGAATAAACCAGTGAAAATATCTGGAATAAACCAGTACAAAAAATACATATAAATAGTGAAATGAGATGTTAGAGCTAATCTTATTTGTCCTCACTTCCTTTGGAGTGGGATTATCAGGGGCCTTAGTGCCCGGGCCGATGCTGACTGTGACTGTTTCAGATTCTGTAAAAAAGGGATTTTTAACAGGACCGTTGGTGGTTTTAGGCCATTTCATAGCGGAGATTATTTTGATAATCTTCATTTTAGCTGGTTTCAGCTGGCTGGTTGGCTCTGCAGAAGTTGCTATAATAATAGGGACTTTGGGGGGTATAATGCTTATTTACATGGGCTATACCACTTCAAAATCCACTGTTGACCTCAACGATGTTTCTGATACAGAAAAACCATCCAGTAAGTATGGATCGGTCCTGAAGGGGATTGTAACCAGCGTTTCCAATCCATATTTCTTCATCTGGTGGGCTACCATTGGCCTGGCTTTCTTATTCAAGGGTGTGGAAATTGCGGGGCTGGTGGGATTAGTTGGGTTCATAATAGGGCACTGGTCAGCTGATCTTGGCTGGTTTAGTGCGGTTTCCTTTTTCAGCAGTAAAGGATCTACTGTTATGAGTAAAAAGCAGTATAACCTTATAATGAAAATTTGTGGTTTGTTTTTAATAGTATTAGGTGCCTACTTCCTTATCACAGCACAGTTGAATATGGTGAAGTTCAGACTTTATTGATAAAACTTTAAAAACTATGGTATTCAAGTGAATTATATGCAACAGGCAAAGGCAGTGGTCTTCGATAATTCCGGTACCCTTATTAGAAGGTATCGTGCCGTGAAAAACATTAAAACAGGAGTTATCTGTGATCATATCAGTACCATTGACATAGTTGATTATAAAACAAACCGGGTGCTGGTTGTACTGCAGACCGACCCTATAAAATGTGTAATGAAGGCAAAACCCCAACAGACCATCCGCCATTTTCTAGAGAAAAATAAAGTGGAAATCGATGTGAGCTACTCTACTGAAGATATTGATAAAGAGTTGATACTGGATATCCTTAAAAACGACCAGTCCCGGGTATCCGATATCCAGGACACTGCAAACGCGGTGATAGAAAAACATTACAACCTGCAGATTTGCAGTGGATCTGGGTTCATAATGAATGTTGATAGTGGAGAAATCGAATTCACCATAACTGCAGGTGGGAAGATTTTCAAGGAAGTCCCCCGGGTGATTAAAGAACTCATAAATAGGGGTGTTGAAATATATGTTGCCTCAGGAGATAGGACCAAATCGTTAGAGGAACTGGCAGAGTATATACATATCCCCCGTGGTAATGTCTGTGGTACTGCAGATTCATGGGGCAAAAGAGACATAGTCCGACATCTTAAACAATATTACAAGGTTATGATGGTGGGTAACAGTTCCAATGATTTACTTGCAATTGAAGAAGCAGATGTGGGTGTGTTAACTCTTCAGCAAGGGGAAGATGTCCCGGAAAAATTGTATAACGGGGCAGATGTGGTTGTTTATAATATAAAGGATATTTTAGAGATAGATTTCTAATTTTTTTGTTTTTTTTAGTTTTTCATTATTTTGGCTACTTTTTCTACTGTAGAAAAATGTATAAAAAAAATTTTCTACAGTAGAAATTAGAATCTATAAAAAATTATTAATCTAAAAATGAATCCTTCTAACAAAGAAAATAGCTAAATAAACTAACGAACTGTATTCAGGAGCGATTAACGCTACCCCCATCGCTATTAGTGCACTGAACGGTAAGATTAAATTTATTTTTTTCTGGGATCCTAAAAACTGTGTATCCACTTTATCATCGATAAAATCATGTTTGACCACATGATACCAGTTCAGATTAAAAAATACCCGATCAAAAACAGATTTAAATGGAAAAATACCATTGGCACTGTGAGATATCCGTAATCTCCCACCAAATTCGTGGAAAAAGGTACTAACGCCACTAACATGAGCCAAAATATATTTATCCACAAGAGCCCCTGGTCCGTTTTTTTGATGAGGTTGAACTGGACATGGTTAACTCTCCAAAACGTGGCCAGGAGAAGAAAGCTCAAAACATAGATGAAGAATTGGGGAGCCATATTGACTAAAAAAACCTAAAATTTGAGCGTTGGTGGCAGGATAAGGAATTTGAGGAACATTAAGACTCAAAACCAGAAGCGTCATGGCTATGGCGAAAATACCATCTACCAAATTCTCAATACGTTTGGTGATCTATTGAAACGTTTGTATTACCCGATTTCATGGCTCTATATTTAGTTACATTTATCTACTGTAGAAAGTTTTTTTACATGTAATCTTTATTCCACATCAATCAACTCATAATCCATAGATCCTAACCCTATATCTTCAGCGTATTTCAGCTGGATAACCCCATCCACCTGTTTCCAGACACCTTTAAATTTATCGGCGTCTTCCTCATAATTACCATGTAAAAGTGAGTGTTTAAATCCTTTTTGCTGGTTTACCAAGTTGAAACTGGCATGGTCTACGGCTACAGGATCAGTCGATGCTAAAATACCGATATCCGGGACTAAGGGAGCATCACTCCAGGGTACACAGTCACAGTCTGGCGTGATATCCGTGAGGAAGTTGATGTACCCCACCTTACCGGGCTTGTCTTTAACTGCTCCATAGGAGTATTCCATCATCCTTTCCATAAATATGGGTATATCCTCCCAGTTTAAGGTTATGGCCGAGTCTGGGCATAACTCCAGGCAGTTGTTACAGGCGATACACATATCGTAATCTATCTGGGCTTTGTCGTCCTGTAGATACATGGCATATGTGGGACATTCACCTATACAAACACCGCATGCAGTACACGCATCTGTTATCACTGGTTTATTCATTTTATGCTGCTCAATTTTCCCAGGGGCAGCTGCACAACCCATAGCCAGGTTCTTAAGCGCACCCCCAAACCCGCTCATGGCATGGCCCTTGAAGTGTGACATTACAATCATGCTATCAGCGCTTAAAATGTCGCCTGCGATTTTAACCTCCTTGAAATGTTTTAAACCCACTCCCACCGGTTTCCAGTTTTCGCCCTGTAATCCGTCGGCAATAATCAGGGGAGCCCCGGCAACCGAGTAATCAAAACCGTTTAATATGGCTGTTTCCAGGTGGTCGGCTGAATTATGCCGGCTCCCATAGTACAACGTGTTGGTATCGGTTAAAAATGGCTTTCCCTTGTTTTCCAATACTTTCTCCACCACAGCCCTTATGAAGATTGGTTTGATGAATGAATCATTCCCTTTTTCACCGAAGTGGAGTTTGATGGCTGTTAAATCCTTCATACCAACCAGTTTATCAAGACAGCCTTCATCGAAGAGTCTTTTTATTTTATTTACCTTGTTTTCATGCTGGCTTCTGGACCTTAAATCAGCGAAATAAACTTTACTGGACATCCCTAACTCCCCTTGAATTTATAAAAATTTCCCTGCTTTTTAAAACATTTTCATAATTGTTGAGTTCAATTATAACATTGTCTATCCCTTTTAATAAATTTAAATTGAGGTTGCCTTCTCCCAAACTGAGATGCTGATCCTTTTCCCCGTTGTTATCACTTAAATGGTAGTAACTGATATTTTCCAGGGACAGGAACGGTTCTACATCTCCATTGGTGTTGGCATGTCCCAAGTCGACAGTTGCATGTGCACCCGTTTCTTTAGTGAAATATGAATGTTCCTGGGCGGTGTTGCAAAAGTAGGCGTATCTGTTGGGCATGTTTTCCACCGACAACAGCACATCTCTGTCTTTCGCATATTGGTTGGCTTCAGTCAATGTTTCAACAGAATAAAATTTCCCCATTTCCCTCACCCTATCTTCTAACCGGTGAATTAATCCGGGATGGGTGGTTACTGCCTTTGCTCCTATCATTACAGCCATATCAATGGTCTCTTTTGTTTGGATCAACGTTTCCTCCCTCATTCCCGGGTTGAGGCTGGCCGGGTTCATGTCTATGGTGGGTGAGTGGAGGTAAATATCGATGTCGTAGGATTCAAATATTTGAAAAGCTTCCGGATCAAAACTTAATGCTATACGGGGCCAGGTATGCGGTCCTTCACAGAGTATCTCCATCATGTTAAATCCATCACGAGAAGCAGTCTCCAGCCATTCTTCAAATGATTTCATAAAGAGGGAAAGTGTAGAAAAACCTATTTTCATCATGGAACTCCTGTTTTAATTGTTATAATCGTCTTTTAATCTTTTTGACTCTTTTAATTTTTTCTATAATTATTAATCGTTAATCAATAGGTTTATATAATATAATGATATATCAGGATAATCTATATCGAAAATTGATATATAATTTTTCGCAATATAATCGGTGGAGATGGAAACAGTGAAACAGGATTCTAATTCCCCTGTTAGATTGAATGAAAATAATGAAACTCTAGAAAATCGTGAAATAAATGAAAATACATTCAATGAAGAAATCAAGAAATTACATCGACATGATAGAAAGATGATTAAAGAATTCATGAAAGGTTTTGGTAATCTCATTATTCTATGGCTCATAAGTAAAAAAAGACAACATGGATATGAAATAATGACTCAATTACATGAAGCATCACCTTTCAGCAACAAAAAAATGCCCAGTTCCAGTATGGTATATCCTGTATTACACAGTCTTGAAAAAAAAGGACTGATAAAGGGAACCTGGGAACATCACGGGAAGAGAAAAGTAAAATATTATGAAATAACCCGTGAAGGAGAAGAAAGCCTGGATCGTATCCGGAAAGTAGCGGCTAAAGACAAGGAATTAGGACGATCAAACATTCATAAAGAATTTATGGAAGACATGTTTTCTTTAAAGTGAACAGGGAATGCCGAGGTAATGAAAATGAAATATGCTATAGAAACCTTCGATCTGACCAAAAAATACGGAGATTTTTTGGCAGTCGACAAATTAAACTTTAAAGTAGAAGACAAGAGTATATTTGGTTTTTTAGGCCCTAATGGTGCCGGGAAAACCACAACAATTAAGATGCTAACCTGTCTTATCCAACCAACATCCGGAACAGCCAACGTCTCTGGGTATGATGTTGTAGACCATCCAAACGAAGTAAGACAAAAAATAGGGATGGTCCCCCAATTAGTAAGTTTATATGGGGATTTAACAGCCCGGGAAAATGCAGAACTATGCGCAGATTACTATGGCCTGCCTGAAGACCTTAAAGAAGAAAGGATCAACGACCTAATGGAACTGGTAGATATCAAATATGCCCAGAACAAACTGGTAAGACAGCTTTCCGGGGGGCAGAAACAGAAAGTTTCAGTGGTAGCCAGTCTGATACACCAGCCAGACATCCTGTTTTTAGATGAACCAACCATCGGATTAGACCCCACCACCAAAGCAGTGCTCTGGGAACTCATCCAAGAACTGAACGACACCGGCCACACCATAATACTATGTTCCCACGACATGTACGAGGTGGATATGCTCTGTGACCATGTGGGTATAATAGATAAAGGTCTTTTAGCAGCGTATGATACGCCACAAAGACTTAAAGATGAAATACTTGAGGATAACGGCTCTACAACCAGGATGAATATCAGTAAGATCATGAAAGACCTGGAAGAGAATTCAAACGTAGCCGAAGTATCTTCATTCCATAAGCTTAAAGGGAGCATGCTGGAAGCGGAAATCGCCAACGCCCGGGAGGTAAGCATGAAAATTGACAACCTATGCGATCCAATGATACAGGAACTGGAAAAACTCCCATTCATATTTGAAATAACACCCCATCAATCTGGAAGGGTGAGCATGAAAATCAGCAATTCCCCAGATGCAGTTACCGCCGTTCTACATACCATCATAGAAAATGACGGAGACATCTCATCCATATCAACAAAAGACCCCTCATTGGAGGATGTTTTTACGAAAATAACCACCAGACACGAAGTGGAAGGTGAATAAGAATGTTAAAAGGAAAAAAATTCATGTGGATGATCAAAAAGGATCTTTTAGTTCTTTGGAGGCATAAACCACGTCTACTTTCCATATTACTTTTCCCCATACTGATGATCGCATTGTTTGGTTATGGTATGGGTGGAACTATCGACAACCTCCCGGTGGTAGTTGTAGCGCAAAGCGACGGCCCCATTACTGACCAGACCCTGAGCGCTATTAAAGGCTTGGAACTCTATGATGTGAAGGATATCATAACGGACCCGGATGTAGGTAAGCAGATGGTTAGGGATGGACAGGTAAAGGCCGCCATAATACTTCCAACTGATTATGAGGGTATTGATAGTTCGCAGGCCAAAGCGGTGACCATATATGTGGATTCGTCGGATCAAATGGCCACGCAGATTTTGGTTCCTTCAACTGAAGCCCTCTTCACGCGAATATCTGCTGAAATGGGAATTGCCAAAATTCAAGCCACAGCACAGATGACTCAAAACCCTGCTCTTATGGGTATAAGTTACCAGGGGATCACCAGTGCCATAAACTTCCAGATTGTAAAACAGTACGGTGATATTAAGTATATAGACTATTTAGTACCAGCAATTATAGCTATGACCGTTATGATGGGTGCTATGATGAGTATGGGAGAATCACTAGCAGGAGAACGTGAAAGAGGAGAACTCGCCCGGTTATTCATGACCCCCACCAGTATCGCCACGGTGGTAGGTGGTAAAATAGTGTCCAGACTGCTTATACAAACTTCAACCGCCCTAATACTCATCGGTGCAGCCATTGCACTGTTTAGAATCACCATCAACGGTAGTATGATCCTCACCATATTACTGCTGATACTCACTGCACTCTGTTTTGTAGGTTTTGGTATCATGATTTCCGCCCGGGTCAGCACCCAAGAAGACTATGTCCAGATGGTGATGCCCTTCAGCATGCCCATGATGTTCATATCAGGAGTATTCTATCCACTAGAAACCATGCCCTGGATATTCCAACAAATAGCTAAAATCGCACCTTTAACTTATGCTAACGATGCATTAAGGGGTGTGATGCTAAAAGGAGCAGGTATTGGAGACATATGGATTGATGTAGCTGTACTTCTAGGGTTCACTGCATTATTCTTCCTGATGGGCGTATTCAGATTCAACAGAGATATTTAATGAATTAAACAGGAAAATTAAGTGATATTTAATGATTAAATAGGAAAATAGGTGATTATAAAATGATTGGAAAGAATGATAAGATCATCGGACTCCTTATGGTGGGTGTTTTAGCCTCCGTAATGACCTTCACACCGGTAGCAGCTGCTGATTGGCCCATATTCCATCAGAATATTGACCACACCGGTTTTCTAATACAGCCGGGTGATTTCTCCCCGACAATCTGGAACTTCAACGCTGGCGACATCATACAATCCTCACCAGCCATAAAAGATAAAATAATCTTCTTCGGCTCCCACAACGGAATAATTTACGCCGTCAATATGGAAGACAGTACGAAAACATGGGAATATAAAACAGAAGGACCGGTAATTTCATCCCCAACCCTGGTTAATGATACATTATATATAGGATCATCAGATGGCAATATATACGCCCTTAACACGGCCAACGGTGAGTTGAAATGGAAATATGAAACTGGTGGTGCAGTTGAATCAACTCCATCAGTGATAAATGGTACGCTATACGTGGGTTCAGATGATAAAAACGTCTACGCCATAAACGCTGATGACGGAAGTTTATTATGGAATTACGGAACCGGAAAGGAGGTTAAATCTTCACCAGCAGTAGTTAACGATACATTATACATAGGATCTGATGATGGTATAATTTATGCGTTAAGTGCCGGGAACGGAAGTTTAATCTGGCATTACACCACTGGTGATAAAGTCCAGTCATCACCTTCCGTCTTCAGCGGAACCTTATACGTGGGGTCTGATGATGGAAAACTATATGCCCTGAATATAACCAGCGGAACTGTTAACTGGACTTACTCCATGGGAAAACCCGTCTCCGCATCACCCACCATAGATGAGTTCAACTACAACCTGTACATCGGAGCGGATAACGGCCAGTTTTCCTGCCTGGACACCAGAACCGGGGAACATAAATGGTCAGTCCAGACTGGTGCAGCTATTGAATCTACCGCAGCACTCTCCGGCAACCGTACGGTATTTGGATCAGACAATGGAAAATTGCACGTAGTCAACAAGTTTAGTGGTACTGTGGATTGGACTTACGAGCCAGGATACTATTTATTCAACGCACCCATCCGCTCTTCACCTGCTTCCTATGGAAATATGACCTACTTTGGGAGTAACGATGGATATCTCTACGCAGTGAATATAGAAAAACAGAACTCACCAACATCCATATGGGCTTACTACGTTGTTGCGATTGTAGTTATCATCGTTGCGGTGATAATCGGTCTGAGAATATTAAGAAGCAAGTTCAGGAAATAAATGATATAATTTGAGGGGTTTCCCCATAATACAGGGATGTTTAAGGAGTGTCTCCTATTATTTAATGGGGTTCCCCTCCTTAACCTTTATTTTTTTAAAATTATGCAGAATTGGATTTAAATAATTTTTAATGAATATTAAAAGTAAATGGTTGTTACACTAACGATAGCAGAGAACATCCAATAAAATCGATTTAAATCGATTAAAGTTTGCAAAGTTGTATTTCTATGGTTGATACGTTGGTGTTTGATCCTTCGTTGCTCACTATCTCTTCTGTGGAGATATCTATGCCGCCGATATCAACGTCGGTTATGAATCTGTTTCGCACTATTTCGGCAACATCCACTGCTCTACTTATAGCTCGACCTCTTGCTTTCAAAACAACTTCCGGAACTCCCCCGTTCATCTGGGTCACTACAGCTAAAACATAGTTCATTACCGGCTTGTTTCCGATGTACACAACATTTTCCTCTGACATTCACTTACCTCCAAGACTATACCTTGATTGTTTTTAACTATTAATCTTATTTAAAGTTTATGAGTTTAATATGGGATTTTTAACATAATTTTTTACTTAAAAACGCCTTTAAAGTAATAAAACCTTAATATGTATAAAAAAGTGGATTCCTACCCCTAAGATGTTGGTTGGTTACCCACTTTTTACTTCCAATGTATCCTTTATTTTCCTAGCCAGCCCTATTGCCCCTTCAAAACCAAATGTGGCCTCCTGACCATGCATAACATCTACTAAAGGTATTCCCAGTTCAGTGGATAATCCGATCTCTCCCATTCCTCCAAATATTATGTCTGGTTTTAAATTTTCCACTTCTCGGAGTATTTCTGTGTAATCTGGCTGTTTTAAAATGATAGGATGGATTTTTCTCTCTTTAATTATCTCATTCAATTTAGAATCGGTGTATTTTCCTTCAAAGTCCAGGCAGATGAGAACCGGTTTCATACCCAGCTCAGATAGAAACCTGGTAAGTGCGATGGCCCGGGTTGCTCCCGCCACGATCACCGCCTTTTTACCTCTTAGATAGGGCAGATATTTCTTTAACTCCTTTTCTGCCCTTTTTTCATCCTCAGCGAAGACGTAATCCCTGTCGAGTTTTTTACATATCTCCTGGAGATAATTTCCCGTGGCTTTTACACCTATTGGTAAGGTTTCGTGTAGAAATGGGATGCCAAATTTCTTCTCCATCAGTTCACAGGGCTCTATCCCTGAAGCTTCACACATGGAGATATTCAGAGATGCTGTGGGTGCCAATTTAACTTCTTCTAACGTGCACCCGGAGGTTAAAACACAGGTAAGTTTGATGCCCAGTTTATCAAAATATTCTTTAAGGATTTTTAGATCCGGGCCTCCCCGGTATTGTCCTATGAGATTGACCGAGTTTTCTCTAACAGTTACTTCTTTTGGTGGTGGTTCCATCAAATCCACCAGGACAGTTAAACATTCTAGGTAACCTTCTATTTGGCTTCCCTCAAACCCTCCAGAACTGATGGTTATTAATTCTGCCTTAACGTTATTTTCAGCCTCATCTATAACCTTGTCTATGTTTTCGCCTATTATACTGCTTGCACAGGAGCTTAAAACAGCGATGAGTTGTGGTGAATATTTTTCATCGGCTTCACAGATTTTCTGGAGGAGTTTATCCTCCCCTCCAAACACTATGTCGTTTTGATCCATCTCAGTGGAGAGTATTCTGATGGGTCTGCTGCTGCGCAGGCTCAGAAGATATTTTATATGATAATAACAACCGATGGGTCCGTGTATTAAGGGCAGTGCTCCTTTAATTCCCAGTACAGTCCGGATTACTCCGAATAGTTTGCAGGTTCTTAGTGATTCCATGATCGTTGCTACTTAATCTCAAAATTAATTTATTTCCTTTTTACTTTCCATGGAAAGTTTTCTCTATGAGGGAATGTGAATCTTCTTTCTTAAATGGTTTGTTTAACAGTCCAAAAAATTTTTTAACCGATGGTTCTGTTATTTTGGCTCGTTGAAGTGTTTTTTCATCACTGTAGGCCGTTAGAAATATCAACGGGATAGAGTGACTGTCCCAGATTTCTTCTGCTGCTTCTACCCCGTCCATCTCGCCCTTTAAATTGATGTCCATCAACACCAGATCAACCCCTGTATCTTCTACTTTGTTGATGGCTTCTTCTCCAGAAATTACCAGGCTAACTACCTGATATCCCTGGTTTTTCAGGGCTAATTTAATGTGTTCTGCTGTGATTATCTCATCTTCCACCACAAGAATTTTATCATCCATTCTCTCCACTCAACCGCCCATCTTTCAACTCGAGATATGTGAATTATCATTCTATAAAACTTATCTTCTCTATAAAACCTATCTTCCCACAAGTATCCTGTTAATAGCGTATAATACTGCCTCTACACTGGCTAATACAATGTCATCTGCTGCGGAACGGCCTATGGCATTGTTCCCCTTCTTATCACCCATTATCACGAAGACTTCCGCCAGTGAGTCAGGGCCTCCGGTAATTGCTTCAATATTATATTCCTTAAGCTCCATATCGGCAGTTTCACTCATGAGACTCTGTATAGCGTTTATAGCCGCATCTACTGGTCCTACACCAGTTTTCGCTGCGGTACTTATCTTGCCGTCTATGTTCAGTTTAACTGTGGCGGTGGGCATAACGTTGTCCCCGGTCATGACCGAGAATCCTTCCAGTTTCACTATCTCATTTTCAGCCCGGCCGAGAACCGTCTCTGCCATGGCCTTTAAATCCGCGTCGGTTACACATTTACCTTTATCTCCCAGTTTCTTTACCTGGTCGAAGATCTGGTTGAACTGTTCATCCGTGACTTCTATTCCATATTCGGTTAATTTTGATCTTATGGCGTTTGCACCGGTGTGTTTGCCCAGGACTATTTTTCTGGTATGCCCTACCATCTCTGGGGTGATTGGTTCGTAAGTTTCTGCTTTTGCTAATACCCCGTGTACGTGTATGCCTGCTTCATGGGCAAAGGCATTTTCACCTACGATGGCCTTGTTAGGGGGCATTTTAACCCCGGTTATCCGGGCTACCTGCTCGGAGGCATCCACCAGTAGCCGGGTGTTGATGTTCATATCCACTCCGTAATCTATTATGAGGGCCATTACCACCTCTTCCAGCGACGCGTTTCCGGCGCGTTCTCCCAGTCCGTTTATGGTGGCGTGCACCTGTTCAGCACCAGCTTCCACTGCACTTAATGAATTGGCCACGGCTAATCCAAAGTCATCGTGACAGTGCACGCTTAGGGGAACTTTTAGGTACCTTTTAAGCTCAGATATAAGATATCTCATGGAACTAGGGATCATCACCCCTACAGTATCCGGGACGTTGATGTAATCCACTTTAGCGCTTTCTACTGCCTGGTATACTTCTTTCAGATAGTCAAATTCTGTCCTGGTAGCGTCTTCGGCGGAAAATTCCGCGGTTATACCGTGATCTTTGATGTACTCCACCGCATCCACTGAGAGATTTAATATCTCCTCTTTACTCTTTTTTAACTTATATTCCCGGTGTAACGGTGAAGTCCCAATAAATGTGTGTATATAATCTACTTCAGAATTGACAGCCGCTTCTAAATCCTTTTCAAGGGTTCTGGCCAAACCGCAAATCTGGGTGTCCAGGTCAAGTTTCACTATCTCCCGGGCTGCTCTCCTTTCACCCTCTGAGGAAGCTGGAAATCCCACTTCCAGGGTGTCAACTCCTAATTTATCCAGTCTTTTTGCGATTCTGATTTTCTCATCCACTGTCAGGGCCACTCCCGGGGTCTGCTCTCCATCCCTCAATGTGGTGTCGAAGATTCGAACCCTCTCCGGTAGTTTCATAGCCCCCTTTACTTCGTCTATGTACATAAAAAATCCGCCTTGCATTGAATTTGAATTTGGTGTGTGGTTATGTATTTAATTTATTGGGGTATATTTAAGTTCCTATAATTTTAAGTACCCATAATTAAACTCAATAAATCCCTTAAACCCGTGGATATCCCCAAAATAAGTATCGCCAGCTTCAACATGTTTTTAATGGTTTTATCTTCTATGTAACTATCGATAACGTACAGCGCGAATAATATAACTATTATTTTAAGTGGGAACATCACCAGGGCTGTCCCGGTGAGGCCTATTAAAGCGTTGGGAAGTACATGCTGCTCCCCATAGGGATAGAAATCTATGGCCACGAAGGTTGCACTGGCATCGAATATATGGGCCAGTAGAACGCTTAAATTAAATTTATCCTTGATTAAGCTCCATTTATTTCTGAAGATTACAAAAACAGATGATACCAGTAGCCAGGACCCTAACACCTGCGCTAACGCCACGAAGTTGATATGGGATATGTTCAGGATGTTGGGTATACAGATAACTACCCCCACCAGGAAGATGAGGTACCGGTAATCCAGGTTGGTCTTCCTTTCAATGTAAACTGACACTAAAAGGGTTATAATCGTCGCTAACCCCGTTATGATATATATCCCTGGCGTGATCAAGAGGTAACTGAGGGGGTAGATGCCGTTGTCCACCAGTGCCCGGGTGCTGGATCCAAAGAAGATAAAGGGTGTCACCGGGATTATCAGGTCTTTAGGGTCCTTTTTAATGTACCGAAACATCTTTATGAGTAAAATAACGATGATACCAAGTATAATGCCGAAAACAAGCGTGTTAAGTACGTTGTAACCCGGGCCGAAGTAGACTATGTGGGTGGTGATGAATTGAGTTATCTGTGATTGTAAGTCCAGTAACATAAATCAGAGTTAAATGGTTTTGTGATTTAAATATATCTACAGAAATTGAGTTTATCTCCCATATGTCTCGGAATGCGAAAAATATATGCAAGATTTAGAATTAATCTCCAAAAATAAATTAAATCTCCTAATGCCCGAAATATCCCTATAATTTGTTGATTATCTTCTTCCTAATTACTTCCTTCATTATGAGGGGTAAAGGAGTTCTATCACCAAATACATTGGTTTTCCCAGATAATATGGTCTTAAGTACACTTTCTGTTGTAAAATCAGCTTCCAGTTCCGTTACACAGCTACCAATTGCACCCAGGAAGTGGGCATCGCTGGATCCTATCTGGGGAATATTCCTCTTTTCTGCTAATTTACAGGCCCTCCAGTTGGAGATGCCGAAGATGTACCGGCTGTTAAGGGTTTCAATGGCATCTATGTCGAGATTTTCCACATAATCACATAAACCCTCCCTGTAGCGGACGAATGGGTGGGGGACAATGGCTATACCGCCCTGGGATCTGATATCATCTATGGTCACCTCTGGTGAATTTCCCTTCTCCACCTCCCGGGTTACACCCAGTGCAACTATGTGTCCTTTGCTGGTGGTGACTTCCATGGCGGGTATGACCAGGAAGTTGTCCAGTTTCTCCGCCAACTTCAAAGCCACCTGAGAACCACGGAGGGTATTATGATCCGCTATGGCAATGGCATCGAGTCCAATTTCCTGGGACTTCTCTATAATCTGCGCAGGTGTTGGTGTAGCATCACCAGAATAATTGCTGTGGATATGCGGGTCTAGGATCATTTAATCAGCTTTCTGTAAATTTTTAGGTTCTTTTCTCATTTCAAACTCATTGGTTTTTTTAAAGACTCATTGGTTTTTCAAAAATCATTGGTGTTTTTTAATATACTTAACGGCCTTCACCAGCCCAGAAGGTCCGGCCATCATAACATCTCCTGTTGGGGCGGCGTTATGGACTTTAAAACTTGTCTTCTTGAGGATCCCTCTCTTTGGCCCGGTGGCCACCAGGCACTGGAAATCACCGATTGGCTCTGCAACCCAGGCCCCATGGCCGCCGTCTTCATGGATCTGTTCATGACGGAGGGTGCCCTGTGCCAGTTCCCTGCAGAATCTGGTGATCTTATCCAGGGTTAACATGCCGGTGTGGTGTTCGAAAACTCCGGAAATTTTCCCATCTTTAAATGAAGCGGCCAGTGTGTGACCGTTACCAACATCTAATGCTATAAAACTATCTAAATCTTTAACGTATTCATCGCAGGTGGCTCCACAGATAGAGGCAAACTTCGAGTCCATTATAACCACATTGTATCCTTTAAGAGTTCTTAAAACCCCGTTCATCCTGGTTAAATACTCCGGGGCGGTGTTGGAGTAAGCGAATACTTCAGGCGGTTGTGGTGATTCCAGTTTTTCCTTGATTTTACTGAATCGGAAGTTTCGATCACCTATGCCCTCTGAGTATCCGTGATCCTGGACTGCCACTGCGATGTAGTCGAATTCCAGTTCCACGTCGAATACATTAAATGCTTCCCTGATTGCCTCTAAATCCACATCTTTAAGTTTAATCTCTGAAATTTCAGGGTACCTCTCTCCAGGAGGGATTATTTCGATACCTAAAGATTTAACCCTGTTAAAATCATCTCTTACCGTCCTGGCAGCATTTTCAGTCATTAAAACCCGGTACCCTTTCTCTAGATGATTTTTTATCGCCTTATTTATTGACCCTCCCCCCATGGTTTCGCCGCTTAAAAACAGGTCGTTGTGGTTTTTGCGTATTTTTTCGGCGAAAATCCTGGTTGGAGAAGGTAAAACCATTTTATAAGAGTTTTCAATGGGTTGTTCAGAGTCATAGAGCATTATATCCTGGGTTCCAGCACCCACATCGATGGCCAGTATCTTCATGTTAAATTATATGGAGGCGGGTTTTAAAAAAGCTATCCTATATATGTTCAACAAAGTTTAAATATCTACAGGATTTAATCAGATATCACTATCTTTTGAAGATCTAGATTTAAACAAAAAATTTTATGGAAAAAGTGGTTTTATGTACAAAATTACCCTATCAGAAAAAGACACTCCAAAAAACTGGTACAACATAGCTGCTGATTTACCTGTAGAACCCCCAGAATACTCCCAGACCGAAGAGGGAAAACAACTGGAAAATTTACCCAAAATATTCTCCAAGGGAGTTTTAGGACAGGAACTATCGACTGAACGATGGATTGAAATTCCAAAAGAAGTTAGAAAGGTCTACCAACAAATAGGTAGGCCAAGTCCCCTCTTCCGTGCTAAAGGCTTGGAAGAACACCTCGACACTCCGGCCAAGATATTCTACAAACGAGAAGACATGTCACCCACCGGCAGCCATAAACTCAACACAGCCATAGCTCAGGCCTACTACGCAAAGCAAGATGGTGTTGAAAGGCTTACAACAGAAACCGGTGCCGGACAATGGGGAACAGCCCTGTCCCTAGCATGTAAACTCATGGGATTAGACTGCCTGGTCTATATGGTTAAGGTATCCTTCCAGCAGAAACCCTACCGAAAAACTGTCATGCAGATCTACGATGGAGAGGTCATCCCCTCACCCAGCAACACCACCGAGTACGGTAAAAAAGTGCTGGCAGAAAAACCAGACCACCCCGGATCCCTGGGTATAGCCATATCAGAAGCCATAGAAGTGGCATTAAACGATGATAAAGCTTATTACTCACTGGGAAGTGTGTTAAACCATGTGATGCTGCACCAGACCGTTATCGGCCAGGAGATTAAGATGCAGTTGGATAAAATCGATGCCACACCGGATGTAATGATTGGATGCGTCGGTGGTGGAAGTAACCTCGCAGGATCAACCTTCCCCTTCATCAAGGACAAATTAAGCGGAGACCTGGACTGCCAGTTCATCGCAGCAGAACCCGCCTCTTGCCCAACAATCACTCAGGGAGAGTACAAGTACGACTTCGGTGACAGCTGCGGTTTAACACCCTTAATTAAGATGTACACCCTGGGCCATGACTACATACCCCCATCCGTACACGCCGGAGGCCTGCGTTACCACGGTATGGCACCTCACGTAGCACTACTGGCACATGAAAAAGTCATAGAAGCACGCACCGTCCACCAGACCGATGTCTTCGGGAGCAACAAAATCTTCGCCCAAACAGAAGGCGTAATACCCGCCCCAGAAACAGGACATGCAGTCAAAATCGGAATAGATGAAGCTATCAAGTGCCGTAAGACCGGAGAAGATAAAAACATCGTCATAAACTTCTCAGGACACGGTTTACTTGACCTTCAAGGTTACGATGATTTTCTGGAAGGTAAATTAGAGGATTAACCATATTTAATCCTTTTTTTCTATTTTTAAAGATCTGTAACGTATTTTCTTCCAATAGTGGCCACTAGTATTAAATTTCCAGTAGAAGAGTTATTACTAACTAAAATCATTCATTGGTTTACCAGTGCCACGAAACGGTCTGTAAATTATTTATTTTCCAAAAAAAAGTATTTGCTTACTTTAAATTTCAGCGAAATATATAAATAATAGGTTATTTATAACCATTCTCAGCTAATGTTAGGAAATTTTTTTTAGACTCCCAATATTAGCTGAAGAACGAAAAAGATTAGAAATAGAAAACAACCCCAAAAAAAGACTATATAGAAAAAGTAGAAACAGGTGATATAATTTGAGGCAAAACATAGCCTTACTAATAATAGGAGTAGTAGTGTTAGCCGGGATAGCTGGTGTACTGGCCATGACCATGTTCAACAACACCAACCAGACCAACAATACAACTTTTAACAATACTACTGTAAACGACAGCAACAACAACACAACTAAAAATAAAGATGACACCGCAAACCCCAATTCGTCCCAAGACCAGACTACTGACGGTAATGATGACGGCAATATAGATAATGACAACAATAACGGTGAACCTAGTGGCCAGGGCCATTATGTAACTTGTCCTACTTGTGGTGGATCTGGTGTCCTTGAAAACCCAAATGACCCTCATGGTGTCCAAATAATATGCCCAACCTGCCATGGTAATAAAAAAATATGGGTTAACGATTAATACAAGGTGATATGATGAATAAGAAAAAGTTAATATTACCCATTCTTTTAGCTCTGTTCCTGTTCGTGAGTATAGGAGCATCAGCAGCAGCTACTAACACTTTCAACACTACGGAGATTACTAAATCCGCGGGAAATCTTAAGCTATTCGTGGATTCTAATCACCGTGCTCCCAATACGGTGAGCGTATACAACACAGGGAATGTCAAACAAACTGTAAACACCCAGCAATTCCTTTATTTGGCGACTAAAGCTACAACAAATATTAACAAAAATATTACAACGCCAATAACCATTAAAACTACCGCGAAACCAACAGGCCCTAGTGAATCATTGACAGGCAGTAGCCTTACCAAAGCACAGTATTTAACTGTCGCCAATAACGTAGCCACCTTTATTTCAAAGAATGGTAAAGCACCAAACTTTGCAACAACCCCCATAGGCAAAATACGCTATGACAATCTGGTTTACACGTACAGCAAAATATTGAACTACTACGGTGTAAACAAAAGATTACCCAACACAGTTTCAGTACAGAAATGGTCAACAACAACATACACAGGAATACCAAAACCAGTGACAGTGACAGACACCAGCAAGGCCAAAATCAAGTGGACAAAGAGTGATTCAACAGGATATGTCGAATTAATCGGCCCATATGGTAATGCTAACAGTAAAAATAAAGTAGCGGTTATTGTAGGTGTACATCCTCTGGAAGGAAATGCTCACTTAGCCATGACCAATGCATTAAAATCTTCATCATCCAGTTTGAAAAATGTACAGATATGGGTTTTCAGTGTTAACGTAAAGGTCAAATACTGGACTAATTACGAGACAAGTAGAACCTTAGGTCAAAATCTAGCTAAAAAGTTCGTAGTGCCCTACATAGACAGTTCTTACAAATTAGTGGTGGATACCCATGGAAATCGTGGAAACTACAAGTACAACGACAACCAACTGATGGCAGACTTCATATTTGCACCTAATAAGGATACAAAATCAGTGTCTTATGCTAATAAAATCAAAAGTAAGACCAATTTCCTGAATTACTACTATGTGCCAGGTACCAGTCCTAAAGATGTAACTATACCTATAGCCCAAAAAGGAATACCCGCAGTTGTCTATGAGCTTTACACAAACATCTATAACTATCCCACAGCACTGTACAACAAATGTCTCCAAGTAGTTAAAGCATTAAACACCATAGTATACGTTTAAAAACAGCCTTATTTATTTTTTATGGGCTGAAATTCCTCTTTTTTATTTTAAAAATTCATTCTTATTCAAGACCTGAAATTTATAGTTAACAGCATTAAAAATTTTACAAAATGGCAATGTTTACCATTAGTTATGTGGACCAAAATTAAGTATAAACGAGGATTTTGCAAGTGTTAAACAGCTTCAAATTAAAATAATTTTTAGGATAATGGACAAAAAATTTATAAAAAATTAAAATTTTCAATGTCGTAGACTATAATTTTCGAAAAAGATTCATGTGGTTACTAGAACCAAGAAAATTTATTTATACTCCAATTCCCAATAAACATCTATTGTAACTCTAATTAAACCATAATTTGGAGGATTAATAACCATGTATAATATTGGGGAAGCTTTAATAGGAAGCGGAAATGAACTTGCTCATATTGATCTAGTTATAGGAGAGAAAAATGGTCCGGTGGGCTCGGCATTTGTGGAAAACATGACCAGCCTATCCATAGGACACACTCCACTTTTAGCAGTGATAAGACCTAATTTACCAACCAAACCATCCACATTGATCATACCCAAGGTAACTGTGGGCTGCCTGGATGATGCTAACAAGATATTCGGACCGGCACAGACCGCAGTAGGAAGGGCTGTGGCTGATGCTGTTTCAGAAGGCATAATAGATAAGGAAAAAGCCGAAGACCTGGTTATCATGGTCACGGTATTTATCCACCCGGAAGCGAAGGATTTCCGTAAGATCTACCAGTACAACTACGGAGCCACCAAGCTGGCCCTGAAAAGGGCCATGGATAGTTACCCATCCACTGAAAAGGTCACCGCGGAAAAGGACAGGGGAACACACCCTGTAATGGGCTTCAAAGTGGTAAGACTATGGAACCCACCCTACCTGCAAGTGGCTTTAGACCTGGACAGTATGGAGGATATGGAACGTATAATCGACAGTCTACCTAACCGGGAGAGAATCCTCATAGAAGCCGGTACCCCGCTGGTTAAGAAGTTCGGTGTGGGTATAATAAGTAAGATCCGGGAGCTTAGAACGGATGCCTTCATCATCGCCGATCTTAAAACCCTGGATGTAGGCCGTATTGAAGTTAAGATAGCTGCAGATGAGACAGCTGATGCTGTGGCCATATCTGGACTGGGAACCCCAGAATCAATTCAGAAAGCTGTACAGGAAGCGTCCAAACAGGGAATATACTCCATACTGGATATGATGAACGTGGACAACTTCGTGGAAAAACTCAAGGGCCTCAAATACAAACCAGACATACTATTACTACATCGTAACGTGGATCTTGAAACCTACAAGGCAGAAAAAGGTGAAAACCTGGGTGACATGACCGAATGGGGTAACATAAAAGAGATCAAAGAGATCCTCGGTGATAACAGGCTGGTGGCCGTTGCCGGAGGTATCACTCCAGATAAAGTTGACCAAGCATTGGGAAGTGGAGCAGATATCATAGTAGTGGGACGTTATATCATCGGATCCAGGGATGTAAGACGTGCAACTGACGATTTCCTGAAATACCTGCCACAGGACCCGGACACCATGAGGTTAGCCCTGGAAGAGGATGAACCTCTAGAACTCAACGATGACAAAAAATAACTTCTTTTTTTAATTCCCTTTTTTAGAAAATTTTATTATTTCTTAGATGCAATTTTAATATAAGAATTGAAATGAGGAGATATTCTATATGATATTGGGGATATGTGGCAGTCCAAGAAAACAGGCCACGGATCATGTATTAAACGAAGCATTGAAGATGCTGGAAGAGAGGGGTTTTGAAACTGAATTTTTCGGTGTGCGTGGTAAGGATATCAGTCCTTGCCTGCACTGTGATTACTGCATGCGCAAAGGAGTATGTATTCAGAAGGACGATATGTACGAAGTATACCCCCTAATGACTGAAGCCGAAGGGATAATAATGGCCACTCCCATCTACAACGGCGGATTAAGCGCTCAGCTTAAGGCGATAATGGACCGTACCCGGGCATTAGGTGCGGTTGACTACAATTTCCTGCGCAACAAAGTTGGAATGGCCATATCTGTTGGTGGAGACAGAAGCGGAGGACAGGAATTAGCTATACAGCAAATATTCACCTATTATATACTCACCGGGATGATTCCCGTTGGTGGAGGTGCCTTCGGAGCTAATCTAGGTGCGAATTTCTGGTCCCAGGATACCTTGGACGGGATTAAACAGGACGAAGAGGGATTTAGAGGTCTTCGTAAGACTGTTAAAAGATTCGGAACCTTTCTAGAAAACTTCGAGTTTAAGCAAAAGGAATAAATCTTTTTTTAAGAAACTAAAATGAATTATAACTTATAAGTTAAAAGTTCTAATTGATAAACTTTGAAGTTTTAAGTTATAAGTATTAAAGAGATTTAAAAGGGAAAAATTACAAATAAAGGAATAATCATCGGATTAAAAATCATATTAAATTTGCTTAAAAGTTATAAGTTATAAGGAGTTTTAGATGAGGATCGAAGTTGACAAGGAGAAATGCATCGGCTGTGGAACATGCCAGGAGATCTGTCCCAAAGGTCCTCGGATCTGGAAGATTAAAGATGGGAAAGCAGAGGCAGGTAACCTACAATACTGCCATGTATGCACCCTTTGTGCATCAAAATGTCCTGTAGGAACTATACACGTAATAAGAGATGGTCAAAATGGAGAGAAAGAAAAAGTTAGCGAGAAAGACTAGTGAAACAGATATCACGATAACACTTAACCTAGATGGGGAAGGAAAATCCCAGATAAATACAGGGATAGAGTTTTTCAACCATATGCTAGAATCCTTCGCCAGACACGGGTTGTTTGACCTGGAATTAGAAGCAGAAGGGGATCTGGATATAGACGACCACCACACCGTGGAAGACGTGGGAATAATCTTAGGTGAAGTATTAAACGACGTTCTGGGAGATAAAAAAGGTATCAGAAGAATGGCACATGCCCTGGTTCCCATGGACGAAGCACTGGCCATGGTAGCCATCGACCTATCCGGGAGGAGTTACACCGTATTAGATCTGCCGTTTAAGAAGGTGAAAGTCGGCGGGTTAAGCACGGAGAATGTGGGGCATTTCCTGGAATCCCTGGCGCAAAATGGTAAGTTTAACCTCCACGCCCGCTGTGAGGGGGATAATGACCACCACCAGGTAGAGGCTTTATTTAAGGCACTGGCACGGGCATTACACGATGCAACCAGGGTAACCCATGGATCCATACCCAGTACTAAGGGTGTTATTTAAATTAAGAAAAATAGAGTCGTAGTATTAATTGATTCAAATAAAAAAACAAAAAGAGTAAGCAGTCCCAGAGACTGCTTTGGATTATACTTATTGTGGTTTTTCGAGTAATACAGTTTTAGAGACTGTTGAACCGACTGCACCGTGTGGGGTTCTTAAAACTGTATCATTACCTTTTTCGATGTTTCTTGCTTCAACTGCGAGTTTTGCAGCTGCAGCAATGAGTTCGTGTGCAGCAGCGACCAATGGTATGTACTGGTTGGGGTCTTTAACCATGAAACATCCTTTTAAGTCGATGTCAGCAACTTTTTCTGCAGCAGTGTATGCAGCGATAGCTTTGGCTTTGGCGTAGGTGTTGGTGAATCCTGCAGCTTCTGCAGCTTTTTCAGCTGTGATTATAACTTTTGGTAATTCTATGTCTTCGCCAGCGTCGACAGCAGCTATGATACCATCGATGGTATTCTGGACGATTCTGTAAGCACCGGTTAATGCTAAGACTTTTATTACGTCAGAGTTGAAGGATGCCATTTCAGTTGGGTCGAGTAGTTCTCTTCGGGCACCGATCATGGGGTCACCTTTAACTATGATGTAACCTAGTCCCTGTTCATCCATTTCATCTTTTTTACCTGCACCAGGAGCATCTCCAATAATAACGGCTGGGATGTCATAGGTAGATAGTAATTCCCTTGCTTTGGCAGGTCCTGGAGCACCAGGGTTGGGGCTTATGAATATTGCAAAGTCTGGTTCAAATTCCTTAACCTTAGGGACTACCTCTTCGACCTGTTCCGGATTCATTTTTGCACCGGAACCTATGATTCTTACATCAATATTAGGCCTATCTGCACGTTCATCCAGTAATAAGTCTAATACTGGTGAGGTACCTATATTTCCGCTTTTAATTATTCCTATTTTTACAACCATTTTATCACCGATTTTGTTATCTGGATAATCAAATAAGTATTTTTTGATTTAATTTTTTTAAATCATATTTATATAGGATCGTTGGAATGGAAACTTTTAGACCTAATTACAGGAGTAATACTTTTATGTTAAAATTAGACGATGATTTCCAGTGTAAAATTAGGTTTTTATACAAGACTTAATTTAAGCACTCTAGCCATTTAAAGCTTGATCTCTCCTGAGATAAAGCCATGTAAATATCAGAAGAGATATTATCCCCAACGAGTAGAAGAACCATACCATACTATCTGTAGGGCCTGTTTCAATCCAGATCAGGGTATGGGCAAGTATTATGGCATATAAACCTATAAATACGCCCCCTGCTATCTTCTGTGCACTGTGCATGAACTGGAGTACCAAACCCAGTAAAAACATCTGCACTGCCAGGCCCCATGCACCGAAATCTAGAATAGCCGGCCCGAACAGGGTGGAAGTTATACTGGTGGTGATGCCGCTTCCTGGTTGATAAAAAGAAGGTAAAACCACATATCCCACAGTAACCCTAGGATGTCCTCCAGTAAGCGCCTGATAAAAGAGTTCCCCACCAGTAAATCCAGGCATGTGTACGATTTTATCCAGGACCATCATGGTGAAACCCGCCCGGTAAAATATCAGTTCCAGCGGATTTAAAACCCAGGTCTGCCACTGGATAGCATTCACTGCAATATAACCCAGGGCGATGCCTATTATTGCCATTAATATTATTAAAAGGAAGACATATTTCGCTTTTAATCGCATGGTATAATAGGTGGTGATTATTACGCTTAATATGATGGCCATAGATGATGTACGGTAGCCATTTACTGCAAACAGGACTAATCCAACAACAAATAAGATGTAATACCATTTACGGGGATATTTCGCGAGTAACAGGTTTAAGACTGGGAGGAAGATGACGTAAGCAATCCTCCACAGATCCGTTGTGGCTTGAAATTTAAGGTAACCACTGAGTAATGGGATACCGCCGAGTAAGACCAGGTTTGCACCCTGTAAGATAATAGCAAGGATAACTAAAGAAAAAAGGACCCTCTCATCCACCAGAAGTTTTATTTTAGAGTACCAGGTGGCTTTCTCCTTGGCACTGTTTATCTTTAGGGTGAATTTCTTAAAGTTGCCTATAATTCTAGGGAAGTACAATCCCAGTATGAAAATTACCACTCCAAAGATTATATAATAATAGGTGATGGAATCAGCCCAATCCAGGTTTCGGATATGGTAATAATAGCCCAAAGCAGCCAGAAAAACGTAGATTATTATAAATACTACTACGATGTAGGGGGAGAAGATATCCACTTCGTTGAGTTTCTTATTCAACTTTTCAGAGAATGTCAAATTTATCTGGTCTCCTAAAAATTTTTCAGTCTCTAAATTTTTCCTTAAAATAGGTTCACAGTTCTCCTGCACTGGTGGTGAAATTCGAAGCAAATGAAGGATAGGCGGCGGTATGGGTGTGAATGTAGCTTGCCACGGTATTTTTAGACATCATACCATCCTGTTGGTTGATGATACCACTTCCTCTTAAGATTTTAAAGGCAAATTCGGGGTTTCCATCAGCTATTTCAACTTTTGAGTAGTGGAACTCATGCCCCTTGATGATATCGTCTTTATCTGCGATTATACTCTTCTGTTTAGCTTTAGAGACAACGTAACTTAAAGCCTGTGGCTTTTTGGTCATGACCGAGTCGTAACCAAATATGTTACACATTTTGTGATGATTTATGGAGCGGCAGACGTACATGAGTCCACCGCATTCAGCATAGATTGGCCTTCCTTCCCTGTGGAATTTTAAAATAGAATCCCGCATGGACTGGTTACCCTCCAGTTCATGGGCGAATATTTCCGGATATCCTCCACCGATATAAACCCCATCCACGTCCGGTAATTCTTCATCATGGAGGGGGCTGAAGTAAACCAGTTCTGCCTGGTTTTCTTCAAGGGCATCTAAATTATCACGGTAATAGAAGGTGAAAACTTCATCCATGGCCACGCCCAGTTTAACCTTCTGCCCGTTCTGGGTCTCCCACAGGCTTTCCCTTCCCGGGGGAAGCTTATTTACGTCTTTCATCAGGGAGATAAGGTTGTCCAGGTCTATGTAATCCTTTACCATCTCAACCCATTTATTGATGGATCCTAAAATGTTTTTCCTTTCCACGGCAGGTACCAGGCCCAAGTGTCTGTCTTCCACTCTAATGGCACCACTGCGGGGTATACCTCCTACTACTTTAGTTTTGGCCAGTGTTTCCACTGCTTCCTTGGTTTTCAGGTAGTGTTTGCGGTTTTTAACCTGATTTAGAATAACTCCTTGGATATTGATGGTGGGATCCAGTGCTTTAAATCCCAGTACAACAGCGGCAGCGCTTTTCACTAGGCTTCGAGAATTTAAAATTAATACCACGGGGGCGTCCAGTGCCCTGGCAATGGATGCGGTGTTACCCACATCGCCTGTAGCACTGATACCCTCATATAAGCCTCTTACACCCTCAATTATCCCAAAATCAGCATCGGAAATCTTCATGCCTCTTTCAAATCCCTGCCTGATCTGTCCGTCGGTCATGAAAAAGGAGTCCAGGTTACGGGAATAGTTGCCGGTGGCCAGGGTGTGATAGGTGGGATCTATATAATCCGGGCCGACTTTAAAGGGTTGGACGGTGTATTCGTCGGATAATGCTTTCATTATCCCTGTAGCGATGGTTGTTTTTCCTACAGCGCTTCCTGTTCCTGCAAGGACTAATCTCATATTATATTAATTGGAATGATTCTATTTAAATAAGATTTGTCTTGGAAAATAATTTTCAATTTTAAATAAAAATTTCCCTTGGAGTATATCTTATCTGCTCTACCCATAGATTAAACTATATTAAATAACAGAAAAATAGTCAGGATAGATCATGACTAATTTGAGCAAAAAATTGGAAATTCTGGGTGAAAGTGCCAAGTTCGACCGGTGCAGCTACATCAACACCAACGTCGATAACTTCCTGACCAAGCAATTGCCAGGCATATACAATGCCAGCACCAGAGATGGGTGCACAGTGCCTCTATTTAAAGTATTGATGACCAATAAATGCTCAAATGACTGTAGATACTGCATTAATCATAATAAACATAGTTTTAACCGGGTAGAATTTTCACCTGGAGATGTTACTTCCATTTTCCTTGATTATTATAATAACAGGTTGGTTGAGGGTTTATTTTTAAGTTCTGGCATCCCCCAAGATCCAGAATATTCCATGGAAAACATGGTGGAAGTGGCCCATAAATTAAGGATGGACCATGGATACCAGGGGTATATCCATTTAAAGATTCTACCAGGCAGTCCCTATGATTTAATTAAAAGGGCTGTTAGTTTAGCAGACCGGGTTAGCATCAACCTGGAAGCAGCCACCCCTGAAGGAATGGAGAATCTTTCCAGCACCAAAAATTACGATACAGATATTTTAAGGCGTATGAAATGGATTAAAAGGCTTCTCAAGGGTAACAAAGAATTTTCCCCCTCAGGGCAGACCACCCAGTTTCTGGTAGGTGCTGGTGATGAGACAGACCAGCAGATCCTGGAAAAGGCCAACTGGTTATATGAAAAGATGGACCTTAAAAGAAGTTATTTCAGCCCATTTGAAGCAGTCAAAGACACACCACTGGAGTCCCATGAAGAACCACATCCAAAAAGGAGTCCAAGGCTATATCAGGCTGATCACCTCCTGAATTCCTATGGATTTGACCTTAAAGAATTGGTTTTTGATGACGATGGTAACCTGAATTTGGACAGTGATCCTAAATATGTGGCAGCCCAGGCACATGAGGAACACTTCCCAGTGGAGATCAACGAAGCATCCTATAAAGATCTTCTCAGAGTCCCGGGAATAGGTAAAATATCAGCCAGAAGAATCATCCAATCTAGAAAACTGGGTAAAAACTTCCTTAAATTAGAAGAGCTAAAAAATATAGGCGTGGTCATTAAAAGGGCCGAACCATTCATTAAATTAAATAAAAATTACCAGACCACCCTTGAATTTTAATTTTTAGATGTTATTTTAGGTATTAATCTACTGTTATATGTGATAAGAGATAAGTTATAAGTTTTAACAGGTACACTTATAACTAATAAGTTCTAACTTACAACCCCTTTTCCTCGAATATTTTCCAGATATCCGGATGCCTATCCTTCACAGCTTCCTCAATGAGGAGTGATGCCTCATTGCTTATGCTGAACTCAGGTTTTGTTTTCTTTAAAAACCTTAAAACTGCAGCTGATTTAGCAGACCATAATGATATCCGTGGATTCTTATGCACTTCCAAAAGTACCGCATCGACGATCTTATCATCTACGCTGGGAGTTGATGATTCCTGTATTTGTGTGCTAACATCAGTTTCAGCAGTTTCTGCTTTTTTATCTTTTGAGATTTTTGCAGAACCAGTGCTTTTTGCCTGTTTTTTCCCTGATTTTTTTGGTCTTTCCTCTTCCTCATCTAGGTAATCCTTCCTTATAAGGGCGTCTAATCCTTTACCAAGGGCATTTTCCGGCCTTTTTCTGGGTGTCATTTGTTGTCACCCTCACCTTCCATTTGAATGATCTCCTTAGCCAGTTTCTGGTAGGCCTCTGTACCGCTGCATTTTTCATCATACAGGATACAGGGGATTCCATGGCTGGGTGCTTCCGCTAACTTAACATTACGGGGAATGGTGGTTTTGAAGATGTGCTCAGTCTCTCCAAAGTACTGTTTCACGTTGTTGTAAACATCCCTGCCCAGACGGGTCCTGGAATCATATAAAGTTAAAAGAATTCCCTTGATGGGTGAAGGGCTGTTCAACCTGGTTTTTACCAGATCCATGGCCTGGATTAAATCAGCCATCCCCTCTAATGCATAAAACTCCGCTTGTATTGGTATGATAACGCTGTTAGAAGCTACAATGGAATTTAAAGTCAACAATCCAAGGGAGGGTGGGACATCTATGAAAATGTAATCGTAGTTATCAACATATCCATCAACAGCTTCTTTTAAAATTGAATGGGGGCCTATAGTTTTACTTAATTCCAGTTCTGCCCCGCTTAAGTCGATGTTACTAGGTAACAGATCCAGTTGAGGTATGCTGGTTTGTATTATGGACTCTTCTACGGTGCTTTGCCCAGATAGAACTGAATAGATAGTATTTATTTGGTTATTTTTCTCCATTCCCAACCCCGTTGTGGCGTTACCCTGGGGATCCATATCTATTACCAGAACATTTCTATCTGAAAGGGCCAGTGCTGCTGCAAGGTTTACTGCAGTGGTAGTTTTCCCACATCCTCCCTTCTGGTTTAATATAGCTATAATCTCGCTCATAAAACAATCCTCCCACATTTAGTGATAACTTCTAAATGATAAGTTATAAGTTATAATATAAATATTTATCGTTGAATAGGGGTTTATTTAAGCTGATTTTGTAGAAAATTAGGAGTAATTAAAAAGGAATATTTTAGAGAAATTTTAATGAAAAAAATAAAAAACTTATCCTTAAAACTGGACTCTCTGGGATAATTTAACGGGTAAAGGAAGCTTCCTAAATGGCATTCCATTTGTTTCCTCTTTTATACGTTCAATCAAAGTTTTTTTATCCATCAAAACTTTATCCTGGGTTTCACGTACATTAACCATGAGCTTGTCGCTTTCAAGTTCTTTATCTCCAACGACGATTACATAAGGGACCCAATCCCCTGCAGCGTTACGTATTTTCTTTCCCACAGTCTCCTGACGGTCATCAACATCCGCCCGTATCTGTTCATTCCGTAATTCCTCTGCTAAAGAGAAAGCAAAGTCCATGTGTCTTTCTGCAATGGGTAAAACCCTCACCTGGCTGGGTGAAAGCCACACCGGGAACATGGGCGATTGAACTTCCATCTGAATAGCGCTGTTTTCCAGTAAAGCACCGATCACTCTTTCAATACTTCCAGTAGGGCTGCAGTGTATGATTATGGGTGTTTCCTCCTCTTCATCAGGACCTATATACTTAATCCCAAATCTTTCCCCACTTTCTACGTCTATCTGGATTGTTGGGTTTTCGATGGGCCTGCCTAAATAATCTATTGCAGCGAAATCCATCTTACAGATCCAGTAATGTTTTCTCCTGGGTAAAATCTCTAAAAGGACTGGTTTTCCCACCTTCTGGGCAGAATCCATGACCCATTCCCTGTTTTCCTCCAGGAAATCTGCGGTAACCCTCATTATTGCCTCGTAGTTGATCTCGAGGTCCTCACCTGTCTGGGCGCACATGGTGATCTGACTGTCGAACTCCTCCATGGACTGCCCCACATTGGTACAAATGGTATGCATATCAGGCATGGTAAATCCCCTGAGTCTTTTAAGGCCTACCACTTCTCCTCTTTTCTCTAAACGGAAGCTGTACGTTGATAACTCATAGATTGCCAGAGGGAGGTTTTTCCAGGTTAAAAATGTATCAGAAAGTAATCGGAAGGCACCGAAGCAACAGGCGTATCTGAGCATGAGATTCTTACTTTTAGTACCCATACGGTACTGCCTTTCCCCGAATTTCTCTGCATGGACTCTGATGGCCTCATCACCCAGATCGTACATTATAGGTGTTTCTACCGGCATGGCTCCTCTATCGGTAACCAGATTATAAACATAATCTGCAAGTAAATCTCGGATAAGCCTTCCTTTGGGGTACCATCGCAGATGGCCTATATCCGCTGATGGTTCATAGTCAGCCAAATCCTTTTCCCTCATGAGTTTTACATGAGGAGGCTCTTCACCAGTTGATTCTAATTCACCCAGTTCATAGGCCACCAGTTTCTCCAGGTCACTGCTCTGGTAAGTGAACTCACCAGGGTCGTACAGTTCATCTTCACTTAATATATAGAATCTGGAGGGTTCTTCTTCTCCTTTCTCCTCATGTGCTTTTTCCACCACTATGTTCCGGGAAAGCTCGGAGAGGGGATGTCCTTTACAGGATAGTTCGAAGGATTTATACCAACCAAAAGGTACTCTCTCCACCTTGAGTCCATCTGCTGCTAATACCTCTTTCATTTCCTTTAAAATCTTCTTTGCAACGTCGGGCGAGCTTAAAGATGAGCTTAAATGTGCATAAGGATAGATTACTATATTATCTGCTTTTACCTTTGAAAATACGTCTTTTATCTCCTTAACAGCTTTTTCCACAACAGCCTGGGGGTCCTCCTCATCCTGTTTCTCCACAGCAGTGAAAACCACTAAAGAATTTTCAAAGTGCATTGACTTCTGTTTATCTTCAATATCTTCTGCTATTTTGGTCTTAGACTTAGTTTTATAGTTTATATAATCAGAATGAATCAGTAGTATCCTCATTTTTATCACCAATTTTATATCATGTTAAATTTAGATGCGTAATTCTAATTTGATCATGGCCCGTAACATAATCGTTTTATTAATATGATGATATTTAAATTATGTAAACGATATTAAATAAAGGAGCAAAAAAATTTTAAAAAACATGTTTTTTAGTAAAATTTTGATGCCCTTAACTTATATAATAATCAATAATGAAGCATTATTTTAAAAAAATTATTTTTCAACATAGAGAACAGATTCAAGTTGATAGAATGAGAAGCGATACCATTAAAAAAGGCTTACAAAGAGCACCCCACAGATCTTTGCTGCGCGCCTGCGGTGTAACCGACGAGGAAATGAAAAAACCTTTCATCGGTATAGCTAACAGCTTCACAGATATAGTACCCGGACATATTCATCTTAATCAAATAGCTGAAGCAGTTAAGTTAGGTATAAGTCAAGCAGGTGGCGTGCCCTTTGAATTTTCTACCATGGCCATCTGTGACGGTATCGCCATGAACCATGAAGGCATGCGTTACTCCCTGGCCTCCCGGGAGATAGTGGCAGACACCGTGGAAAGCATGGCCCAGGCACACCAGTTCGATGCCCTGGTTCTAATCCCATCCTGTGATAAAATAGTCCCAGGAATGCTCATGGCCGCTGCCAGGCTGGACATACCCTCCATCGTAGTTACCGGAGGCCCCATGCTACCGGGAATATTTAAAGATGAACCGGTGGATCTCATAAATGTCTACGAAGCAGTAGGTGCAGTTAACGCTGGTAAAATGACTGAAGAAGAGTTAAGGGAACTGGAAAAATGCGCCTGCCCGGGTGCGGGTTCATGCGCCGGACTATTTACCGCCAACACCATGGCCTGTCTTACAGAAGCAATGGGTATGAGTTTACCAGGATGCGCCAGCAGCCACGCTGTTTCCGGGAAGAAAATACAGATCGCCCGATCATCAGGCCGGCAAATCCTCCAACTCCTGGAGAAAAACCTCACACCATCCCAGATAATGACCCAGGAAGCCTTTGAAAACGCCGTTATGGTTGATTTAGCACTGGGAGGATCCACCAACACCACGTTACACTTACCCGCCATTGCATATGAACTGGAAGATAAAGGAGTTAAGGTAAATCTGGACCTCTTTGAAGAATACAATAAGAAGATACCACATATTGCTTCTATCAGCCCCTCTGGGAAACACACCATGCTAGATCTGGAACAGGCCGGGGGCATTCCCGCAGTTCTAAAAGTTCTAGAAAAGGAATTAAATGAGGAAGTCTTAACCTGTACTGCACAAAGTCTTAAGGATAATATAAAAGATGTCAGTGTATTAGACAGTGAAATAATCAAGCCCCTGGATAATCCAGTCCACAAAGAAGGAGGACTGGCTATTTTAAAGGGTAACCTGGCACCTGATGGGGCTGTTGTAAAACAAGGCGCGATTGATTCGGATATGCTGGTCCATGAAGGTCCTGCCCGGGTTTATGAGAGTGAAGAAGAATGTGTTAACGCCATAAATCAGGGCGAGATAAAGGAAGGAGACGTAATTATAATTAGATATGAGGGACCTAAAGGCGGTCCTGGTATGAGAGAGATGTTAAACCCAACTTCTGCAATATCTGGAATGGGAATAAAATCTGTGGCACTTATAACTGATGGAAGATTCTCAGGAGGTACCCGAGGCCCGTGTGTCGGCCATGTATCCCCGGAAGCAGCTGCTGAGGGACCCCTAGCAGCAGTCAAAGATGGTGATATCATCAAAATAGATATACCCCGGAGAAAGTTGGATATTAAAGTTACACCAGAAGAGATAGATGAACGGATTAAAAAAGCTGTTAAACCGGACAGACATGTTAAAGGATGGCTAGCCCGGTACAGGAAACTCTCTACTTCCGCAGATAAAGGAGCTATCCTTAAATAAGGTGAATTTATGACGGATACCAAGGAAATACTAAGCTACGTTGCAATTATTATTATTGGAATTCTCCTGGCCCAACACTTAAACGTGGTGGTTTCCGGGAGTATGGAACCTACCTTCGCCAGAGGAGATGTGGTAGTCATTCAAAAGGCTAATTTTTTCGGCCTATCTGAATTAAACACCACCAATTTAGAGGTAGGAGACGTAGTAATCTATGATGCAACCTGGTTCCCCGAACCAGTGATACACCGTATCATAGAAAAAGGAACCAGCCCAGATGGAAGATTATATTACGTAATCAAGGGTGATAATAATCCAGGCCCTGATCAGGCACCAGTATATCCAGAACAGATCCAGGCCAAGGTCATCTCCTTCGGAGAAAATCAGGGTGAAAACCTGTTTATAATTCCTTATATAGGTCGAATTACCCTCTGGATAAGAGGATTATGAAATAAATCTCTTAAAAACTTAAAAATATTAAAATACTTCCCCTTTTTTATGCTTTTTATTTAAGGTGAATCTAATGTTTAGAAAATTACATAGAGATGTAAGAAAGTCTGTCAAAGAAGCTATAATTGAGTTGGGCTGGGATTTACCAGATAACATACCAATAGAGGAACCTCCACGTCCTGATATGGGGGATGTGGCAACTTCAGTGGCCTTTGAACTTGCAAGTAAGTTAAAAAGGTCGCCAGTGAAAATAAACAGAGAATTAATGGAGGTTATCAAAAAACCAACCATCTTCAAAGAAATTAAATCGGTAGGCCCCTACCTCAACTTCTTCATAAACTACCAGAACTATTCAGAATCCGTACTGGAAACTGTGGATGAAGACTATGGTAAATTAGAAACTATCCATGAAAAAATAATACTGGAACATACATCAGCAAATCCCAACGGACCATTACATATTGGACATATCCGAAATTCAATTTTAGGCGATTCTTTAAGCCGTATATTAAGTAATTCAGGATGTACGGTGGAAACACAGTATTATGTAAATGATATGGGCCGTCAGATAGCCATGGTTGTCTGGGGATTACTGAACCTGAAATTCGACCCCAGTAAACTGGCCGATCAATCACCTAAGGATATCGATCCCTACCAGCAAATAGATAACATCATCAAAGAGCACTCAAAACTCAATGATCTGGAAGGGACGTATTTAAACGGACTCAAAAACATCTTATACCTACAGATCTTCATAGACGCGGAATTACGCGATCACCAAATCGGTGAACTCTACTTTCAGGTTAACCAGGAACTTAAAAATAACCCAGACCTTAAAGGTGGTGTTGATGAGTTATTAAGGGTTTATGAAAGGGGTAACGACCCGCTTCTGGGATTTTTCTTTAAAGAAGCAGTAAACGCCTGTTTAGAGGGAATGGACCCCACACTCCAGAGGTTGCATGTGCACCATAAACGCTTCATCTGGGAGAGCAAATTTGTCCGGAACGGCTCTGTAGATGAAATAATCACCAAACTTAAAAAAGACGGCCACACCCAGGAAAATGAGATCCTCTGTTTGAATCTGGAGGATTACGGTATCGAAAAAGAACTGGTGCTCATGAGATCAGATGGCACGTCCCTCTATTCTACCCGTGACCTAGCCTACCACCTGGAAAAATCAAATGAAAGTGATGTGGTAATCGATATCCTTGGATCAGACCATAAACTGGCCATCCAGCAGATCAGCATAGTTCTGGGATTTTTAGATGGTAAATCCCCGGAAGTGATTTTCTATGAATTCATAACTCTTCCTGAGGGTTCCATGTCCACCAGAAGAGGGGTATTCATCAGTGTGGATGATCTACTCGAGGAATCCACCGAAAGGGCGATGGAAGAAATTAAGAAGAGGAGAGATGACCTGAGCAATGATGAAGCCAGGGAAATAGCTGAAAAAATTGGGGTGGGGGCTGTAAGGTTTTATATCGCCCGCCTATCTCCAGAAAAACACATCGTGTTCAAGTGGGATGAAGCACTGAGTTTTGAAAGGGGCTGCGCCTCTATACAGTATGCTCATGCCCGGGCCTGTAAAATACTCCAGAAAGCAGAATTTGATTCTTCCACTGTGAATCTGGAGGGTATTTTAGGTAAATATGACCTGAAAAGTCCGGAGAGGGAACTGGTCAAGGTCATATCCCAGTTCACCTGGGTGGTTGAAGAATCCGCCCGCAGTAGAAAAGTCCACCTTGTCTCACAGTACTGCCTGGACCTGGCCAGTGCCTTCAACAAGTTCTATAAATCCATGCCAGTGATAGGCTCTGAAGAAGAAGAATTCAGACTTGCTCTGGTTGATAAATCTCGGATAACCCTGAGGAACAGTCTGGAATTACTGGGTATCGATGCCCCGGAATCCATGTAAATTCATTCTACAGCGAAAATCTGCGTTCTACAGTAGATAAATTTCTTCTACTGTAGGAAATATGATTTTAAAAATTAAAATGTTCTGCTATTTTTATCTTAAAAAAATAGAAGTTTCCACTTATTTTTTACCCAATAAAATGCTGAGTATGGCCTTCTGCACATGCAACCTGTTTTCCGCCTGGTCCCAGACAGCTGCCTGGCCGCAACTCATCACCTCTTCCGTGATTTCCTGGCCCCTGATTGCCGGTAAGCAGTGCATCACCATGGCCTGGGGATTAGCGAGGTTTAAAACATCACTGTTAACCTGATATTCGCTTAACATCTTCAGACGCTGGTTTACTTCCTCTTCATCACCCATACTGACCCAGACATCGGTGTAAATCACGTCAGCTCCTTTTACCTCGTAAACATCGTTAACCACTTCTAACTTCGACCCAGACGTTTGAGCATACTTTCTAGCCTGTTCAAGTATCATAACGTCTGGTTCGTAGCCTTCCGGGCTGATCACAGTCATATCCATACCAACCAGGGAGGCTGCAAGTAACAAAGAATTACATACATTATTTCCATCCCCTAAATAAGTAAGATGCACGTTAAATGTTTTTTTATCCTGGTATATGGTGAATATATCAGCTAAAGCTTGACAGGGGTGTTCAAGATTTGTTAACCCATTTATAACAGGGATGGTTGCGTTTTCTGCAAATCTAACCACGTCTGAATGTTCTCTAGCCCGGATCATCACCCCATTTACGTAGCGGGACATCACCTTGGCCGTGTCCTCTATGGGTTCTCCACGTCCCAGCTGGAGTTCTGATTTAGATAGGTAGAGGGCATGACCACCCAGCTGCAGCATGCCCACTTCAAAGGATATTCTGGTTCTGGTGGATGATTTTTCGAAAATCATAGCTAATACGTTATTTTTAAGGGTTTGATAACCCCATGGATCCTTTTTAAGTTTATCCGCCAGTTCCAGTATGTCCAATATGTTATCCTGAGTATCGGTGACTGATAGAAGATGTTTCATGATATTCTTATCCTCCTAAAATTTGGTAATTTGATGTTAATATTTCCTTACCTTAAAGTAATTATTACCCCAGTA
The DNA here is from genome assembly GCA_002502855.1 of Methanobacterium sp. UBA279. Classification (GTDB taxonomy): domain Archaea; phylum Methanobacteriota; class Methanobacteria; order Methanobacteriales; family Methanobacteriaceae; genus Methanobacterium_A. The sequence continues at coordinate 49,022 of DAQK01000046.1, forward strand.
ACTCCTGCATATGCTTAATTCTCTTTTCTATAAGCTCGGAAGTCCCCACGTCCCTTCGGTGATAGACATCCCCATCAATAAACTGGGTGGACGCTTCACATATTCCTTCTGCCTCGTCTATAGTATCACCCACAGATACCAGGGCCAGGGCCCGGGAAGAGGAGGTGTAAATCTGGTTGTCTTTCTGATTCACCGCAGCATAATACACGAGGGTGTTATTTTCTTTAATTTTTTTTTCATCTACCTTTATAATCTGGTTGGGAACTGTTTTACCCGGGTATCCTTGGGGTACGATGTATTTACAGACGGTTGCATGAGAATCAAATTCAGCGCCCCTTAGATTACCGTCTACTATGCCATTGCAGATATCCACAAAGTTGGTCTGTAGAAGTGGTAAAACGTTCATGGCCTCTGGATCTCCGAATCTGGCGTTGTATTCGATTAATTTAGGCCCGTCCTTAGTCAGCATGAACTGCCCATATAGGAATCCTTTATATGGTCCTACTTCATTATTTATAGCCTTCACCGTGTTTTCCATTATTTTAACAGATTCGTCCCGGTATTTTTCATCAAGAAATGGTAGTAAACCATCTGTATCAGAGTAAGAACCCATTCCTCCTGTGATGGGGCCGAGATCTCCTTCGAATGCGTAGGGATGGTCCTGAACCACCGGCATGGGGGTTATGTTTGTACCATCCACAAAGGCCTGGACTGTGTATTCCTCACCAACAGCTCTTTCCTCTATAACTACACCGGCGTATCCACCCATCCTGGTGTCGATGACTTCTTTTGCATAGGATTTTGCTTCTTCGTTATCCTTTAACTGTTCTCCCACAATTTTAACCCCTTTACCACCGGTCAGTCCGATGGGTTTCACCACCACATCCTGGCCGAAATCATCTATGAAATCACCAACCTCCTGGAAATCATCGAATACCTTGTAAACCAGGGATCCGCCGATCTTATAATCCTCGAAGAGATCACGCATGAACGCTTTATCTGTTTCTATCTTAGCAGCCTCCATAGTGGGGCCCACACAGTCAACACCAGCTTCTACCAACGAATTAACGATGCCTTTCTCCAGCGGGGCTTCTGGGCCTATGATGGCCATGTCTACATTATTATCCAGGGCGAATTTGGTCACCGTGGGTATGTCATTTTCACTGGCAATCTTAAACTCCGATATCCTGGCTATTCCCGGATTTTGATTGCTCATAATAGAATACAATTCAGTTTCCTCATCCTGAATGGCTGCCTGGCATATGGCATGCTCTCGCGCTCCGGTTCCTACCACAAGAATCTTCATTAATGGTTCCCTCCTCTAAAATAATCTAATTTTTTTCCCTTAAATCCCAACTATCATTTATAAACATCCAAAGATCATGTATACTTGTAATATTTCAGAATATATGCAATGTTTTTTACACTTTCAGGTCTGAAATATAGTCCATAAAAGAATATAACTACGAAAATATAAAAACTGATCCCCTAATCCAAGACTTCTTCATGAGCAGAAGCCTAACAGCCAGAACACGAAAACAATACCTAATGATACTAACTAATTTCTGCAATTGGAAGCAGCAACTACCCACAGAGTTCATAGAAGAAGCAGAAATTGAACAAAACCAGAATATAAAGCTAAAGAAAAGAAAAATAAAAAAAGACCTGATAAGATACATACGATACCTGAAAGATGAAAACAAAAGCCAAAACACCATCTACAACTATATCAGCTCCATAAAAGCCATCTACTATGATAATGATATAATAATACCCCGAAACCTACCCACCACACTAAGTAAAGATGAAATACTGAACCAGGAAATCGAGAAACTCCCAGAACTAAACGATGTGAAAAAACTTGTAACAGTAGCAGACCATAGAAACAGGGCCATTATTCTATTACAACTATCCAGCGGGTTAAGTAGCAGTGATATCAGAGTTTTAAAGTATAGAGATTTCCTCCAAGCCCTGCAACTACCAGTAACCAGGAAGGTCAATGTAGAATCTGTTATTGAGGAATTATCCAATGCTGATGATGATGAGGAACTGATAGGATGGTGGCATTTGAAAAGGTATAAAACCGCTGTTGAATTCACCACCTTTAACAGCCCTGAAAGTACCAGGGCCATATTAGACTATTTAGATTGGAGGATGAGGGAAAACAGACCAATAACAGATAATGATGATTGGCTCTTCACCACCAATAGGAACGAACAACTGAAACTAAGCACAATTACCCTATTTTACAAAAGACTGAATGTTAAAGCCGGTTTTAAGAAAAGACAGAATAAAAGGCATCTAATAACCAGTCACCAGTTAAGGGAGATGTTCAGCAGCAGCTTATTCAGGAAAAAAGTGGATAAGATAAGGGTGGATTCTCTCCTGGGACGTAAAATAAACTCCCAAGATACAGCATACTTCAGAAACAGTCCAGAAGACTTATACAAGGAATATCTTAAAGCCTTACCAGATTTGACCCTGGAGAAAGTGGAAATCAAGAGGGTGACCAGTAAGGAATATGAACAATTACTCAGGCAGAATCGGGAAATGGAGGAGAGAATAGAGAATATGGAAGTCCTGATGAGGGAAATGGCAGAACAACTAACCAGTGGAGAGAAATGAACAAAAAAATAGGCGGATGGATGATATGAGATAGATTTCTAATATATAATTCAATAAGGAGCATCACCCGGAAACGGGGGTTTTAACCATTTTTTTCATATCAATCTTTTTGCTATCATGTTTGAAACAAATTTTCCCTATTTCATCACCAATTTCTTCTTTTATGTCTTGTATTTTCTTCTGATTAGATTGGACACTATAATATCCTTCTATTTTTTGAGAATTAATTAATTGTCTCCTAGTCTCATCATTAATAACTATTACTTCACCGTCCTTGATTGTTTTTTCATCAGTTATACTTTCAGGTAATCCTTTACCAGTTAAACCAAGCATTGCTCCTTCTAACCTTGCTTCGAGGTATTCTTTCATGAATTTTTCTTCTTCAGGACTTCGTATCTCATCAGCATTAGTATGTGTGAAACTTTCCTCTCTCGTTTTGACTGTTACTGTCATTTCAAAAGTTACTTTATTATCATCTAATTCAAATAGTTCCTTATCTTCATAGGCCCAGTTTTTAATTTTCATAACGAAAGAATTTTTTTCCTTTTCTGGGGAAAGAACTGGTATTTGTCTTTCAGTTCTCATCTCTCCTAGAGTATTATATAATGCTGTGGAAGAATTTTTTAAACAAAATCTGATTAAATCCCTATCTTCAGTTTCTAATGAGATGGTCAAATATGATTCTAATTCTGGAATGAATTCTTTATCAATTCTTTCATCCTTTACTATCTCCTTAAAATATTTAGAACCCACTGAATCACGTATGATAACCCCTTTAAAATGAGATGGTGCAAGTGGATTGTTAATTTCATCTAAAATATAATACAAAGTATCATAATCTTGAACTAAGGAATATACTGGAGTGTATTCATGCTCATATTTTGTTACTTGTTTCTTTTTACTAATGTCTTCTTCAACTATTTTTTCCCATCTCCTTTACTATATAACCTTGAGCTATCCGGTGCTAGGCCATTGAAACATCCGGGGTTCAGTGGCAGTATATCCACCTCAACGTTTTCTTCTCAAAAAAGCAGATGTTCAGCTTGAGTTTTCCTACTATGGTTTTAGATTCGGAGATACTGAAAAAAACCGAAAACCTTTTAAGGCGATACTTAGCTATACAAATATTAGTGTAAAATGTTAATGTAAGTGAAATAATAAAGGTGAAATAAATAATAAAGGTGAAATAAATAATAAAGGTGAAATAAATAATAAAAGTGAAATAAATAATAAAGGTGAAGTAATGATAGAAAAACCTGTTCCTTCAACCGCTAGGGATAAAGGCAAACTGAAAAAGGGAAAGGCGAGTTTAATCGAAGAGATTATTCAGCTCCAGAGGCAGGTCAGCCGGGCGCTGCGTCAGGGCGAGCTCGACGTCTGGATGGAGCTCAGCCTCACCATTGTCCAGCTCAAGAGCTTATTCTTCATCTCCAATGAGGGGAGCACCAACTTCACCAGGCTGGCACAGGCACTTTGCGTTACACCGTCAAATGTGACCGGCATAGTTGACCGCTTGGTGGAGCAGGGGCTGGTGAGCCGACGGGAGAACCCGGAAAACCGACGTATGTTAGTTCTTCAGCCCACCGAGAGGGGCGAAGCACTCATAGCCAGTCTGAGAGAAAGAAAAATAGGGCAGCTATCCGAACTGCTATCTTGCCTCAATGAAGAGCAGCTCTCCACCCTGGCCCAAGGGCTGAGATTTCTGGCTGAAGCCACGGAGGTTCGTCAAGATGAAAGCAATAGGTGCAGATGAACTGACCAAGGTCTTCGGTAATGTTGTCGCCGTAGACCACATCTCATTTGAAGTCGACGAAGGGGAAATCTTCGGCCTCGTTGGTTTAAATGGGGCCGGAAAGACAACCACGGTATTGATGCTGACAACACTGCTTAATCCTGATTCCGGCACCGCTACTGTATTTGGACATAACATCTTAAAGGAAAAGGACAGCGTTAGAAGATCGGTCGGAGTGGTTTTTGAGGAGCAAGCTGTTGATATTTATCTAACCGGTAAGCAAAATCTTGATTTCTACGCAAGGATGTACAACTTACCGAAGAAGGTAAGGGAGGAAAGAATAGCTGATGTTTTGAATACGGTAGGGTTGGCAGAGCATGCCAATGTGAAAGTCAATGATTACTCCGGTGGTATGCTGCGGCGGCTCGAGATAGCCAGGGGAATGCTGACCCAGCCTAAGGTTCTATTTTTAGACGAGCCAACAATAGGGGTAGATGTTCAGACAAGAAGGTATCTGTGGGACTATCTCAGGAGGGTGAACAAAGAATCGGGCATGACCATTTTTCTGGCAACATCTTATTTAGAGGAAGCTGATTACCTCTGTGACAGGGTAGCAATCATCGATGAAGGAAAATTGATTGTAACAGGTAGGCCTAAGGAATTAAAAGCCTCTATAGGCAAAAATTTAATCTCACTCAAACTAACAACTGGACTAAGAGCCGATTTTATAAAGCTACTTCAGGGGCTCGAGTATGTCGAGAGGATTGAGGAGCGCGATGATTTACTGGAGTTCAGCCTGAAAAACGGCAGCATAGGAATACCGGAGATAGTAAGGCTTGCCCGAGGCAACGGATTTACCATCTCCTCCATCAGCTCGCATAAACCGAGTCTTAATGATGTTTTGCTACATTATACCGGAAAGAAAATTGAAGAGTGATAAACATGGAAGACATTATAGAGGTTAATGAACTCACCAAGGCGTTTGGTGACCTCGTGGCCGTGAACCACATCAGCTTTACAGTCAAAAGGGGGGAGATCTTTGGATTTCTGGGACCTAACGGTGCCGGAAAATCAACTACTATAAAAATGTTGACCACCCTTCTACGCCCAACCTCTGGCTCTGCCAAAATCTGCGGCTACGATGTGGTAAAAGAACGAGACAAGGTCAGAAGTTGCATGGGGATAGTCTTCCAGGACAGGTCTGTTGACCGCTACTTAACGGGTAGGCAGAACCTGGATTTTCATGCCAGGATGTACTCCCTGAGCAAAGAGGAGAGAGAAAGAAAGATTGAAGAGGTTCTCAACCTGCTCGAGCTAAAGGGGAAGGAGAACGTTCCCCTTAGCAATCTTCCTGATGGACTCAAACGTAGATTCGAGGTAGCAAGGGGCTTTATGACATACCCTGAAGTGGTATTCCTTGATGAGCCCACAATAGGCTTTGATATAAAGGCAAGGATGGATTTGTGGGACCAGATCAAAAGAGCAAAGGAGAAGGAGGGTACCACAGTAATACTTACCACCCATTTCATAGAGGAGGCTGATTACCTCTGCGACAGGGTAGCAATCATCGATCAGGCAAAGATAGTTGCCCTAGATACCATCGATAAGCTCAAGGAAGCGATGGGAACTGATGTGATTTCGCTTGAGATTGCCAACCACGATAATACTGCCTTTATAGAACGGATAAAGAAACTCGAGTGGGTAAGGAGTGTCGAGGAATATGGCGGTTCACTAATGCTCTCTGTAAAAGGCCATGACAGCAGGGTGCCTGAACTTATAGATTTCGCCGATCAAAATGGATTCCAGGTTCTCGGCATCGATGAACATAAGCCCAGCTTGGAGGATGTCTTCGTACACTTTACTGGCAAGACAATAAGAGAGGCCGAGGGAAGTGGGGGAAGTAATAGGGCAATAAGAGCAAGAAGAAGGAGGAGATAATGATGGTGATAGAAACGACAGAAAAAGCAAGAGAAAAAAAACCACTGATAGAGTGGATACCGATTTCCAGTATGTGGCTCAGGGAGATAATCCGCTTTCTCAATATGAAAACTCGGGTTATCAGCTCCTTCGCCGAACCATTTTTATTTCTTACCCTTCTGGCCATTCCTTTCAGCCGTCTCATGCCCCCGGGAAGTGAAGGGATGATGTCGCAGATGTTTGGCAGTTTAAGCTTCTTCGCCTTCCTCGCTCCAGGCATCGTCGGCATAGGTTTGGTTAGCAGGGGTATAATGGGAGGAGTAACCGTAATATGGGATAAGGAGTTCGGATTCCTTAAAGAGGTGATGGTGGCACCGGTTCGACGGGTTTCCCTGATGATAGGCCGGAGCCTCGGCGGGATGACCATTGCTATAGTCCAAGCGCTGGTAACAATCGGGGTAGCCTCCCTCTTTGGCATTTGGTATGGCTTCCAAGTTCATAGTGCCGCCGGCCTTGGGCTGGCACTCGTGTTCATAATCCTCACCTTTGCTACTTTCATCGGGTTCGGCATAACCCTGGGCGCGCTGTTTGAGGAGACGGAAGGATTTATGTCAATCGTTACGCTGCTACAACTGCCGATGTTCTTCCTCTCTGGCGCCTTTGTGCCCATAGGCCTGTTAAATGGCGTTCCTGTCCTCTATCAATTACAGTTTATCAACCCCCTCACTTATGGGATCGACGGGATAAGGGCTTCCCTGACCGGAGCATCCCCCTTCTTTCCGCTATGGGTTGACCTTGTAGTTCTCCTCGCCTTCACTCTAATCTTCTTAATTTTGGGCGCCCGTGCCTTCAACAGGATGCAAGTGAGCTAAGCGGCATCCTGACAAGATGGGGTGTTACAATGAGGATAGTGCCAGGAATTTGGAAGGTAGATAACATTAGGGGGGCTAACAGCTACCTTGTCGTAAGCAAAGATACTGTGCTGGTCGTTGATACCGGGATGCCGGGTAGTGCTAGGAAAATCATCGATTTCCTCGCGGGGCTGGGTCGGAAGCCTAACGAGGTAGAATGTATAGTTCTGACTCACGCCGATATCGACCACAGCGGAAGCACTGCTGAGCTAAGGGAGATGACAGGAGCCAGAGTCGCCATACATATCGGGGATGCCCCAGCCCTCTCCGGGGAAAGGAGACTCAAAGAGGTGAAAGGGGCTTTGTCCCCCGTCTTCACGCTGATGAGTAAAATCATGAAATTTCGCCCGGTTAAGCCGGATCTGCTTCTGAAAGAAGGCGATGAGATAGGTGGCTTCAGGGTAGTACATACTCCGGGGCACACTGTGGGGCATATCTGCCTTTACCAGCCAGGGGATCTCCTATTTGCCGGCGATGCACTCAGAAGCGATAAGAAGGGTAACCCAATAGAAATGTCCAAACAAATGACACTTGATATAGAAGGGGCGTGGAAATCAGTAAGGAGGATAGCCGGGCTGGAGTTCGATATCTTTTTACCAGGTCATGGTGCTCCCGTAATACACGACGCTTCCAGAAAGGTAAGGGAGTTGCTGGGGAATGTCAGTTGAATTCACTGCCAGCTGGATTTTGCCACTGCTTCTGCTTGGCTTTGCCGTTGGCCTCATGGTGGCCATGTTTGGTGGCGGTGGCGGTTTTTTCTATGTGCCAGCGCTGACCCTTTTATTCCATGTGCCAACCCAGTTTGCCGTAGCCACATCTCTGGCTTCAATAATCCCCACGACCATCTCCGGCTCGGTCAGCCACTACCGGCGGGGTAACCTAAATATACCCGTGGGAATAGCTTTTGGGACTGGTGGCATAATCGGTGCTTTGATTGGTGCCTACGTGTCAACACTGATTTCTGCCGCTTTCCTGGAGAAGCTCTTTGGTGTTTTTATGATTATCCTGACCATTCCGATGCTATTTAGTACCCGGAGAAGAGGAAGGTCCGACGCTAATACCGAAGAGGCTTCACCTTCCCTTACCTGGGCAAGCAAAGCAATGAGTGCTGTTTTTGGCATTCTCTCCGGCGCCATGGCCGGGCTCTTCGGGGTGAGTGGGACACCGCCAGTTATCGCCGGATTGTACATTATGGGGCTGCCAGCAACAATGGTAGTGGGCACATCCGTATTTGTGCTCCTTTTTAACGCCATTTCTGGTCTGTTTGGGCACCTTGCACTGGGGCAGATTAATTTGATGCTAACCCTGTTCCTGGCCCTGGGGGCGGCGGCAGGAGCATTTTTGGGTCCCAGGTTTCTGGGCAGAATAAAAACCCCCACCCTGGAGAAGGTTTACGGACCACTTTTCATGGTGATGGTCATCACTTTGGGGGTGGTCATGATTTTGTAACTATTCAGGCAGTCACAGAGCAAAGGCACAAAGAAACATGAATCCGAATCCAAACCCCCCTATGGTAACGTCATTCCGGCGAAAGCCGGCCCGACTTCCTACAAAAAAGGGGATTTGGGGCAAGCTCCAGATACGGAAATTGCCAAAACCTCGATGCAGTGCCTAGTCAGAAATGAGAGGTTGCCAAACACGCACTCTTGTGCTATGCTATACCCAATTTATATAGTTTTGATTTTTGTGTATTTTTGTAAATAATATTTTTTTATCCGTGTTAAACTGATTATTTTGTTAAATAGAAACATAAAAGTTTTTATAATAAGTGGAACAAAGTATTAATCATGCGAATAGAAAAAATACTTGTTCCACTTGATGATTTGTTTGATCAGGGTTATAAACTTTCCTATTTTTTGTGAAGGTTTATCGAAATATGAAGAAAATCATTTAAAATCCCATAAAATTTTTATATTAGTTTCTTATAGAATAGAACTGAGAGGTATAAACTACTGATAGGGGGGATTGTATTTTGAGAGATATTGTATTAGGCGGATTAACAGTAATTATTTTTGTAATCTCCTTTGTTGGTGGGTTTTTTGGTTATCATCAATATCAGTCTTACACCTATGATGACTTGTTAAAAAAGTCGGATAGTAATTGGGTGCAGGCGAAAGATAATCTTAGTCAGGTGAACATCACCAAAAATTCCTATGACACTAACATCAAATATATAAAAAACGCTATAAATTTGACGGATGAAGCTATTAACCAGACCCAGCAGATGGTTAATAATGCACCAGACAATGAAACCTATGCATATGCTCAAATAAGATTGACCCAATATCAAAATGCTAGGAGTATGGAAGAATATCTTTTGAAATTAATTGAAGACATTAAAACCAATGGAATATTTGTAGCTATTGCCTTTTTCCAAGACAACACCGAGGATATTAACAATATCGGCCTAAACATCGCCGCTGAGCAAAACCAGCTCATACAAGTTGTGAACTCCAATCCTTCACTAAATCAGCGGCTGGTGAATGTTTTAGGGCAAGATCGGGTTAATGGAATCTTAAAAGATGTACCGGAACAGGGAAATGGTACAGGAGCAATTAACTAAAAGGGGGGATTGTAGTTTTTGAATTCTAAAACTGAAATAATTTTCCTGATTATACTGGCGGTTATTGGAATAGTTGAAGGGGCCACTTTTAGTTTCATATCCAGTGACTATAGTTATACTGTTTTGAATCACACAGATTCATCTGCAAATACAAATGATACCCCGAGTAATGAAGCAAGTTCTGATACCACTGATAACCAATTCATCAGCGAAAGTCGAGCTATAAGTATAGCTAAGGCAGCCATGCCCGGAAGTCCGCAGTATTTTGTAACTGGATATCCTTCATCGGATTCTCCTTACTACGTGGTTGCTGGTCATGACCCTAATTATTACGGTCCCGACGCTTATATTAGGATTGACGCCAGAACTGGTGAGGTAGTAGAGAAAGTTATATAATGTTTTAATTAAATTACTCATTTTTTTACCGATTTAAACCTATGCCGTTTCACCCTCACCCATTTAAACTCCTTCTCCGCATACCTCACGATTTCCATCTTGTACTGGTAATAGGTGCAATGCACCTATACAAAAAACTAAATACCTAAAAATTACATATGGGTTATGACAAGTAAGATGGTTCATGCTCTTCTCTAAATTCACACTAGATAATGGGGGAAGTTACTACTTAGATGGAGTATTATACCCTGAACTAAGGAATGAAAAACCGGTGGAGGATAAAAATTGGAACATAAAATAAAAGAATAAAAAAAGGGGAGGTGAAAAAAAGAAGATGATACGCAAAACCACTATACTATTATTAATTGTCCTGATACTCTCAACAACTACTGTATCAGCAACACAAAGACCAGTATACGTAATATCAGACGGAATAACCAACAACCAAGTAGACAATGCACGTATCAACCAAGTAGTGAAAGCACTGAAAGATGCAGGAGTCAAAACAGTGTATAACGGTTACCCTGGTAGGAACGGAGTTAAAGTAAATAGTTACACTATCTTATCGAAAACTCCAAAGAATGCGGTGATTGTCCAGTTAATGGGAGGATTGTGTGGAGCAACCATATACTCCATGACAATGGAAAACTATTACAAAAACCTGAAAGGAACACGTATTGTGTACCCAATATGGGTGTATCCATCCGTAAAAGTGGATATAAACACTATTAAATGGCTCGGCCGTTCAGGTGATGATGGTGGGCACGGGTCTTTCAGTGGGATATCCTATCCAGCACAAAAATTAAAAAACGCCGGCTATGAGTATACCTATTGGAAAACACAATCTGATTTCAACAAAGCCATACAAGAAATCGCTAACAAAGCAGGAGTAACAAAAAAACCAGCGACTAAACCCACTACACCTGCTAAAAACAGTGGAACAATAACATTACATGGACAAAAAGTCAGTGAAACAATACCCTACACATTAAAATACGGGTTAAAAAATGGTAAATACTTATACAATAATGATAAGTATGTTATCGTCACCCAGAAGCAGTTAGCAAAGAAAGTAGGGTATGATGGATACTGTAAAGGTAATTACGGGACTAAAACAGAGTTGTATGTGAAGAAATTCCAGAAAAAAGAAAAACTACCAACAACAGGACAAGTAAACCAAGCCACATGGAACAAATTAATAAAATAAATGAAAAAATTACCATAACACACACCTGCCTTCCTATAAAAAGGGAGGGGTTATGGTAATTACATTTTTCAAAGAGAAAGAATAAAAAAAGGGAAGTGTAACTTATCCTAGACTTAATATCCGTATTCATCCTCGGATTCACAACAGATGTTGCTGTTTGTAATCTACGGTATTTACCTGGCGAACAAACAAAAAAAATCATATATCATTTTTTACCGATTTAAACCTATGCCGTTTCACCCTCACCCATTTAAACTCCTTCTCCGCATACCTCACAATTTCCATCTTGTACTGGTAATAGGTGCAATGCACCTATACAAAAACTTAATACCTAAGAATTAATATTAATTATATATAAAAAAAGTATTACTCAAAGATGAAGTTTATTATAGTATTGCATCTATACCCTAAGGTGAGATAGATTTTTGGAGTAAAAAGTAAGAAAAGTAAGCATATTTAGTATTATACACTTGCATTATATAATCATGAAATTAAATAAGAATTCAACAGATAAAATAAATTTAGAATTGATTATAACCACTTTTCAAGGAAATTTATAATCACACTAAACTAGGTGTTTTTTATGAAAGGTAGCGAAGCAATAATCAAATCACTGAAAGACCAGGGAGTAGACATAGTTTTCGGGTATCCCGGAGGAGTTCTTCTCCCATTATACGATGTGTTATATGATTCTGACTTAAAACATATACTGGTGCGACACGAACAGTGCGCTGCTCACGCAGCCGACGGATACGCCCGTGCATCTGGAAAAGTAGGTGTATGCATCGGTACCTCCGGTCCAGGAGCCACCAATCTGGTGACAGGAATTGCTACTGCTCACATGGACTCTTCACCTATCCTGGCCATCGCCGGGCAAGTAGGAACTGCACTAATTGGTCGTGACGCCTTTCAGGAAGTAGACACCCTGGGATTAACCATGCCCATAACCAAACACAATTTCCAGGCCATGCAGGCCGATGAGATACCGGGGATGATAAAATCTGCCTTCTATATCGCCAGTACCGGACGGCAGGGACCCGTGGCCATAGACCTTCCTAAAGATGTTCAGGAACAGGAATTTGAGTATAAAGCTGATTTCCAGATCGACCTACCAGGTTACAAGCCAACCAGGAAAGGACATCCCGGGCAGATTAAGAAAGCTTCAAATTTAATCCTTAAATCCAAAAAACCCGTAATCCTTGCTGGTGGAGGAGTTGTACTCTCCGAATCATCAGACGAACTATTAGAACTTTCCAAGCTAATAAAAGCCCCGGTAACCACTACACTGATGGGTAAAGGCTCATTCCCTGAGGACGATCCCCTATCCCTGGGTATGCTGGGAATGCATGGTAGAAAAGTTGCTAACCTGGTGGTAGATGAGTGTGACTGTTTAATAGTTATAGGATGCCGTTTTTCAGATAGAACCACTGGAAAAGTGGATGAATTCGCGCCTAATGCTAAAATTATCCACATAGATGTGGACCCTGCTGAAATTGGGAAGAACGTGGACATAGATATACCCATTGTGGGTGACGCCAAGATAGTCTTAACCAGCCTCATCAAGACCATCAGCAAGTTAAAAGAGGGTAACCCTGGATCTACAAAGGAATGGACCGATTACATATCAGACTTTAAAATAAACTGCATACCCCGGCTTTCATTTGATGATGTACCACTTAAACCCCAGCAGGTTATTAAGGAGATAAGGGATTCCATTGATTATGATGCCATTGTCACCACTGATGTCGGCCAGAACCAGATGTGGATGGCACATTACTTTACTTCAAAAATCCCCAGGACATTTTTATCATCTGGTGGGCTGGGCACCATGGGTTTCGGATTCCCAGCTGCCATGGGTGCTAAAGTAGCCCTCCCTGAAAATGATGTGGTGGCAGTGTGCGGAGATGGAGGATTTCTGATGGTCTGCCAGGACCTGGCCACCGTCAGAGAATACGATATACCCGTGGTAGTCTGTGTTTTAAACAATCGCTACCTGGGAATGGTTGCCCAATGGCAGAAACTCTTCTATGACGAGCGAATGTCCCACACCCACCTGGGAGAAGTTCCAGACTTTGTTAAACTGGCAGAAGCATTTGGAGTCCGGGGTGAGAGGGTGGAAAAACCAGGAGAAATGAAAGAAACCCTACAATCCGCCCTGAAATCGGGAGAACCAACTCTTATAGATGTTATTATCGACCCTGATGAAATTCTGCCCATGGTACCCCCAGGATGCGGAATTACAGAAATAGTAGGTGAATATAAAGTGGAAAGGGAAGTCCCGGGAGAAATACCCTACCGGGCCCCACATAAGGAGAAGGAGTGGGAATAAATGGATGAACAAAGAACACACGTTATAAGTACTCTGGTTTTGAACAAACCAGGTGTTCTGCAAAGGGTCGCCGGGCTTTTCACCAGAAGAGGCTTCAACATCGACAATATAACGGTGGGTACCTCGGAACAGGAAAATATGGCCCGAATGACTATCATCAGTAAAGGTGATGAGAAGGTCCTGGAACAGATCATAAAGCAACTCAATAAACTAATCGACGTGGTGAAGGTAAGAGACTTGGATCCGGAAAACACGGTGAAAAGGGAGCTGTGCCTGATTAAAATACATGCAATTTCAGAGAAGAAGAGATCCGAGGTTATCCAGTATGCCAATATCTTCCGGGGGAGAATAATCGATGTCAGCCCGGAAACCCTGACTGTGGAAATAACCGGTTCTCCAGGGAAAATAGAAGCCCTGATAGATTTATTGCGGGTTTTTGGAATAAAACAGATAGCTAGAACTGGACCTACAGCGATATCCAGAGGAACGTTGGACTAATTCCCAATGAATTTTAAATATTTTATTAACTAAGTTTGAGGAGGAAAGAATATGTATTATGACAAAGACGTGGATACAGATGTTTTAAAGGATAAAAAAATAGCAGTTATAGGATATGGAAGCCAGGGAATGGCCCAGGCAAGAAACATGGCTGATAGCGGATTAACCGTTATCGTGGGATTAAGAGAAGGAGGTAAATCATGGCAAAGAGCTAAAGATGATGGTATGACTGTTTTATCAGTGGAAGAGGCTAGTAAAGAGGCTGATATAATTCACATACTTATTCCAGATGAAATACAGGCCCAGGTATATGAACAGTCCATTAAAGACGGTCTAGAAGAAGGAAACACCATATCATTTTCACACGGATACAACATCCACTTCGGATACATAAAACCACCAGAAAACGTTAACATATCCATGATAGCCCCTAAAGGACCCGGTGCCATGGTAAGACAGACTTATGAAGAAGGTTTTGGAATTCCAGGATTAGTGGCTGTGGAACAAGACTACACCGGCAACACACTAAATGTGGCACTGGCCATGGGTAAAGGAGTAGGACTCACCCGGGCGGGAGTTCTAGAGACCACCTTCAAAGAGGAAACCGAAACAGATCTCTTCGGAGAACAGGCTGTTCTATGTGGTGGAGCAACTGAACTCATTAAAAATGGATTTGAAACCCTGGTGGAAGCAGGGTACCAGCCAGAACTGGCTTACTTCGAGACCTGCCATGAACTGAAACTCATCGTTGACCTGATCTATAAAAACGGATTCGCGGGCATGTGGGACAATGTGAGCAACACCGCCGAATTCGGAGGACTAAGCAGAAGAGAAAGGCTGATAACACCCGACACTAAAAAGGAAATGAAGAAAATCCTGGAGGAAATCCAGAAGGGTAAGTTCGCCAAGGAATGGGCACTGGAAAACCAGGCCGGCCAGCCCCAGCTTAAGCGTTTAAGAGCTATAGAAGGAGAGCTACTCATAGAAAAGGTTGGTGCTAAATTAAGGAAACTCTGCGGGCTTCAAAAATAATATATTTTTTTCCTTTTATTAACCAAGAGGATAAATTTTTATGGCCTTTGTAGGAATGGATCACGGCACTACTGGAGTATCCTTCTCTATATTAGATGATAAAATCACTCATTTTAAAATTGGAAGAGAAGAAACCTCTGCCGGTACCATTTCTGCTGTAGAAGAACTTTCAAGAAGGATTAACCTTGATGAGATCCAGTTAATGGCCATCACCTACGCCATGGGCGATGGGATATCAGCTATCACTCCGCTGGAAAAGGTTAAAAACAGGGGTATTCTATCCATGGAAGGCGCTGGTAAGGTTACTGGTGGTGGGACTGCAGTTTACGATGAAATAAAAGAATCCGAAGTTCCCACCGTGTTAATTCCAGGTATTCACACCGAAACACCCTCCTTATACCCCTGGTTTAAAGCGGCCTATTCTCACCATGCCAGTTCCGAGAAGATCAGCATCGCCTACCATGCTTACCTGGAAACCGGCTTTCAAAACATGATTGTCTCCGACATCAGCTCCAACACTGTCAGTATCCTGATTAAAGACGGGAAAATAAGGGGTGCTATTGACGCCTGTCTAGGTGCAATGGGAGTTATCCACGGCCCATTAGATTTGAAAATGCTCAGGGATATTGATAACGGTAAGAGAACTGCCAACGAATGTTTTTCCCATGCTGGGGCTGTTAAAGTTGCTGGTGTTCACGAGAAAATAACCCGGGCTAAGGATGAGATTGTCCGGCGATTGGAGAGGGGTGATGATAAGGCCAGGCTAGCACTGGAGACCATGGTTATGACCATAGTTATGGAGATATATGGCCTGGGTGGAATTGCGGCCAACATTGATGGCATTGTTTTAACTGGCTCTGTTGGATCTATGACCAAGCCTGTTGATGTGTTCGGTTCAATTAAAGAAAAAATAGATGATCTAGGTAAGGTTGTTAGGATAGGTGAAAGATCTGGTTCTATTGGCAGTGCCCAAATTGCTAAAGCTATTTTTGAAGGTGAAAAGGATATTTTAGGTATTCCTGTACTGATTTAATATTGTTTTTTTATCCCCCACCGACTCCTGCTCCGTCTGAATCTCTGGATATCTCATAGTTGTGGTGGGATGTTTGATGGAGTTCCTGGAGGATTTTCTCCTTTTTAGACTTTCGGTTGGCTCTTTTCTTTTCCTTTTCAGGTTTTATGACCATTAGATAATCTAACCGGTAGTATAGACCGGTGGTATCCAGTCTTATCCAGGTGTTACTTTCTTTAAAGCAGATTTTATCGGCTTTTCCTTTGGTTCTGGTGCCTAGATATTTTAAGGTTGTCCCTTCAGAGATCTTATTGCCCCTGTGATCTGTTATGTCCATTTTAAATCCTTTTTGCGTGTTTGAGGGTTTAATGTATGAGGGTTTTTAGTACTTATTTATTTCCCAATTATTCTACAGTAGAAAATTTCATCCCCATTGGAACATCTTCCTATCGCGTCAAAAAGTCTACAGTAGAAAAATTGTGGAAAATTGTAACCTTGAAATTGACCAAATTTAATGAATTCAATAGAGATTTTTCTACAGTTGAAAAAATTAAGGTAATTTAATCCAGCCATTCCCTTATTAAATCCAGATCAGTGGACGCATCTAAGGATATTGGTGTTATGGTGGCGCAATTTTCCTCCCTCAGGACATGCACATCCGTACCAGGATCATCTTTCTCCTGAGGCACACCATCAATCCAGTAGTAAGGCCTACCCCTGGGATCGAGCCTCTTTTCTATATGCACCTTGTACATCCTCTTTCCCAGGCGGGTTAATTTTATTTTATTGTTGTCTGGAGAAGAAGGTATGTTAAGATTCAGAAAATCTATCCCCTCAGGTAAAGATTGCCTGGCTATCCTCCGCACCACTTTTCTGGTCATCTTCTGGGCATGGGTAAAGTCCACGTCCACATGGCCGTCATGGAACTTCATATCGCCCCGGGTTACCTGTAAAGAAACCGAAAGGGCAGGTATATCCTGGGCAGCAGCTTCCATGGCGGCGCCTATTGTACCTGACGTGGTGAGCTCCGACATCCCCAGATTTTCCCCAACGTTAATTCCGGAAATTACCAGTTCCGGCTTTTCACTGGCTATCTCAAAAATACCAACCAGCACCGCATCTGTAGGAGTGCCGGACACTGAATACGCTTCACTTCCGTCTCTTAAATTGGTCGAAGTAACCCTGATGGGTTCAAAAAGGGTTAATGCATGCCCGATACCGCTTTGCTGAGTGGCTGGGGCCACGATATCGATTGATCCCAGATCTTCCACTGCTTTCTTGGCAGCTATGATTCCTGACGAGTTAACTCCATCGTCGTTGGTAATGAGAATTCTCATATAGGCATATATTTGCCTAACCATTCAAAAAGTTTTTGAGGATATTAAATAGGAACAGTTTTAAGTAATAAAACAATTAAACAAATATAATATACATAATAATGTCCATATAAAGATGAGATGTTAAATCTTTCACCTATTTGCCCAAGGTGAGTTAATGGAGAAAACAAAATTAGTTGATTTCGTGGCCAAGGTCATGGAAGAATCCGGTTTCAAGGTCTATAAAAACTTCCAAACCTCCAGACATATTATCGATATCTATGGAGTATTACCATCTGTTTTAGGCAACGTCGGAGTTGTAGTTGGTGTTAAAAACTACGATGAACAATGGGAAGTCGGACTTGACGTTCTAAAGGAGATGGAGATGGTGGCCAAGACCCTGAAGGCATCCAAAATAGTGGTGGTCAGCAGTTCCTACTTCACAGATAATGCAATCAACTACGCCGGTCGGAGAAACATCAAACTCATAGATAAAGATGGATTGGTAAACCTGGCTAAAAAATTCTCCAAAAGAGATTATATCGATGATTATGAAGTGGATGAAGATGTAGAAATAGCAGATGAAGAATATACACCCACCAGAAAATCACCAGGCATATCCTTTTTCAGCGGGCCTAGAAAGAGTTTAGATAAAGGCGGCAAAACAAGTCGGCCCACCAGCAGTTCTATAGGACCAACGTTAAGAAATATTTTAAGTAATACCATAGTACTGATAATACTGGTTTTACTGATATCAACCCTGATAAAGTACCTGGTTAGCTACAGCGGCGATGAAAACACGGCCTTCATAGGTATAGCAACGATTTTATCAGCAGCCATCCTGTCTTATGGACTAGCCCTCTTCTTCGAAAGGGATATCATATCCACGTTAGTTAAGGGAACCACGGTATTCTTCGTGACACTGATTATACACGTTGTGATTATTTTAGCATTCTAATCAGTCTAATTTTAACGCTTCTAATACTATAAACCACCTAATCAGTGAATACCCATTAATAATTTAAACAGCACAATCAATGCATTACCATCAATAGTTTAAACCAGCACATCCAGTGAATTAACCAGTAATCGCCCTCTTAAAAATTATTTTTAGATGGGCCGGAGGAGATTCGAACTCCTGATCACCTCGGTGTGAGCGAGGTATCATACCCCTAGACCACCGGCCCATGACTAGGAACCTGGTTTCCACCAATAAAGTAGGCTAAAAGTAATTATTTTCAAATGGGCCGGAGGAGATTCGAACTCCTGATCACCTCGTTGTAAGCGAGGTATCATACCCCTAGACCACCGGCCCCATGGTATTTTCAGTATTAGACAGACAGTGTATATAAACCTTCTGATTATAAATCAGTGTTATTTTTATATTAAGGACAATTATATAAGGATAAAGGAATTAAATGTTCTAATCTAAAAAATGTTTCTATATTTAATTTTAAATCAATCAAATTTTATTGAACAGTCAAAATTTCATGGAAGAAGTAGATAAGAGAAGTGATTTTTAATGGTTTTCAATGAATCTGGTAAAATATGGTTCAACGGCGAGTTGGTTGACTGGACAGAGGCGAACATACATGTTCTATCCCACGTGGTTCACTACGGCTCCAGCGTATTTGAAGGAATACGCTGCTACAAAACCCCCAAAGGTTCAGCCATCTTCCGTCTAAAAGAACACGTAAAACGTCTTTTTAATTCTGGTAAGATATACCGTATGGAGATCGACTACAGCGTAGAGGAATTTTCCCAGGCAATAATAGACACCATCAAGGCCAACGATTTAGATGAATGCTACGTAAGACCAGTTATATTCCGCGGTTACGGTAAACTGGGCGTTCATCCCCTGGAAAACCCGTTAGAGTATATCATAGCCGCCTGGAGTTGGGGTAAATACCTGGGAGAAGAAGCCCTGGAAAAAGGGGTGGATGCCGGCATCTCCTCCTGGCGCAGATTAGCCCCCAACACCATGCCCAACATGGCCAAGGCCGGATCAAATTATATGAACTCCCAGCTTGCTAAAATGGAAGCCATGGAAAACGGATACGAAGAGGCAATAATGCTGGACTACCAGGGCACAGTAAGTGAAGGCAGCGGTGAAAATGTTTTCCTAGTTTACGAGGGGGCCTTATACACTCCTCCCCTTTCCTCATCTATACTACCAGGTATCACCCGGGATTCCATAATAAAACTGGCCGAATCAATGGACATAGAAGTCAGACAGGAGAATATTCCCCGGGAGATGCTCTACATCGCTGATGAAGTTTTCCTGACCGGCACGGCCGCTGAAGTTACACCCATCAGATCCATAGATCAGATAAAGATAGGTAACGGTGAAAAAGGCGAAATAACCAGTAAACTACAGGAAAAATTTTTCAGCATAATCAGCGGATACCAAGAAGATAAATACAACTGGCTGACCTATGTAAAATAAACATAGCCCCTAAAACAAAAATACAATCTAATTTTTTGGTGACTTTTCAATGGATATTATACAAGCAATAATAATCGGTATAGTACAGGGACTGACTGAATTCCTGCCTGTGAGCAGCTCCGCCCATCTGGTATTTACACCCTATCTCCTGGGAACAGAATCCGGCCTGGCATTCGACACCCTACTGCACATAGGAACATTAGTTGCAGTGGTTGTCTATTTCTGGAATGACCTGGTGCACATGTTCAAGTCTTTCATCGCTAGCCTGGCAGACGTTCCGCACGGCAAGTTCCGTGAAGGCCTACGGGAGGACCAGTTTAAGAAACTGGCATGGATGGTGCTTTTAGGGACCATACCCGCGGGTTTGGCAGGCGTCCTGTTTAAAGGCTTCTTCGAAGGTTTGTTCAGCAACATACCTGCCGTCGGGGCATTTCTGATAATTACTGGTTTTCTACTCTATGTATCAGAGATGGTATCCCGGGAAACCAGGGATAAATCCAGTTTAAAGGAGATGAGCATTAAAAATGCCATGTTAATTGGTGTTGCACAGGCATGCGCCATAGCCCCGGGAATATCCCGATCCGGTGCAACCATATCTACTGGTCTGTTTCTGGGACTTGAAAGAGAGTTAGCCGCCAGGTTCAGCTTCTTACTCTCCATACCGGCTATTCTAGGTGCGGCGCTGGTCCAGGTACATGACATATCATCTTTATTTGACATAACCACCAGTGTTACTGTAGCCGGCTTCATCGCTGCTGCCATATCCAGTTACCTGGCTATTAAAGTAATGTTAAAATTAATATCTGACCGGGACCTCCTGGTGTTTGCTTATTACTGCTGGATAGTCGGACCCCTAGCTATAATAATCTGGTACTTCCTCATGTAAAATTATAGCCCACATCATTTCCCGCTTTTTTTATTCATCTTCGAAAATGAAAAGATCATCTATCGTGGACTTTAAAGCCACGGCGATGTCATGAGCCAGTTTCAGGGAGGGATTGTACTTCCCCTTCTCCAGGAAAACAATAGTCTCCCTCCTTACCCCCACCTTCTCCGCCAGCTCCGCCTGGGTAAGGTTGTACCTAGCCCTGAATTCCTTTATCCTCGTCCTCATGAAATCCCACTATTCTATGTCACCTTTACGGCTTAAAATAAGGTTAGCCACCAGCATAGCAGCTACCATGACAAAAATAGTCACTCCCATTAATTCCACCGGATCGCGGATTCTATTTGCCCAGTACATTGAAACCACCAGAGAACCCACAAACGTCAAGGTTATATACCATGACCAAGTTGTTGCAAGGGTCCCTACCTTTCTCAAACGCTCATCCTTTACTGTATCACCCATTCCAATATATGCAAAGAAGCTAATTACATAAAACATAATTCCCAGAAGAAGCCCAGTAACTATGATATCATTCATGGTCTTCCATAAAATTAAACTCAGAGAACTAACTATTAGAAGAGCTGATCCAATCCATAGTATTACCCTGTACGAATTATAATCCCTTTCAACGTTGGATTTTGTCTTTTCAGTATTTTCAGTCATTCATCCCACCTCGAAGTTATCAATTTCGAACAAAAAGTTAAATATTTCTAACTTGATGTTGTATAACAACAATATCCAGGTATTTAAATCTTTCTATAGAAATTATGAAAAATCTGACTATAAATAGAAAATCCCAAAAAAATCAGCGATTAAAATATTTCCACACAGAATTCCTCTGTTTTTATTCGTATCTCATCAACGCTGACCCCTTTAAGCAGAGCAGCCATCATAGCCCCTCCCGCCCCTACGCCTTCTTTAACCGATCCGTTAAGGTAGTTCTTCAGTCCTGCGTTGCCACATTTTTCAAATTGAGGATCAACGGCAAAGATAGAATAATCAGCTATCTGCCGGGAGATATAGTTAATATCGGATGTCTCATCCCTGGCCACGAAAATCGTGGTGGCGATGGAGAGTTCCTCCCAATCAAAATCTTTATCCATCTCTTTGATCACCGCACAAACCGCAGTCATCTGGGTACCCCCAGCAAGGGTCACCGGCACCTGCGAACCAGCTGCAATTCCTGCGACGGCAGGAATCATGGGGTCACCCACCACTTCCACAGCTTTAAGTGGATCATGGGCTAAGTCTCCTGCTTCAAAGCCGGCAGCTTTCAATCCATCAGAGACAACCTCCATCTTTAGGTCGTGAGGGTTTTCCGGCATGCTTCCACTGACCTTGCGGTTACCATCATAGCCCATGGCAGTCAAGACACCCAGTGCTGTGGTGGTTCCCGCAGGTGTGCTCTCCCCAATGAACAGATGATCATTAAACTGTGAAAGCATCTTTCCCAGGAATTTTCCCCGTTTAAATATCTGTTCCGGGTTTAAAACAGCTTTTCCACTCCGGATATTTTCCCCTGGTTTATGGTTGATATCAAAAAAGGTTACATTAGGTTTAACTGCAGCACCCGCATCGGCTGTTAAAAAAGGTATGTCCGCCAGTTCCAGGGCTGCTTTGGTAATTACAGCAGGAGTGGGTGAAGCCGCGCCTTCAACCACGGTTTTGGGAATATCAGGCAGACACATGGCCTTTCCATGCACGATCAACTCCACATCAGCCGCTGGTGTGTAATCGGTTAATTCTGGTGTGGCACCGGCACCAGTTATGCCAGGGATATTGGAAGTTCTGGTACTGGCTATCACGCACAAAAATAGAGGGTTGGAGTCTTCCAGTATGGGTAATTCACCTGGTGAGCCAAAATGTCTGATGATATTCTTCAAGTTCTTCCACCTTTATATTGTAGTTTGATAAAATTAAATGGTTAATCCATCTATATAAGTATAAATAAACTGATGGAAAATTAAATTTCAAAGCTGATTGGGAAAAATTATCGATTATCGAGTTGATTTACCAATGATATGCATCGGACTGGAGGGTACCGCAGAAAAAACAGGTGTAGGGATCGTAGATTCCTCTGGGGAAATACTGGCCTCGGTGGGCAAATCCCTCATACCAGAAAGCGGAGGAATACATCCCCGAGAAGCAGCAGAACACCATGCAAACAACATCGTACCCCTCATCAAAGAGGCATTAGTCGAATCTGGACTGGAACTGAAGGATATAGATCTGGTGGCCTTCTCCCGGGGCCCGGGTTTAGGGCCCGCCCTGCGAACGGTAGCTACTGCGGCCAGATCCCTAAGTCTGTCCTTAAAAGTACCCATCATGGGTGTTAATCACTGCATAGGGCACGTGGAGATCGGCCGCCTCACCACCGGAGCTGTAGACCCATTAACTCTATATGTCAGTGGTGGTAACAGTCAGATAATCGCCTATGACCGGGGAAGGTACCGTGTTTTCGGGGAGACCCTGGACATTGCTCTGGGTAACTGCCTGGACCAGTTCGCCCGTCAAGTCAACCTGGGCCATCCTGGCGGGCCTCGGGTAGAAGAACTGGCCCTTAAATCTCAAAACTATCTTAAACTACCCTACACAGTCAAGGGTATGGATCTATCCTTTTCTGGTTTACTCACCGCCGCCATTCGGAAATATGAAGCTGGAGAACCCTTAGAGGATGTATGCTACAGTCTGCAGGAGACAGCTTTCGCCATGGTCACCGAGATAACCGAGAGAGCCCTGGCCCATTCCAAGAAAAGGGAAGTGATGTTGTGTGGTGGGGTAGCAGCCAACAGCCGGTTAAGGGAGATGATCTCCATCATGACCAGAGAACACTACGCAGACTTCTACCAGCCCCCTATAAAATATTGTGCAGATAACGGGGCTATGATCGCCTGGATGGGCCAGTTGATGTTCCAATACGGCTCGGTGCAGAAAATGGAGGACACAACTGTGATTCAAAGGTACCGTACCGATCAGGTGGATGTTCCCTGGATGAAAACCTCCCCTGTCCATTTAGAATTACCATCCAATATGCTGGAGAAGGGAGCTGAAGCCAACATCTATCCGGGGGGATGGATGGGACGGGATGTGCTCCTGAAGGAAAGGGTATCTAAAAGCTACCGTATAGAAAAAATTGATCACAGATTAAGGAAGAGAAGAACGAAAGGTGAAGCCAAACTCCTCCATCTGGCCAAAACCTGCGGAGTAACCACCCCACTAATATATGATATTGATAAGGAAAATAAGACCATAACCATGGAATATATACCGGGTAAACCGGTTAAAGACGTGTTCAACGAATCAGAGATATCCCAGATAAAAATCATCTGTAAAAAAGTAGGTGAAAAGGTCGCCCGCCTACATAACTGTGGAATAATCCATGGAGACCTGACCAGTAGCAACTTACTGCTAAAAGATGGGGAAATTGTGTTCATCGACTTCGGACTGGGAAAGATCTCCGACCTGGTGGAGGATAAAGGCACCGACCTCCTGGTTTTCAAGAAAGCACTCACCGGTATACACTACGACATTGCAGAGGATTGTTTCCAGTCGATTTTAGAGGGTTACCAGGATGCAGATGATTATCAAGAAATCTTAGAGAAAATAGGGGAGATTGAGGTAAGAAGGCGTTATACAGACAACAATAATTAAACCACTCCAATAATTAAACCCATTCTTCGATGTTTAAGATTTTTCGTAGTTTTTATAGAAGTTCACCACCAGTTCTATCACGGTAGGGTCTTTGGTCAGGTCATTATGTCCCACACCACGGATTAGTTTGGGTGTAATGTTGCCCAGAATACTCTGTTCATTGGCCACGGCCCCATCTCCTTCGGCCGTCCATCTGTAAACAGTTTCACCATTCTCAACTAACTTAACCCGTGTGGGTACGTACCTCTTCCTCGATACGGATTTATAGCTTTCATATTCTTCTTTTGAGGTTCCTATCAACCATTCCACCATACCCATCAATTTAGATATGAATTTGGTTTGTGCAGGCACTTGGTGGCCTATTATTATGTGGTAGGTAACTCCCGGCATGACCCCATCATGACCGGGCCCTGAACTATTCAGCTCAAGGGTCTGGCGGTCATAAGTACGCATATTAGCCACTGCGCCTGAAGAACCTATGTCCCTTAAATACAGGTAGAGTAAAGGCTTAAGCAGCAGATAAAGCAAGCGTTTACTGTCGATTAAATCAGCGAGTGCACTACCATGATTTACCGGTGCTATACCGATCCACTGCCGTATGTTCTTGTAATTATCATTTTTCGTCATGTAGAACCGGGAAACCAGAGCACCCATGGAGTGGCATACTATGTCAAACTTACCAGTGTATCCGGTAGACGCCCTGATATCAAAGATGAACTTCCCTAAATCAGTAGGGTAATTATAGGGATCGCCTGTGGCGGGTAGATAATTAAACTCATAATAAGGGATGTTCTCTTTATCTAAAGCTTTTTTCATCACATCCCATTCTACGAGTACATCCTCCTCCTTCCTAGGACGCCATCCATGGACTAAAATTATGGGGGTCAACTCTGCCGCCGATTTTGTTGAATCGTTCATGATATGTGTATCTTATATAAGATCTGGATTTTTAAAGGCCATTATCGTTATTTTTCCAAATTCATTCATTAAAAATATTATTTCAACAGTCTAATTTACAGATAACAATAGCTAAATCCACAATTAAACCTATGATTAAACTAATAAATATTTACTATTAGAATTACTGTTGGTCTTAAAATGTCTGAAAAAATCAATTCAAAAATCATTACCTTTATAACCGGTAACCCCCATAAAGTTAAAGAAGCCCGGGGAATATTGAATAACCTGGGAATTTCACTGGAGCATGCTGATCTCGGCTACCCTGAAATCCAGGGAGACCTGGAGGATGTGGCCCGGTACGGTGCACAGTATGCTAGCAGGCGTCTGGGTAAACCAGTGATAGTAGAGGACGCCGGATTATTCATAAAGGCCCTTAAATGGTTTCCAGGGACATATTCATCCTACGTGCAGGAAACATTAGGTAATAAGGGTATATTGAAGCTTATGAATGATGTTGAAGACAGATACGCCGAGTTCAGGTCGGTAGTTGGGTACTGCACCCCCAAAACCGAACCCGGGGTTTTTTTAGGCACTGTCAAAGGACGCATCGGTTACGAGGAAAAGGGCGAGTACGGTTTCGCCTACGACCCCCTGTTTATCCCAGATGGATACGACAAATCCTTCGGAGAACTACAAAGAACAGAGAAAAACATGTTCTCCCACCGTCGTAAATCGCTCGAGAAGTTCGCACTGTGGTATAAAGACCAGGGATAATTAATCATAAAAAATGGACTGAATCCACAATGAAGTGTATCAACCTGCTCTAACCACATTATTAAAATAATATTTTAGAGGTGAAATAATGGCAGTTAAGCCAGAATGGATTGAATACTCCAACGAAGAGATTGAAGAACTGATATTAAAACTTAAAAAGGAAGGAAACTCCACCAGCATGATGGGAATCATCCTGAGGGACCAGTACGGTATCCCAGATGTTAAACTGATAACCGGGCTCAAAATCACCCAGATCCTGGAAAAGCACAACCAGGGCCTGGAATACCCAGAGGACCTAATGAACCTCATCCGGAAAGCAGTTAACATCAGGGACCACCTGAAAGAGAATCCTAAAGACCTGCATACCAGGAGAGGCCTGCGTATCGTGGAATCCAAGATCAGGAGACTGGTGAGATACTACAGGAATGAAGGCGTACTTCCTGAAGGATGGAGATATGAACCAAAACAAGCAGCATTACTTGTTAAATAGAGCTGAAGAAGCTCATAAGCTTTTAAAAGAGCATCTAGATCAGGATCATGTGGTGAGAGTAATCTCCCACAACGATGCTGACGGAATATCTGCTGCTGGTGTGATCTGCAACGCCATCACCCGGGAGAAGGGGAAATTCCATGTTACCATAGTGCCCCGGCTGAAAGCTGAGGTCCTGGATAAGATTTCCCAGGAAAAATATAAGTTATTCTTCTTTTGTGATATGGGAAGCGCCTGGACCCAGCGGATCGGTAAGCTTAAAGGAGACGCCATAATAGCAGACCACCACCAGACCATCGATTCCACCGAAGACCAGGAGACAGTGGTGCACGTCAACCCCCACCTCTTCGGCTTGGACGGAACCAGGGATGTGAGTGGTTCGGGAGTAACTTATCTGGCAGTAAGGCCCATGGGTCACTATGAACTCACTGCATTAGCCATGGTGGGTGCTTTCGGAGACATGCAGGGCAACGGCAACATTACCGGGGTTAACCACACCATATTACAGGAAGGAATAAAGAAAGGAGTATTAGAAATTAACGACGGGTTGAAGGTCTCCTTCTTGAATGAAGAACCCCTGTATAAAGCGCTTTCCTACACTTTTCTACCTTTACCTGGCATTTCCGGTGATTTTGAAGGGTCAAAAACCTTCCTGGAGAAGATCGGAGTATCCTATGAAACCAAATTCCCCGACCTCAGCAACGAAGAAAAGGACATACTGAAAAATGAGTTGGTGAAGGTAAACCCGGAAATTTTCGGTAAAATCTACCAGATAAAAGATGAAATACCACTACTTAGAAATATAGATGATTACTCTCAGATAATAGACGCCTGCGGAAAGAAGAAAAAGTACGGCTACGGCCTGAGCATCTGCCTGGGAGACAGGGAAGAATCCCTCCAGGAAGGACTGAACTACCTGAAAAACTATCAGGACACCATAATAAAAGGTATCGAATGGATTAAAAAAGAGGGCTCCCGGGAAATGGATCACATCCAGTACATATACACAGAGGATAAGGATATAAAGAGCTTCATGGGGACTCTGGCCAATGTGGGATTGGATCTTAAATTATTCAATCAAGATAAACCTGTCTTAGCGATTTCTCGTATGGATCCCCTCATCAAAGTTTCCGGACGTACCACTCTGGCCAATACTGAAAAAGGGATTAATCTTGGCCAGGCCTTCGAACAGGCATCACATAGCTATGGTGGTACCGGGGGCGGGCATACCGTAGCAGCTGGAGCTGTTGTTCCCCGAAATAACAAGGATAATTTCCTGAACCTGGTGGATGAAATCATTAAAACCCAACTGGAAGAAGATAAATCTAACAAATCCAAACAGATAACATTCAGTTAAATTTTAAAGAGGTCCTCTATGCAGCTTACACCAGAAGAACAGGATATGTACGATGGAAAATATGGGATCGCCGTAGAGAAATCCATGGAGATCCTGGTGGCCCTGGGTGATATCTACGGAGCAGGAAAGATGGTGGATATAACATCTGCCCAGATAGCAGGGGTTTCCTATAAAACCATCGGAGACGCTGGATTAGAATATCTGGAAGAATTGGCAAGTACTGGTGTTAAAGTGAGAGTCCCCTCCACGTTGAACCCGGCAGGAATAGACCTGGTCAAATGGAAAGAGTTGAACTTCCCAGCAGACTTCGCTGATAAACAGTTGAAGATCATCGAGGCCTACAGTAAAATGGGCATCAGTACCACCTGTACATGCACACCCTACCTGGTGGGTAACGTGCCTGCCCTGGGAAGTCACATCGCCTGGTCAGAATCTTCAGCGGTGGCCTATGCCAACTCAGTCCTCGGAGCCCGGACCAATAGGGAAGGCGGCCCGGGAGCCCTGGCAGCGGCCATCTGTGGAAAGACAGCCGAATATGGTTATCACTTAGATGAAAACAGGAAGGCAAATTACATTTTCGAGGTTGAAACCCAGTTAAAAGGTATAGACTACGGTGCACTAGGCTACTTGGTGGGAAAAATAGTGGGGGACGGAGTGCCCTACTTCAAACTAAAAAACACCCCATCAATCAATGAACTAAAAAGTTTAGGCGCTGCACTGGCATCGTCTGGTGCCGTTGCACTTTATCATGTGGAAAAAGTCACCCCCGAATATAATGATGCCCTTAAAGGGGTTGATATTGGTGGAATAGAAAAAATTGTGGTGGATAAGGATCAGATAACCGAATCCCACCAGAAACTATCCACGACCACCCGAAAACCAGATTTAATCTGTGTCGGGTGTCCGCATGCATCATTAGATGAGATTGAAGCCATCGCAAGGAAAGTTGCTGGTCGGAAACTCTCCACACCCCTATGGATATGTACCTCGATATCAGTTAAAGCCGAATCAGACCGTATGGGCTACACCAGAACCATAGAAGATGCCGGTGGTAAAGTAGTATCCGATACCTGTATGGTGGTTTCGCCCATAGAAGACCTTGGTTTTAAGGTTGTTGGTGTTGACTCGGCAAAAGCAGCTAACTACGTGCCCAGTATGTGCGGTTTAGACGTGGTCTACGGCGAACTGGATGAATTGATTGAAAAATAGCAATATCTAGATAAAATAAAGAAAGTTATTTGAATTAGGTTCCTATTATTTTCAAGAATATAACACGTATTTTATTTAAAATAAGTATAAATCTTTATATACCAAAATCCATACGTAATAATATACTTTTTTTATTTGTTAAGGAGGACAAAGTGTGACAATCGCAATATCTATGAAAGTTAATGATGGTATTGTATTAGCGGCTGATAGTGCCTCTGCAATTATTGAAAAAAATCCTTCCGGTACTTTAAGTGTTGTAAATATCTATAATAACGCTAATAAGATTTTTAATTTAATTAAAGGAAAACCAGTTGGATTAATTGCTTGGGGATCTGGAAGCATTGGAAACTCTTCAATTTCTACACTTACTAAAGATTTTAGGGAACTAATTAAAGAAAAAAAAATCGGATCAATAGAAAATAACAGTTATACTATAAAAAAGATGGCGTTAGAGTTTAAAAAGTTCATATATGATGAGAATTATTTAAAAGAATTTAAAAGTTGGGATGAGAAACCTGACATGGGGTTCATGATAGTAGGATATTCAACAAATAGTCATTTTTCAGAAGAGTGGAAATTAGACATCCAGAACGGTGAGTGTGAAGATCCTTATATCGTTAGGGAGAAAAACCAGATTGGAATTACTTGGAACGGGGAACCAGAAGCCATATGTAGGCTTTATTTGGGACATAGTACGGCGCTTTCAGATATTTTAGAGATGACAGGACTAAATAATTCAAAAATTACAGAAATTTTAGATATTTGTCAAGAAAGATTAGTTGCTCCTATGGTAACTCCAGCTATGCCAATTCAAGATGCTATTGAACTGGCTGAATTCTTAGTTGACACTACAACACAATTTTCACGTTTTATTCCTGGTGCTTCTACAGTTGGCGGACCTACTGAAATAGCAGCGATCACTAAACACGAAGGTTTTAAATGGATAAAGAGAAAACATTATTATGATGTTTCTTTAAACATGGGGGTTTAATATGGTTGAAAGATGTGGAAGTGTTATATTTAAAGGGTCTATAGATCATAATCGAGTGGCAAAAAACCAATTAAACTATAACTATGTAACTGCGGTTTCTATGAGTATAAACTACCAAAATCCATATATATTAGAAGAAGAGGATTTAGAATTCGGAAGAAGGACTGAAATAGCTTTAAATGAGATTTCTGAAGGTCATGGGATCAAAATGAACTGTGTAGACTTCCTGAAAGAATTAGAGACATGGTGAATGATGATAATACACTTAAAATTGTTTTTCTTCCTAATTTCCAAGATGTGTTGAAGAAATTGAAAGAGCCAACAAAAAGTGAAGTTAAAAAAAAAAAATTGAAAAAATTGTTAAAAACCCCAAAATTGGAAAACCCATGCGTTACGGGAGGAAAGGCACAAGAGAAGTTTATGTGGGTTCTAAATCATTCAGATTGTCTTATAAATATCTAGAAGATGAAAATACGATCTATTTTGCTGATTTTTATCATAAAAAGCACCAATAATAAATGGAATGGTATAATCCATTCTTAAATTTGTTTTAATTTCTTAAATATTAATATTAGTAAAGAATTGAATAAATTTAATTTTTATGAGTTCAATTATCAAAGACTAATTGTCAGATAATTTTATATCTTATTTCCATTTTTAATTTAATTAACTAGAAAACTATTATTAGGATTGAAATGGTAAAACAGGAACATACAAAAGATATAAATCCTTTAAAGAAATCCATTAATTGGATCCAACACCCCCTCATCAAGCCAGAGAAAATTGAATCCCGGCTATACCAGCAAGCACTGGCTGCACAGGTTTTAAAGAAGGGCAACACTATGATCGTGGCCCCCACCGCCCTGGGGAAGACAATTATCGCCGCCTTGGTATCTGCTGAACGTTTAAAGAAGTTTCCCTCTTCTAAAATTCTCATGTTAGCACCCAGCAAGCCCCTGGCAGTTCAACACGAGGAAAGTTTAAAGGAATTCCTGAAGGCACCGGTAAACGTGCTCACAGGATCTATAACTCCCGATAAAAGGATTAAATTATGGGAAAAAAGCAGGGTAATATCGGCGACCCCGCAGACCGTGGAATCCGATGTAATCGCCGGCCGGTACAACTTGAAAGATGTTTCCCTTCTTATATTCGATGAATGCCACCGGGGTACTGGTAACTATGCGTATGTATTTTTAGCAAACCGGTATATGCGGGAAGGTAAGGATCCCCTGATACTGGGTTTAACTGCATCACCTGGTGGTGATGAAGAAAAAATCAACACCGTATGCCATAATCTATTTATCAATGAGGTTATGGTTAAAACTGAGGATGATGTCGATGTAAAACCCTATTTCAAGCCCATTGAAATAAAGTGGGTGTTCGTGGAAATGGGTAAGGAGCAGGAAAAAATCAAGGCACACTTGGATAAGGTGCTGAAAAACCGTTTGAAGGGTCTTAAAAGCTTCAAGATCATACCTTCCATTTCCAATGTCACCCGGAGGGATATTCTCCAGGCCAGGGGCAGGGTTCAAAACAGGATATCAAGGACCGCCAATCCCCACAAGGATTGCTTACTGGCCATGTCCATGATCACCGCTGTGATCAATTTACAACACGCATTAGAACTCTTAGAAACACAGGGAATAAGCAACCTCCACCATTACTTCCAAAAACTCAAAAAGAAGAAGACCAAAGCTTCCCGTGGACTTTTCCAGAACGAAGATTTCAATGCTGCCGTGCAGTTAACCCGTAGAGCCTACACGAAAAAAATCGAACACCCCAAGATGACCAGGCTCCTGAAGATCCTGAAGAAGGAGCTCTTGAAGGACCAGCAGATCATAGTGTTCAGCCAGTACCGAGACACAGTAAATGAGATCCACAGTAAATGTGAGAAAGAAGGCATCAAGTCGGTGAAATTCTTTGGACAAGCCTCCCGGGAGAAGGAAAAAGGACTTACCCAGAAAGAACAGAAACAGATCATCAAGAACTTCCGCAAAGGACTCTATCAGGTACTGATATCCACCAGCGTAGCAGAGGAAGGAATAGACATACCATCCGTGGACCAAGTCATCCTCTATGAGCCGGTGCCCTCAGAGATAAGGATGATCCAGAGAAGGGGTAGGACTGGTAGGAAAACCAAGGGGCAAATGACTGTGCTAATAACAAAGGGCACCCGTGATGAGGCATATTATTGGAGCAGTCTAAACAAGGAACAGAGGATGAAAAACCAGCTCACCAGAGACTTCCGCCAATCTGATATTTCACTCGACAGGTCCCAAACGAAAATTCATAACGGTGGAAAACAAGAACCATCTCCTGAAGATGAAATTCCCCCGGATAATCTGGTGATCTACGTCGACCACCGGGAAGCCAAATCTGGTGTGGTTAGGGAGTTGAGCAATTTAGGGGTTAAAATGAGGTTTTCCACACTTACCGTGGCAGATTATCAGATTTCAGAGGATATAGGTGTGGAACGTAAAAGTGCACATGATTTTACCAGTTCCATAATAGATAAAAGGTTGTATAAACAGGCTAAGGATCTAGCCGAGAAATTCAAAAAACCAGTCGTTATAATAGAAGGAGAAAACATATATGAAGGTGGATTACATCCCAATGCGGTTCGCGGATCATTAGCCAGTCTGGCGATAGATTATAGTATCCCCATAATACCCACCCGTTCCCCAGAAGATACTGCAGCGATGATCTACCGATTAGCTATACGGGAATTGGAAAAAGGACCCATGGACGCTCCACTGCGCACCGAGAAAAAGCCCCTCAGCCTACAAGAACAGCAGATATTCATCATAGAGTCACTTCCCAACGTGGGGCCGGTGACAGCCCGTAAACTCTTAGAAAAATTTGGAAGTGTTAAGGGAGTAATCAATGCACAGAAGGATGAATTAACCCAGGTTGAAGGTATCGGTAAAGTGATAGCCCAGAAGATACGGGACGTGGTTGATTCAGGTTTCATATCCAGAAGATCTGCCCCAGATATAGAATTGAAATTATCAGATATTTTAGAAGAAAAATAAAATCTTTAGAAAAATAAAATCAGTTTAAATTAACCATAGCAACGATTATAAAAATGGAAGATGGAAAATGAGAATCTTAATAGACTCTAAGGGAAAAAAATACCCAGTAACCGATGAAGACCTACACACCAACTGGGGCTACATCAAAAAGGAAGACATCACCCTAAGCAGTGATGGTGATGTCTTAGAAACCCATATGGGCCATAAATTCACCATGATCAGGGCGAATTTAAATGACTACATCGATCTGATGGAAAGGAAATGTTCAATCATCCTACCTAAAGATGTTGGGATTATAAATGCCTATACCGGCCTAGGATATGGACAGAAAGTTGTAGAAGCAGGAACTGGTTCAGGAGCAACCGCACTATACTTCGCCAATATGATAGGACCCGATGGGGAAGTTTTCACCTACGAGGTTCGGAAAGACTTCGCCCAGATAGCAGGGAAAAACATCCATGAATTCGGTCAGGAAAATGTCACAGTGAAAAACCAGGATATCAAAGAGGGAATAGATGAATCATCGGTGAATCTGGTGTTTTTAGATCTTCCACAGCCCTGGGATATTGTAGAACACGCTGTGAATTCGCTAAAAGTCGGTGGTTATCTGGCAGCTTACAATCCCTATATAGAACAGGTAATAACCCTCAACAAAGTACTTAAAAAGTACGGATTTTCAGAACTGAAAACGGTAGAATGTGTATTGAGGGAAATGGAAATTAAAACCAAGGGAACACGGCCTAGAACAAGGATGACAGGTCATACTGGTTATTTAACCTTTGCCAGGTTGCTATAATAAAAAATTAAATTAAATAAATTAAATGAAAAAATTTAAAATAATTATAGAATGAATGATAATAAAATAAATAGTAAATAATTATTAAATAAAGAATTAATCAATTAAGTGATAAAACAGTCTTTTATCTATAAAGGTGAAGATAAGATGGTTTTTTCCCAGAAAGATATTATTTCTATAAACGATTTCAGCAAAAAGGAAATCATAGATACTCTTAAATTAGCAGAAAAAATGGAGCCTATAGCCAGGTCCCAGGAAAAATGTGATATTCTTTCTGGAAAACTCCTGGGATCTCTTTTTTATGAACCATCCACCCGAACTAGACTTTCCTTTGAAGCTGCCATGCAAAGGTTAGGTGGAGGTGTAATAGGATTTGCAGAGGCAGGTGTCAGCTCAGCCACCAAAGGAGAAAACCTCAACGACACAGTCCGTATAGTAGCTGAATACACCGATGCACTGGTTATAAGACATGATATGGAGGGTACAGCACGTTACGTGGCTGAACAGGTAGATGTTCCCGTGATAAACGCTGGTGACGGTGCAGGACAACACCCTACACAAACCCTACTAGACTTATACACCATGCAACGTTTACTGGGTGAAATAGATAAATTACACGTGGCCTTAGTTGGAGATCTGAAATATGGACGCACGGTACATTCCCTCGCTTATGCATTGGCTAAATTCGATGTTAAAATGAGCTTCGTAGCCCCAAAAGAACTGCAGATGCCGAAAGAAATACTACATGACCTCAGTAAATCAGGAATACATGTGAATGAAACAGACGACATCCACGACGTGCTGAATTACGTAGATGTGCTCTATGTAACCCGTATCCAGAAAGAAAGATTCCCCGACCCCCAGGAATACTCTAAGATAAAAGGTGCCTATTTAATCAATGCTAAATTACTGGAAGGCAGTAATGTAATAGTAATGCATCCGTTACCCAGGGTGGATGAAATATCGCATGATGTGGATAACACTCCTTACGGTAAATATTTTGAGCAGGCATTTTATGGGGTTCCTGTAAGAATGGCCTTGCTAAAATCTCTGATTAAAAAATAATTAATTTTACTTTTTTTCTAATTTAACTCCCTTTATAAACTTGATTTTTTAATTGAAGTAATAATAGTTAATTATATGGTAAATAAATTATTATAATAATAATATAATAATATAAATAAAATAATTAATAAGTAATTTTATAATAATAAAGGAGTTAAAAAAAATCAGTTATTCGTCCATATAGCATCTTCCAGTAAATCTGTATCGCACTGGAGATCTATTATATTGGTCCTGCCTTTTCCCCTTCCCCTAGATATAGTCTTAGTAGATATCAGTCCTAACATTTCAAGTTCATTTATAAAATCGAAGATCCTTCGGTAAGATACTGAGTCGCCTTTAGAAAACTCTTTATATATATCATAGAGTCTTCCGGATGTTATTTCTTCGTTTCGTTTGGTAAGGTAGAGTATGGACTCTAAAACTTTTTGCTGCTGGGTGGGTAGGGTCATTATGATGTCTGTGACTTTATTATGTTCTATGTATTCTTTAGCTTCCCTTACATAGTCTTCGTATACCATTTCAGAGCCTTTCTCATCTGCCAGTTCCCCGGATGTTCGGAGAAGATCCAGAGCGTAGCGTGCGTCACCTTCTTCTTTGGCAGCCATGGCTGCGCATAAAGGGATCACATCATCATTTAAAACACCATCAGAGAAAGATAGGTTAGCTCTATCTTCAAGTATGTCTACCAATTGTTGGGCGTTGTATGGTGGGAATACGATTTCTCTATCCCTTAAACTGCTTTTTACTCTGGGCTTGATGAATTGCTTGAAGTCTACGAAGTTACTGATGGAGGCTATAGAAACATTTTCTGTTCTGGTCAGGGTGTAGAGCAGTCCATCACCATCATTTTTAAGTAGGATATCTATTTCATCAAGTATGATCATTAAAATCAGGTTTTTACCGAAAACATTCCTCTTAAATAGATCCCGAAAGGCATGTATAACTTCTGCTTTGGTCCAGCCCCTGTATGGGACGTCCTGACCTAACTGCTGACATAGACGTGCTATTACCTGGTATTCTGTGGTGTAATCTGTGCAGCGTATGTATTCCACTCTGACATTGATGTTCTTGTTCTTTGAAACGTCTTCCAATTGTTTTCTGGCGAATTTAGCCACAGCTGTTTTCCCCGTACCTGTCTTGCCGTATATGGTTACATCTGGTGGAGTAACTCCAGTCAACGCTTCTTTCCAGTATTTGGCCACTGATTTTATCTGATCTTCACGGTGCGGTAGATTGTCAGGTAAAAACCTGTGGTCAAGATATTTTTTGCATTTAAAAACAGTTTTGCCGTCTAGTTCTTCGAATATGTTCAAATTTGCACGCCCCTAAAAATTTAAAGTTTTAAATATTCAGATCCAAATTCTGGGATCCCATTTGAGATTTTTGAATCTCCTGATCAAAAATCTTCTAAATGTACGATGTTTACAGGTTTAACAATGGAAGCAGAAGTTAGTGATAACTTCTATGGATACGGGTCGTTGAAATCTCTGGGGGTCTGTTTCAAGTGTAAGTTTAAGTTTGTCTAAAATTTTTCATGAGGTTGATTTCAAGTGAAAAATGTGATGTAGAATAATGGTAACTTTTTTCAAAAAATTGGAGAGTTACCCTTCAACTGTATTTACTTAATATTTTCCCGAAATTTCTGATTAATTTTAGACAGGGAGATGTATTGCAAGTGTAATTAACTTAATCTAACTTTAATTTAAACTTTGTTATTATCCCTTTTATCAAAAGAAATATTACTTAGTAGTTTTTATGTAAAAATAAAAGAAAAGTATTACGAATTTACACTTGAAATTGACCTCCCTCTCTTTTTTTCACAAAAAGTTACACTTGAAATGCACCCCTTTATCCCCTGTAAAAAAAGTCAAAGAAATTATATATTACACTTGAAATTGATGTCTCTATCACCGTAATAAAAATTGGAAAAAATTTAACCAAAAAATTTGGTATTTTAATAATTGTTAGGTGTTAGTAATTAATTTAAACATACATACTGTCGGAAACTGCTCCGTCCCCTTCGTCACCCATACCAAATTTTTGCTGTATCTTCCATACACACTGTATTTTTGCCCGGAATATGGTTTTAATTACGGATATTAATCTGTCTTTACTTAAACCGTCACCGTATATCTCAGAGGTGATTAGAAAACTTTCCAGGATGTTGTTTGGATGGGACAGCTGGAAGTCAACGTCTTTACTGTTCAGCATATACCTTAAATCCCAGATAAAATCCTCTTTTTTTGAATCGGAGAGCAGTTTCATTTCACTTGAATGTTCAGGGCTTACATTGGTAGCGCAACCAATCACTATAAGATCTGGAGCTCCCTTTGGTTGAATGACATCCATTACATTTTCTTCTGGGTAATTGATTATGAAATGGAAATTGGTATTGTCGTCTGGGACTTTCTGCCTGAATATTCCGATATCAGAAAGCCATTTTTGCACTTTATCTTCAATTTTTTGGGCCAAATAAATCACCTATAGTTTTTTGTTAAATTATCTTATGCTGGAACTATTAAAGTTTTTATCTATTGATTCAATCGAAAACTAATTAATTAACCACGGAGAAAATCTGAAATATGGAACTTTTATCTATAATCCTCCTGGCCCTTATTTTGGATCTGCTCTGGGGTGAGCCACCATCTTCTATACACCCCGTGGTTCTTATGGGGAGATTAATTGACTTTTTAAAACCTCACCTACTAAGATATAGAAATAAAAGTTCAGGGATCATTTTAACCATGATTCTACTGGCAGTATTTACTATTCCCCTGTACTTCATACTCCAGTTATTACAATTTAGTGTAATAATCTACGTGCTGGTCGCCACCTTCATATTATTTACCACCTTCGCGATTAAAGGCCTCACCGATTCCGTAAAAAAGGTAAAACAACAATTAAATGAGGATATTAACCTGGCCAAGCAATCAGTCTCTCACTTGGTTAGTAGGGATACTACTGATCTTTCAAAGGAAGGATTAACATCAGCTGCTGTGGAAAGTTTGACGGAAAACATTACCGACTCGGTTGTATCCCCTTTATTTTACACTTTCTTTTTGGGTGTTCCTGGTGCTATGGCCTATCGAGTTATAAATACACTGGATGCTATGGTTGGTTATAAGGATGAAATAAACAAGGATATTGGCTGGTTCCCAGCGAAACTAGATGACATAGCTAATTATATACCGGCACGACTCACAGGTATCCTTATGGTCGTCTCAGCTGCATTTATGGGTCTGGACTGGAGAAATTCTTACAGAACCATGATTGGAGAGGCCCGGAAAACTCCCAGCCCTAATTCAGGCTACCCCATGGCTGCTACAGCAGGTGCACTGGGAGTACGGCTGGAGAAGAAGGGAGTTTACACCATTGGTGAGGGAAAAAACCCGTTAAACTCAGAAATAATAGAACAGGCGATTTTACTCTCTCAGGTTACCATAATATTTTTCTTGGTTATCTCCTTTATCATATATTCTGGTGTAATAATTGTTATAACTTGAAATACTCTATTATAATATAGAATACCTTATTATAACATTATAATAAAGTATATTTACTCTAAGTCAACTGTTCACAACAACTGTTCACAAAAATCACAGTAATTGATGATTTATGGAGTGAAAAAGTAAATTCACAAAACAATCTAATACAAATGTATAAGCCGAGATAGTATATCCATTAAAATCTCCACCAAAAATTCTACCAAAAATTCGGCTCTGTAGAAATCATTATCAAAAGTTGATGATGAAATTTTAATGCTTTGAAATATTCGTGATTATAAGACCGTAAAGATGTTTTAGCACTCTAAATGCTTAAATAAGTTTTAATGGATATTGCTTCGACCAAAACACCTATAGATCATCTTAGTTGATACTAGCTTATGTACAAATTTATATGTTTTCTACAGAGCCGAAAATTCTAAACGATCTAAACGAAGGGCATAATATGAAGTTAGCCATCATCACCTTAACGTCACAGGGAAAAAAATTGGCCAGAGAGTTGAGCTACAAACTGGAAGATGACCCCACAGTTTTAAAGGTTGACCTTTACCATAAGCAGGTTAAAACTACCTTGCAGGATATTTTCCATGAATACGACTATATATTAGGGATCATGGCCTCAGGAATAATGATTAGAAGTATCTGCCCTATTATTATGGATAAAACCAGAGATCCGGCTATTTTGGTCATGGATGAGAAGGCATATCACGTTATAAGCATATTATCCGGACACCTTGGGGGTGGGAACAGTTTCACGGAGAAAATAGCAGGGCTTACAGGTGCCGAACCAGTGATTACCACGGCAACCGACGTGAATGGTAAGATGGGCATCGATGCACTGGCCCGTAAATATTTCATGCAAGTGGATAACCCTTCCCATATTTTAAAGATAAACAGGGCTTTAATAATGGGTGAAAAAGTTGAATTACAGGTACCGCAACTGTATGAGTATTTATTTGAGGATGAATCGGTGAAAAATTCATACAATCAGGTTACGTCATTAGATAATAGGCGTTTTACATCTTCAAATAAGATTCAAGCCTCTTTTAAGGATACAAAAATTACCCTCACACCTGAGAAAATAGTGCTTGGCATCGGAGCCCGTAAAGGAGTCTCCCAGGAGGCAGTGTTATCCGCTGCCCGACAAGCTTGTATTGATCTGGACATACCACTGGAGAGAATCGATTTAATAGCTACAGCAGAACCAAAAAAGGATGAAACCGGGATACTGGAAGCAGCACAGGAACTGGGAGTGGATTTGAAGGTGGTTTCTCTGGACCAGCTGAAGGAATTCCTGGACCAGTCTAAAGATTTTCTTCAGGGGGAAATATCTGAATCATCCTTTGTAATGAGGACCTTCGACGTGCCCGGTATATGTGAACCAGCCGCCCTTTTTGCTGTTGGCAAACAGGCGAGATTGTTATATAGAAAAACTAGTTTTAATAAAGTTACGGTAGCAGTAGCGGTATCTGATTCTTCCTACCACTGAAAATAATTATTTTACAACTTATTTCATATTAAAAAATAATAGGAATAAATATTTAAATCAAATCTGTAACATATTAAAGTTGGAAAAATTAGGTTATTTTATAGTTTTTACAAAAATTGATAATGGTTTTATAATATCAAAATAAAGCATTAGATTAACAATTTTTTGTTCACCAACTTAATAGAATTATAATTCGGAGGAAGTATTATGAGTAATGAAGAAACATTTGAACGTTGTAATCAAATATTACAACATATTATGGGAGACACCAGTGTCCCAAGAAACATCAGGCGGGCTGCAGAAAAATCCAAGGACATCCTGGCTAACAAGGATGAAGAAGACACTATAAAGGCCAGTACAGTAATTTCCATACTGGATGAGATAAGTAATGATCCTAACATACCTATCCATGCTCGAACACTCATCTGGAACGCTTTAAGCGAGCTAGAATCTGTTCGAGAACAATGAATTAATTTTTTTAATTTTTAATCAGAATTTAATTTTTAGGTATTGACCCTTCAAAATACTGAA
>DAQK01000049.1:0-16944 GCA_002502855.1 Methanobacterium sp. UBA279
AACACTTTACGAACTACTGATTATTAAATAGAATTGGAATTGACTACGGATTTTATTTAGTGAATACTTAAATTATTAAAATTTAGGCTGAAAAATGAAAGATGAGAAAATCAAACAGGAAGAATCTCTAAAAGAAAAGGAAGAGACTTATAGGCACTGGTTTGAAGATGATCTAACTGGAGATTTCATTGCTAAATTGGATGGGAAATTAGTGCAATGTAATCAGTCCTTTATTGAAATCTATGGTTTTAAAGATCTAAGTCAAGCATTAAATTTTAATATCTCAAAATTTAACCCTTCAGATTGGGCCGATCTCGTAGATCACCTCAGATGTGAGCGTAAAATAAGTGGTCATGAAAGCTGGCATATAACACCCTCTGATAAGAAAATCCACGTTGTTTCTAATTTAGTAGGCATATTTAATGATTCAGATGAGTTGGTTCAAATTAAGGGTTATACTTTTGATGATACTGAACGTAAAGAAGCTGAAATATCCCTTAAAGAAAGCGAAAAAAAATATCGATTGTTGTTTGATGAAGATTTAACTGGTGACTTCATAGCAACACCTGAAGGGAAAATATTGGAATGTAACCCTGCATTTGCTGCTATTTACGGCTTTAGAGATTGTACATCTGCCTTTAAATGGAATATTTCTGAATCTAACCCATTTGACTGGCCTTTTTTGGTGACTCGCCTTAAAAAGGAGTGTAAAATTATTGGATACCAGAGTTGGCAGAGAAGATCTGACGGGCTGCGCATCCATGTGGTTGCTAATTTAATGGGCATTTTTAATGACTCTAAGGAGCTTGTTCAGGTTAAAGGTTATGTTTTTGACGATTCAGATCGTAAACTCACCGAACAGGAACTGGTACACAGTCATAAACAGACTACGGAAATTTTAAATAGTATTCAAGATGGTTTGGTTGCATTAAACCATTACTGGCAATTTATCTATGTTAATAAACGTGCAGCGGAATATGTGAAAGCTGATCCGGAAGATTTATTGGGCCAAAACATTTGGGAAAGATTCCCTAAGCTTTTAAGCACAAAACAAGAAACTATATTTAGAAAAGTAATGGATGAAGAAGAATTACAGGAATTTGAAGCACAGGGAATTTATAATGGGGATCTATACTTTAAATTCATTGTTTATCCGTTTTCTGATGGAATTTCCATCCTATGGATTGATGTTTCAGAAAGATAGATTTATTATGGAACAACAGTGACCGGGATTTTCGCCCCTCTTACCACTCTTTCTGTGGTACTTCCCACGAAAAATCTCTCTAATTTATCTTTACTGGATTTTCCCATGATTATCTGATCCACCTTTTCTCTATCAGCAACTTTTAAAATAACGTCTTCTGGTTTACCTTCTTGAATCTTAGTTATGAGTTTTATGTTTTTACAATTTCCTGCACATTTTTCGTCTGCAATCTTTTTACTGTAATTATCAACTGCTTCTTTTCCTTCTTCTCGAAACTCGTTGTCCAGTGTTTCCCTTAAATCGCTTTGTGGCAAAGAATTTAGATAATAAGTATCTATTACATTTAAAACAATCACGTCAGTATCGTCTAATCCTGCGATAGAAATTGCATATTCTCCAGCTCTTTCTGCTGGTCCTGAATCATTTATTGGTAATAATATTTTTTTATGCACATCATCCCTCCAAATAATTTAATCAGTGTTTAAAAAATTAAAAAAAAATTGCAGATATTAAACTGCAATCTGTTTATACTGTTATTATCCATGGTGCGAAGTTCATTACAGCTAACAGTACTATTATGGTCACTATAATCCCTATCACAACTAGTGGGAATCCCGCTTTGAAGATTCCTGGTATGTTGACGTATTTGGTTCCGTAGGCCATTGCTACCGTTGGATCTGCCATTGGTAACATGTAAGATAATGAACAGGCTATTGCTACTGGTACGGCGTAGATTCCCACGGGCAGATTCTGAGCGGTTGCTAAGGTCACTGCGATTGGTATTAGAATTGCTGACAGTGCGATGTTGGACATTACCTGAGTTATAGTTACTGCAATGACCATCAACACTACCATAATTAGTATTGTGGATGCGTTTGGTCCTAAAAATGCCACTATATCACCTATCAACCAATTGGCTGCTCCGGTTCCCAGTAATGCTGCTCCTAGTGAGAGTGCTCCTCCGAAGAATATTATCAGTCCCCAGTCAACTCCGTTTTGAGCGTCTTTCCAATCTATGACCTTGAATGCAAATAGTAGTACGGCACCTATTAATGCCACTGAGAAACTGTCGAGCCCGGTAATACTGGTTGTAACCCATAATCCTATGGTAAATAGAAGGATTGCCAGTGTATATTTTTCATTCCTACTCATGGGTCCTAAAGATTCTTTTTTAGCGGCTATAGTTTCCAGTCCACCTATGATTCCTTTTATCTCTGGTTTGTAGATGAATCCCAGCCATTTCCAGATGGTGGTCATCATGATGAATGCTATGGGGAATCCAAAGATCATCCAGTTTAAAAAGGGCAGGTGGGTGTATGCGGCTGCCATTAGGTTTGGGGCGGTTCCGATTTCTGTTCCGAATCCACCAGCCAGGGAGCCGAAGGATCCACCCAGAACCATGGATTTGGAGAAGTTACTTTTACCCTTTTCTGGATCTTTAACCCCCATAAGGGGTAAGATTTCCTTAACAATGGGAAGCATCATGGCGTAGGCCACCACATTCTCGATAAAGGCTGATAAAAGCCCTGTGGAAAAAACAACAGTGAAAACACTTCTATCTGGGGTGGTACCGAATTTGTTGAGCATGTTGTAGGTCAGTCGTGATGCGAGTCCGCTTTTACGAATAGCCTCGGCAATGATGAAACCACCGATCATCAGGAATATGATGGGATTGGCAAAACCAATGACTGCGTCGGTAAATCCGGCCACTCCAATTATGGGCTGGATGAACAGTATTAACAGTGATGTAACTGCTAAATGTAAAGCTTCAGTTACCCACATGACTATGGCGAAAAGTAAAAGTGCAAGGGCGGAATGTCCTGCAAAACTTAAACCAGGGGTAGGAATAAGCA
Source organism: Methanobacterium sp. UBA279 (assembly GCA_002502855.1). GTDB lineage: Archaea > Methanobacteriota > Methanobacteria > Methanobacteriales > Methanobacteriaceae > Methanobacterium_A. Next base: position 3,058 of record DAQK01000049.1, read on the forward strand.
TAACAGCAATAAAAGCCAGTATAGCTAGGGGAATTCCTAAAACTTTCAGATTTATATACGTTTTCGAGCCTCCTGTTATTTATAAATAGGTTAAATAATAAATTCAGTATATAAAAAGGTATTTTATAATGATTAATCAATTTTAAAAAAGTTTAAATATTAGGAATTGGATCAAGCTATAAATCAATTTTTTTTAGGGTCAGTGGAAACCTTTATATATTATGGTTCGTATAATAACATACAGTTTGTATATGGACGAACTGATGTGATATTATGAAACCAGAGGAAATGTCCCAAAAATGTCCAGAATGTGGTTCAAAAGATAAAAAGATCTCCAGAAGGAGAAATAGTAAAAGAAGTCAGGATGCATTTTATATACCCCATATACCAGAAGGAGATGTGGGAGTTTTTAAATGTACAAACTGTGGTCATATATTTGAATACTGCACAGACCCACATCCACCACTCAAGGTCAAAAAGAAATTAGTCTAATTTAATATCAAATTTAATTATTTTCAATTTTATATTCGATTTTTATATTTTAATTTTTTAAATTTTATTACAACTTCAGTCCCACCCGTTCGGTTAAGGTTTAGAGTACCTTCCAGCTGATGCACCAGGCTATTTACCATTTTAAGCCCTAATGTGTTACTATTTTCTAAATCAATATCTGGTGGTAATCCTATCCCATTATCTGCCACCCTTAACTTTGTATAATCTGATTTTGATGTGAGTTCTACTTTTAAAATACCCTTTCCATTAGGAAAAGCATATTTAAGGCTGTTGGTTACCAGTTCGTTGATTATTAAACCACAGGGTATGGCGGTGTCGATGTCAATTTTAAGATCCTCCAGATTGATCAGCGTTTTGATATTCTCTGATTCAATACCATAGGAATAGAACAGTACAGAGATTAAATCCTCTATGTATTCTTTGAAGTTGATATCTTTTAAATTGGGGGACTGATAGAGTTTTTCATGGACTATGGCCATGCTTTTAACCCGGTTCTGGCTGTCCTTAAGCACATTTATTGTTTCTTCACCTTCCACATAATGGGTTTGAAGGTTCAGCAAACTGGAGATTATCTGAAGGTTATTTTTCACCCGGTGGTGTATTTCCTGAAGTAGAACTTCTTTTTCCTCTAAAGATTCTTTAATCTTAAGTTCGGCTTTCTTACGCTGGGTTATATCCTTTGAAACTCCAATAATTCCGATAATTTCATTTTTTTCACCATAAAGAACTGTTTCTCTAAGATCAACATATACTTTAGAACCATCTTTCCTTCTTCCCTCCCATTCCCCAATATATTCTCCTAACTCAAGTATGGTCTGTATATTCAGGGGTACTTTTTCTTCCAGGTCAAAATTAGAATAGAGTATTTTGATATTTTTACCCAGCATCTCTTCTTCCGTGTATCCGTAAATTGATTCTGCGCTGTCATTCCAGTAAATAATCTTCCCATATGTATCGTAGACTATTATACAGTGTCGTACGTTCTTAAGGATATTTAATTGGAACTTTAAGGTTTCCTCACGTTCTTTTATGAGCTGTTTATCATCCAATAATTTTTTCTTCTCCTGACCTAACTCTCCGATAACACTGGCCGCACTAGTTAAAAAGTCCAGACTTTTGTGGATATGATCCTGGGAAAACACAGGGATTTTAGATATCACATCCAGATACTCTTTTTCATCAAAACCGAAAGTGAGGGCCTCTTTACGGAAAAATTCAATATCAGGTTCTTTTAAGAAGAAGGAACCAACGAAAAAACTGGCCATATGTTCCTTATTGATATAAATAGGCACGTTTACATTGGTCAGGCCGTTTTCGCTGTGATTTGTGAAGGATAATTTATCATGAAAATCTGCAGCACTTTTTATATAACTTTGAAACATCAGAGGATTTTCGCGATGAATGTTCATGCAGAAATCCTGCCATCCTGTATAAACAGGACTGCCATTATGAGTCATTATATTCCCTTCCAGATCAACTAAGGCACAGGATAACCCGGTTAATCTGTAAAAACTGGTCATCAACTTCCAAATTTCATTTAGGTTAACCAGTTCCAGAAAAGGATATTTATTAGATTTCATAATTAACTGGATTAAATATTAAATTTTCGATTTAAAATATGTTTTGTCTCAATTTAATAGGATGATTAACTATTACATAATTGCAAAAAAAGGTAATGGCCAAAATACAGTTTTTAACTTCATCTGATTACTTTACGGACGAATTTCTCTTATATTCAAAAACATCCCTTTTAAGTAGAAACCAAATATTTTATATTTCAAGCTGGATAATCTAATTAGGTGCCGGGATAGTCTAGTCCGGTAAGGCGCAGGATTCGAAATCCTGTTGAGCGATGCTCGTCCTGGGTTCAAATCCCAGTCCCGGCGCTTTACTCAAAATTCAGGAACTAAAACTTAAAGGAGAGAGTGTTCCATAAAGGAATCAACGATAGAAAACATTTATTATACTAAACGGCATACAGGGATTCTACTATGTACAGTTAAAAAATTAATATGTTCAGCTAAAAATATTTACGTACAGTTAAAAAATTAATATCAGTTAAAAATATTTCCTTAAAGGTTCTAATTTATTTTATCAGCTGAATAGACATTGATATCCAGTTCTCCGGCCAGAATGTCTTCAACAGCTTTGCCAAATGCTATGAAGTGTTTTGTCTGCATATGTGAGTCTAAAACATCCTGATTTTTCCATTGCTCCAGTATCATCAGTACATCATCATTTTCAGTACTGGCGTATAAATTATAACTGATACAACCCGATTCTAAACGGGTGGATTCAATTAAATCTTTAGCTTTCAAGATGATGTTGTTCCTTTCACCGGGCTTGGCTATTATTTTGGCGGTTACCATTAACATTTGATTCCTCCTAAGATTATTCCAAATATTTTATATGATGTGGTAGATTTTAAACCTTCTATATTTGGACATTCTTTATATCCCATATTAAACTAGACAGTTTATAAACATACTGAACATTCTCTTTGTAGTGGTAGAAGCAATCGAATGAGGCTAACTAGGAGAAGTTATTCAACTATTTTCATATAGTTCCACAGATGATCTATATTGGAAATCATCCGTTCTTCGAGTGGCATCTCGGGCATTCCTACCCACATAATAATTGTTCCTAGTATAGAAGTCTGGGTGAATATGGCAAGTTCATGGGAATCAATATCCTGCCTTATCATACCCTGATCCACGCCTTCATCAATCACCTCTTTGGTGAAGTTTAAAAGGTTATGATAGAATTTTTTGTAACTTTCACCTATCACATCGTATTTCTGAACTCCTTCCATCAGGATAAGGTGCAAATTCCTATAATACACCTTTTTAGGACTTACTTCGTTGATATTTACACATTCTGCTACGATGGACAGCATCATAGTTTGCAGTTTCTCTTTGGGCGTGCCTTTAAAACTCCTGATTTGTTCTATGGTTGTATTGAAGTAGTTGAATATGTATTTTTCAATCACTTCAAGTAGAAGTGCATCTTTACTATTAAAGTGATGATAAAAACCACCAGTGGTAATATTTGAAGCTTTTATAATTTCGTTTAAGGAAACATCGGTGAATCCTTTTTTCAAAACAAGTTTAAAAGTTGTTTCCATTATTCTAGATTTTGTACCCATCTTAAACATCTTCTTTTGCAATAAAAAGTATAAATTAATATTAATCGAGAAATTCGAAAACAAACTTAGTGTATTAGAAGGAACAGATTAATAAATTTTTTTCTTTTACTGTGTTTTTTTATTCAATATTTTATGTATTTTTATGTATTAATTATGGTTTTAATTTAAATTTTATTATTCATTTCTTAAGTATTTAATCATTAATCATTACAAACCGAACATTCGGTATGTTTATATATCAGGCCATAGTAAACTAGCATCAATGGCAATTAAGCAGAGGTGATAAATTTGAAAGGATTAGCAATGTTAAAAATAGGAGAAATTGGATGGATAGAAAAAGATAGGCCCGCATGTGGCCCAAGAGATGCTATCGTTAGACCAATAGCTTTAGCACCCTGTACATCAGATGTGCACACCATCTGGGAAGGGGCGATAGGCGATCGACACAACATGATCCTGGGGCATGAAGCTATAGGTATAGTAGATGAAGTAGGAAATGAAGTTAAAGACTTCAAACCAGGTGATAGGGTAATTGTACCAGCTATCACTCCAGACTGGGATTCTGAAGCCGTACAACGTGGTTTCCCGTCACAAAGTGGTGGGGCCCTAGGTGGCTGGAAATTCTCCAACTTCAAAGACGGTGTGTTCGCTGAATATTTCCACGTAAACCTGGCAGACAACAACCTGGCCCTTTTACCAGAAGGCATGTCACTGGAAGCAGCTGTGATGATTCCAGATATGCTAAGTACTGGTTTCATGGGTGCAGAAAACGCCGCCATAGAAATAGGATCCACCGTAGCTGTTTTAGGTATCGGAGCAGTTGGTCTATGTGGTGTCGCCGGTGCAAGACTACGAGGTGCCGGAAGAATATTTGCAGTAGGTACCAGACCAAAGAGTGTCGAAGTAGCTAAAAAGTACGGCGCCACAGACATAATCAGCTATAAAGAAGGAAGTACAGTAGACCAAATCCTAGAAAAAACCGATGGAGCAGGTGTAGACGCTGTAATTATCTCTGGAGGAGGTCCAGACATCATAATTGATGCAGTAAACATAGCTAAACCAGGGGCTAAAATCTCAAACAACAACTACTACGGATCAGGACTCGGTGAAGAAGACACCCTGCCAATCTGCCGTGTAGGATGGGGATTCGGTATGGCCCAAAAAGATATAGTAACCGGCCTGTGTCCAGGTGGAAGAGTTAGAATGGAACGACTGGCAGATATCGTAACATACGGTCGTATGGATCCATCACTCATGGCAACCCATGTCTACAAAGGCTGGGACAAACTGGAAGAAGCTTTACTCCTCATGAGAGAAAAACCCAGAGACTTAATCAAGCCAGTAGTCCTTCTAGAATAATTTAATTTATTCCTTATTTCTTTTTTTAAATTAAAGGAGTGATGAAAATGAAGATTGCAATAATAGGAGGAACTGGTGGCCAGGGTTTAGGGATCGCCATACGATTTGTCCAGATTGGAGAAGATGTTATAATCGGTTCCAGGACCATGGAAAAGGCCCAGGCAGCAGTGGATAAAATCAAAGAATTACTGGAAAAAGAGGAAATACCAAACCTTAAAGCAGCAGAAAACCCTGATGCTGCAAAAGAAGCCGATGTACTGGTTTTAACCGTCCCGCTGGCAGCTCAAAGGGCAACTCTTTTATCCATCAGGGAAGGTGCAGCCGGGAAAATATTGATGGACGCCACCGGACCACTCGAAACGGCAATTGGAGGTTTACCAACCCGATGTTTATACCTGCCGGAGGGAGCAGCTTCAGAAAGAGCACAGAAGATCCTACCTGAGACCAAAGTTATATGTGCCTTTAACAACATAAGCAGCGGAGCTTTAATGAACTTCAACGAACCCATAGACTGTGATTGCCTCATATCAGGTGATGATCTGGAATCAAAAGTAACAGCCGCCAAATTAATCGATAAAATCCCCGGAGTACAGGTCGTTGACTGCGGACCCTTAGAAAGAGCACAGATCATAGAAAAAATCACCCCCTTGCTCATTGGACTGAACATCAAAAAGACCTGTAAAGATGGTGGAATCCGAATAACCGGTTTAGACCCAGAATACAAAATATACTAAACTAAATCTCAGTTTTTCCCTACTTTCTGAGAGTTAGTTGGTATGGGTGGGATCACAGCCCTTTGCTGGAAGAGGGTGTTGGTTATCGTAGGGCATCTGTATTAAACTTTTTGCTCAAAAATCTCCCCGGATGCCCTATTTTTTTTTAAATATTCAATAGGGGATGATTTAATGATGGCTTCTGATAATAAAAATAGCTTCTGAAATACAGGCTGATGAAAATGAATAGAAGTGTGGGCTACAAACTACTGGAGAGAAATGAAAACCTGCTTTCTCAAGTGGAAAGTTCAGATCATGGGGATCGCAAGTATGATGCCCAGGTAATTGGAATCATCGGCTGTGGTGCTATAACTAAGATAATCACCGATTTTCAAAAAGAAGGAAACCTTGATGCTGATTTAAAATATTTCCAGGACCCGGATGCAGGTAAAGCACAAAATTTAGCTTTCCAAGCAGATGGAATGTTTGTCCAGGATGTTAGTGATATGCTGGATGAGGTGGATCTGGTAATTGAAGCAGCATCTACCCGAATAGCAGTAGAAATCATTCCACAAATCCTTAGAAAGGGAAAAGATATTATTGTAACCAGCATTGACGCTTTTTTGGATTTAGAGTTCAAAAACCAGGTGAAGAGTATAGCTTTTGAAAATAACTGCAAGATATACGCTCCTTCTGGAGATATAACTGGTTTAGATGGTGTAAAAGCTGCTTCTATTGGCGAAATCACCGGTATAAATCTGTTAATCTGGAATTCTCCTGATGCATTGGGAATATCATCCTGTGAGGGGTCACTGGGAATAGCAACAGATGAAGAGATACTATTATTCGAAGGCAAAGCCCAATATGCTGTGGGTAAATTCCCCATAAACCTGAACATAGCTGCGGCTTTAAGTATTATCACTGATAGAGAAGTGGATTTAAAGATCATAGCCGATCCCAGGGCTAACCACAGTTACCATGAGATTAAAGTGACTGGGGATTTTGGCGAACTTGAAACAATCACCCAGAATACTAATTGGGCCACAGATACAAAAACAAGTGTATTAACTGCTTATTCTGTGATTAAACTGCTTGAAAATATAAACAACAACATTAAGATTGGAACCTGAACCTTTCCACTTTCATCACTACTAATTTTCGTGTTTTTATTATTTTAACATATCCGTAGTCTTGAAAAATGAGTTTATATATTGATACATGAAAAGTGACTTTAATTCAAAAGATTTTTTTAATTAAATCGGGTAATACCCAAATAGAAGAGTAATCCAAGGAAATGACCTTTCAACCACACTCCTCGAAAACAGAGAAATTTAAATCAACAATCGATAGGAGATAGACATGGACACATTAAATGTTATAGTAAGAGGTGATAGACATGCTTGAAATGTTCAATGCAAAATTAATTGCAGTGATAGGTGCTCATAGACAAAGGGTAAAATCGGATATGATATAATGATATCCCTTCTGAAGTATTATGGAGGAGATATTGTCCCGGTTAATCCCAAAAATGAAACCATATTTAGAATTCCCGCTTATAACTCAATAAAAGAATATGGACTGTAGATCTCGCAGTTATAGTCATACCAGCCCTGGAAGGAGCACGTGGAGATAAAGCGAGTGATATTGGATTCATTGCAGATACAATACTTCGAGTTTCACAGCTGGTAACAGACTTCCCTGAAATCAATGAATTTGAAATAAACCCATTAATGGTTTTCGAAGAAGGAGAAGGGGCATTAGCCGTTGATATGAGGTTGATATTGAAAGAAGATTAAATCCTCCTTGAATTTCAGTGCAAAAAGGTAAAAAATAAGGGATAACATAAATAACAAATAGAAAAATCCTAGATGGATATATATGAAATTTTTAAGGGGGGGAAGTATATTCAGACCGAAAAGAATTACTGTAAGGTTGCTGGAATTTTATTATCAGTGGGTTGTATACAATTTTTACTGGCTGTAAATTTTGCCCAGACACAGTTTCCAGGCTACAGTTCCACAAAAGACACGCTAAGCACCCTTGGAGGTTCTGTACCTCTTGTGGAACCATCGGCCATGGTCTTCAACCTCAGCGTGATGATATTTGGGATATTAATCCTTATAGCCGCTTATTTAATCCTTAAAAGCGGAGGTGCCCGTATTTTCTCGGTATTGCTTGCCATTTCTGCTGCAGGTGCGATAGGCCTGGGCTTGTTCCCCCAGTATACTGGAGATACCCATTCATTCTTCGCCCTGGTAGTCTTCCTCTTCGGTAGTCTGGCTACAATATTCAGTTACCGATTAGGCCTGAACAAACCCCTGGTTGTAATATCGTTGGTATTAGGGGTACCCGCCCTTATACTTCTTCTCTTAGTGGTTATTTTCAGGTTCGGGGGTCTCATTAATCCTCTGGAGATATATTTAGGTGTTGGTGGTAATGAGAGGTTCATAACATTCCCACCAATCTTATACCTCATTGCCCTTGGAGGCTACCTTACAAGCAAGGGGAGAGGATTGGAGTTAAAATAAGTGGATGAATTAAATTGAATTAAATCTTGATTAAAAAGGATTATAATAAAAAAAGAAATGGTTGAAGAGTGTTTAGAACTCTTCGCATAGAATTTCGAAATATTCTGTGGGGTGATCACAGGAGGGACATTTTTCTGGAGGTTCTGTTCCTTCATGTATGTATCCGCATTTCCTGCAGACCCATTTAACTGGACTGTCTTTTTTGAAAACCGTGCCAGCTTCCACTTCTTTTAAGATCCTGGTGAATCTTTCTTCATGGTGTTCTTCTACACGGCCAATGGCTCTTAATCTCTCTGCGATATCCTCATATCCTTCTTCTTCTGCCGCATCTGCAAATTCTGGGTACATTTGGGTATTTTCGTAGTGTTCGCCTTCTATTGAAGCTTTAAGGTTGTCAACTGTGTCTCCCAGGATGGTGGGGGCGTCTGCTTCCACCGTGATCTCACTCAGGTCTTCATCTGCTTCTTCCTTGAGGCCGTTAATCATCCGCATTGCCCATTTAGCATGCTCTCTTTCATTTTCTGCAGAGTTCAGGAAGATTTCTGAAAGCTGTTCATATCCTTCCTTTTTTGCAACCTTGGCATAAAGGGTATATCTATTTCGGGCTTGACTTTCACCTATAAAAGCTTTGGCTAAATTTTCTACTGTTTTCTTCATGGTTATGCACCAGTTTTTTATATGGTTAAACAACTATTAATTTTTTTTACATGGTCGGCTTGATCAGTGGATTTCTAAGGAGGCTTGTATTTTTTTATCAAAACTCCGCCATGATTTTGCCATGTATGGTTCGCATTTATCCAGTTCAGTTAAAAGACACGCTCTGATGGTATCGCTTTTTATATCACCACCTTTATCTAATTTTTTGTTGATATTGGCGAACACTTCATTTATTATGTCTTCTTTCTCTTCTACACTGTAACCAGCATCTATAGCGGCTTTCTGGAGGGAACCTTTTATCTTATCTGGTTTATAGGACTCTATAAAACCTTTTCTTTTTATAACCTTGGTCAAATCACCCATCTCTCTTTATATTATATATGTTCGAAAATTTAAAATTATTCCAGCTACTTGAAGATTCAATAAAATAAATTAAAGATGGAACGATGGTTCAGAGGCAATTGAATTTAATAGTTCATCTACTCTTTTAAGCTGTTCTTCGGCACCCGTGACCGCCAGCCAAACCGAACCTTCCGCTCCGCTTACACCCCCGCCGGCGACTAACTGGGCCTCGGCACCGGTTAGGGTGGAAATGGCGTCTATCTCAGTGAACACATCCCCGGTGGTGGGTAATAGCCGCGGACCCTGAGCACCAGGAGCATTAAGTAATCGTGCCAGATCCTTTAGATCACCAGTTACACGTTTTTCCAGACCAACAGGATGAATTAACCTGACACGGCGACCTACCACTGCCTGCATGGCCGCCCCAATGGTACCTCCATAAGGATCACCGATAAGAACTCCGGCTTGGCCACGTGAAACATCCAGGGCATTGGCACCCTTTAAAACTATATCCCCATCATTTAGATCATCTACCACATCGAAAATGGTAAGTCCCTTCTTCCAAACACCATTAACAATTACCACATCGCCCGGAAATTGGGTTTCATCAGATAGCCGCCCGGTTTCGGTTAAAGGCTGTCCGGGAGGGAGCACCACACCACGGAAAAATCTTTCCCTGGAAAACCCTTCCCCTTGGTTAATGGATGATAGGATCTCCTCTGCCACGTATCCATTGGTAGTACCCGCCACGATGACCAGTGTCCTTTTTTGAATAGCCTCTTTAATAACTTCACTTGAGGATAAGGCCCTGCCAATTAACCTTTTGCCTGCGGCGGGAGTGGTTAAGAATTGTTTCATTAGTATCCCCCATGTTTTTATAGATATGATAAAATAAAATATTAACATTTAGAAGATAAAAGTTATACTAAAAATTGAGGGAGAAATTTAAATGGAGATTACCGAAAAAAGGATACCAGAAGAAAGAGTCGCTTACATTCCCTATATGGGTAGTTATTCTAAAATACCAGAGTTAATGGGAGAAGTAGCTCAGTGGCTGGCTGATAAAGGATTCAAGATGACTGGGCTGGTCTACGGGACTTACTTCAACTCTCCAGAACAGGTGATTGAAGATAAACTGCAATACGAGATCGGCTTCGGATTTGAAGGCAAGATAACCGCTATGCAGGAAGGAAAAATCGGAATTAAAGAGATACCTGAACACTCCGTACTGGCCGCCATACACAAGGGACCTTATACAGAAGTAGGACCAGTCATACACGCAGTGATTGATTATGCAGTGGAAAATAACTATGATATCGTAGGACCCCTCAGTGAGGTCTACTTGAATGATCCTATGACAACCCCTGAGGAGGAATTGCTCACTGAAGTAAGGATACCGGTTATAAAAGTTGAATAGAAGTGAATATCGGTTATAAAAATTAAATAGAAATTTTTTCAATTTTTTTTAGAAAATTGGTTTATTTGTATCGTTCCACTATCTCAGCAAAAGAACGGGTTATGTAATCTGTCTGTTCCTGGGTGAAGCCGTAAGTACTGCATTTGAACCATTTAGTCTGTCCCCTTTTGATCCCCACTATCTTCCGCTTTTTTAACTCTTCATAGAGGAAAAAACCACGACGCGGGTGCTTCTCTGCTATCTCATCGAAGACAGGGGTTTCAAACCGTACCAAGTCATGTTCCTTTGGTTTCACACCGATCTGTTTTATACCGCCAATTTTCTCCATTTTATCCACGAAATCTCTGGTTTTCTGGACTTCTTCGTCCCATCTCCCAACCCTCTCTATTACATAAGGCAGAGAGGCCATGAGGGTGGCCACGGGAGCTCCCCGGCTGGTGCATCCCAGCATTTCTATCTCCTTAACGGCATGTCTTCTGGAGAGTTTAAGGACGGTATCTGCCCATTCATCCTTTAAACCCAGCACACCTATGGGACCTGATGCAGCCATACTTTTATGGCCGCTTCCCACCACAAAATCAGCATTGAAATCACGGGCATCTACCGGCAAACGTCCCATAGAGTAAGCGCAGTTTAAAAGTAAGGGAACACCATGGTCATGGGCTATTTTACCTATGGCCCTTGCATCGGTGAGGTTACCATAGTTTCCATCTACATGGGTGAGTAAAACCAGGCTCACATCTTCCCCATAGTCTTCCTGGTAGTCCAATACTTCTTGGTAACTTTCAGGGGTGATACGGTACTCTGGGTAATCGTTACTGGGCACCTCCACCATGTTCAGCTGGTTTCGCTCGGCAGCCAGGTGGGTAGTGTAATGGGCGTTACCATCGACTACGATGGTATCCCCTGGTTTGCAGATGGCATGCATCACGGCAAATTTACCTTCCCTGGCCCCGTGGACGGTACGGGCCTGGTCAGCGCCTATAAATTCTGCCAGGTCATCCAGAAAATGGTGTATGGCCGGCCTGGATATCTCATCCAGTCTACCGGCACAGTAATCACAGACACTGTATCCATCACTAAATTCATAAAGAGCCTTCCTAGCTTCTTTTGTAAGCACACCACCCCTCTGGAGGGGGTTGAGGTTTAAGTTGTCCCTTTCAATGTTCCTGTTGAGTCCGTAATCTTGACATTCCATCCCTATCACTGGTGTTATTTATTTATTTTTATCCATTTATCATTAGTTATATTAATTGATTCAATAAGTTTTGCGCCATGTTTTGAGTATCTTGGTTAAACCCAGATGGATGATACCCGTTTTTGTACCGAAGACAATAGGGGTTTCCTTTAACAATTCATCTGGATTGTTAATTTCTGAATTTACAATAATTCCCGCTCTGCCTATTTCCCTTGCAAAATGTGCGTCGCTTCCAGCTGATATATTCAGTTTATTTGACTGGGCAAATTCACTGGCCTGGCGGTTATATCTTTCCAGGAGGCAGCGGGAGTTATAGACTTCTACACAATCAACAAAAGGAATATAGGCACTGGTTGGTTTTATACCATTACCCCTGATGTTATCGAAGGGGTGGGGGATGATTACCAGGCCATTCTGGTCCTTTATCTCCTGAACCACCTCAGGGAATGTGTTTGATTTAACTTCTTCACTTAAAAAAAGACCTATAACTTCACCACGGCTTGTTTCAATTTCCGAGCCAACGACGACCTTTAAATCATCGGTTTCGTATTCTTTAGCTTTTAAACCTCCTTGTATGGTGTTATGGTCCGTTACTGCCACACCAGAGAGTCCCCTCTTATGGGCGGTTTTGATGATGGCTTCGGGTTCCGTGTAACCGTCGATTGAATATTTTGAATGGACGTGCAGATCGTACTTCAATTATAGGCCTCTATGTAATTGAAATTTAATTTTTTTGTAAGAAATTAAAGAATAAGATTTTTTTTTCTGTTAAAAAATTATAAAAAAATTATTAAAAAAAGGGGATAAAATAATCCCTCTTAACCAAGAATACCCATGTTCTCATTGGTTTTTGCGATGGATTTGGCTGGGTCTGATTCCAGCTCCAGTATGGCTCTGATGGCGTCCACATTTTCCGGGACAACATCCGATTCCTGGTGGATGGCCTGCATGTAGAAGAGCTCCTGATCCACGATGTTCAGGGATTCCTTCCACACTGCTATCTCAAATAAATCTCCCCTGGGCCTTCCAAGATCACGGGCGAATTCCATGACAGAGGCAGTGGAATCCATTCCCTTTTCTGCCTCTAAGAGAAGCACACGGGAAGTGTTTTCCAGTTTATCTATGACATCATCCACACTTACATCCTTTTCGAGCTCTACCATGAGGTTGTGCTGGTGCATTATAGTGGTGGGCACCAGTAAGGCCATGGTGGTGATATCCAGTCCATACATCACCGTCTGGACGTCAGGTCCATGGTGGGATGGTACTGTTGGTGGGTTAGGCACTATGGCGTTTATTGGACCGGATTTTATCTGTCCAGGGTCTGCTCCACGGCGGACCATAACTGCTCGTACCTTCTTTACACCGGCCAGGTCATCTATTGGTTTTAAGGTTCTGCAGAGTCCGGTGGTGTTACAGGAAACAACACGTACGTAATCTGCTCCCAGGGCATCTTCGAAGTTGCTGAAGGAGTTGAAGGATTTACCTATGGCTTCATGTTTTTCACCACCCTCAAATATGGCTTTAAGTCCCTGCTTCTGGTATATGTTCTCCTTGTTTTTAGCGCCGATTCCTCCTGGGGTGCAGTCCACTATAATATCCAGCTGGTCGTATAGTTCATCTATGGTCCCGGATATTTCGATACCAGCATCTTTAAACAATCCCTCTCTTTTCGGGGCGCTGATATATAGATCGTAGCCCTTTTCCACTGCCATTTTGGCTTCAAAATCAGGGGTCCGCTTGGTCACCCCCACTATTTTCATATCGTCCTGGCAGTCTACAGCATCTGCCACCCTTTTACCTATGGTTCCGTATCCATTTATTCCAACAGATTTCATATTAGCCCTCCTTAAATCCTGGTATGATCCCTCAATTTATCATGCCTTTTATTTGAATACCCCTTAAAAACCGGTATTTTTTCTAAAAAAGCATCTGGAAATAAAAGTTTTCTATAAAGAATCTTTCTATTTAGGATATTATAAATTTTATGATTTTATTTTAGAGAAATTTACAAA
>DAQK01000049.1:16950-43384 GCA_002502855.1 Methanobacterium sp. UBA279
AATAAAATAAAAAGAAATAAGGGAAAAAAGAGGTCACATTAAACTCCTTTCCCATCAACCTTCATTTTTAAAGGGTTGATTATTTACATAGCATCTAATTTCTCGGGCAGGTAGGTGTCTACCACGTATTCCAGCCCATACTTGGAGAAGGACTGCTGCTCTGCCTTCTTACCGATCTTAAGCATCTTCTTGATTTCCATCTGCCACTCTTCGTCCCGATAACGGGGGTCCTTACTGAGTTCCTTTAATCGGAGCACGTCGATGTCCTTGAGTGGGTCGGTGGGCAGGTCGTAGTTGATTATGTCGCTGGCGGTAACTCCTAAGAATTTAGCATCAGGGGTGGCCAGGTCATGGTTTACATGGGCCAGCTTGGCACTTCCAGAGATGATTACCATGGCGATGTGGAATCCCCAGGGGTCTCCGTCGTTACAGATGTAGACTGGTAGATTCAGTTCCTGGTTAACCCTTCTCAGGAATCTTCTGGTGGCACGGGCTGCCTGTCCCTTGAGTCCCACGATGAGGCAGTTGAATTTTTTATAGGCTTCTTCCTGCACCAGACGGTGGAACATACCCATGGTTTCTACGGCGATCACCCTTTCCACATCGTGGTCTAGAAATTCCACATCATCTATGGTGGGTGATATGGTGTAACCAGATTTACCTAATCTAAGGGCGTTTATTTCCACGTTGTCTTCCTTCATGATGAGGTTACCATAGACTGAGGCACCGTCTTCTTCGGGCATGAGTCCCAGGTCTTCCCTGGTCATACCCAGGGTTACTTCCAGGTCTTCTCCTACGATATTTGATTCCTGCTGGTCTCCGAAGTCCACATCCCATCCCTCAGAGACATAGTACATCTCCCTTAAAGTGGCTGTTTTCCCACGTTTCACCAGGTCTTTACAGAAGTTAGCCACGTAGACCATCTGGGCAATTTTAGGTATCTGTTTCACATTACCCAGGCTACGCTGACCGTAACGGTCTCCCAGGACGTAGTAACGTTTGTCTTCATCGTAAATTATATTGGATGTTCCACGGGAGGGTACTTTGAGTGCAGGGACGTTGTTCTGGTTTATTTCTTCTATTATTATCTCCCCCAGACTTTTGAGTTTGTTAATGGCGATGTCTTTTCTATTGGCAATTTTGTTGTTATGACTCATCTTCACCCTCCTCAGTTTCTAGTGGTATGTTTTCAAATTTAGCTCTGCGTGTTACCTTTGCCAGTACAGAATCATATTCAGGGACGTCGGTTTCTGCCAGTACCGCTGCCTCCCGGATGATAACCGGTACCAGGTTTTCAAATATCTTGGAACGCATGGCCTCTTCTTCAGCGGCTTTCTTAGCCCTTATATATTTCTGGAGGCTCCTGGCGATTTTCATGGTGGCCTGCCGTACCTCATGGAGTATCTCTGGCTCAGGGGCTACGCTTTGCTTTCCAGTGGAGAGATAGGGCACGTTGGTGGAGACTATGTTGACGAACACCGTTATAGGTGCGTTGTCCAGGTCCCTTATGCCGTAGCGCTTCCAGTCTATGCTCTTCAGTGCTTCGGTTATGGCACAGCTACCCTGGTCAAAGGTTAAGGGCACCCGGTTGGCGAACCTCATGATCTCCGCCTTTTTCTGATCACCTACCAGTCTCCCTGAGTCTCCTCCATAGGAGATACCGGCTTCTATCACAAAAGCCACTCCTCCCCGGTAGGTTTTCGGTTTTCGGGTGGTGGTGGTGGCAAATTCAGGGTTGAGTATTTCCCTTATACCCTTATCAATCTGTTCTTTACCGATGGGGATTAAACCCGAGGTGGGTGGGGCCATGAAGTCCATGCGGGCGAATAATTCCACTATCTTTTCTGCTTCCTCCCATTTCATATCCCTGGGCCGTTTGTTCAGGTCTATCCCAGTTTCCTCCTCTATCTCGTTGACTCTCTTGGTGGACATACGGGAGAGTGAACTGGTTAGTAAGCTCCTGAACCTCCTCTTATCGGTGTGTTTGGCCATGAATATCAGGTCATCCGCGGTCACACCCCGGGGGTGAGGTAGTACCTCTTTAGGTAATGGGGGGATGACGTCGGTGGCCCGGTCGAATATGAATATCTGGCCGGTGGGGTCACGGAACTTGATCTTGGCGTGGGGGTTGGCGATCATGGTCCTCCGGATATACTCGAAGGCACCCTGTTCACTCAGGGAGTAGGACACGTCTTTGAAGTGTAATTCAATAGAGACACCTGTCTGGGTGACTTCTGCTTCTTTACGGTCCAGTATGAGTCCCTGGTTCTTTTTAACATCCATTTTGAAGGTTAATTCCACGCCTTTCAGTCCTTTATCTTTACCACCTTCATAGTAAGCAGAGACCACCTTGGCTGGTTTTCCAGTGGTCATCTGGGATAACAGTACACAGCCGCTGCACCCCAGTCCCTGCTGACCACGGGACTGTATGTTCCTGAATTTGGAACCGGCGAACATGGTACAGTACACCTTGGTTATATAGGCTTCGGGGATTCCCGGGCCGTTATCTGTATGTTTAAGTATGTAATGATCTTTATCCAGTCTTTTGAGGTCTATGGTTATATCTGGCTGTATCCCTGCTTCTTCACAGGCGTCAAGGCTGTTTGTTATTAGCTCGTGGAATACCATAGTTAAGGATCTTATTTTCCCAGAAAATCCCAGCATCTGCTTGTTTCGTCTGAAAAATTCTGATGCTGTAAGTTCTTTAAACTCCTCAAAAAGTTCTGCTGCTTCTCTTTCCACCAATTTAAGCCTCCTGTAAATTAACGTACATATAATATTAGTATTTATTTAATTAGTATTACCTTTACTTTTGTTATTTTGGTAAAGTTCTCTCGTTCTTGGCGATTTCCTTAAATTCTTCAATCTTCATTTCCCGGCTTTTCTTCTCCAGGAAGGCATAAACACTTTTATGCCGGGTGCCGTTTAAAATCATGTCCACGGCTTTCCTAGCTACCTGGATGTGTTGAAGATCACCTATGAGGGCAACGGTCTTACCGTATACCGATAAATTCACACCGGTCATCTCGGTGATAATATCCCGGGTTCTACCGTCTTTACCAATGATCCTTCCCTTCTGTCTTAAAATAGCTTTCTTTGATTTACCCACGTAGTCAGGGAGGTTGATGATATCCAGTATCATCTCGTCACTCGTAAGTTTCAGGGCTATTTCCGGGTTAAAACCCCTTCCTATAGCTTTAACAATATATTTGGCTTTCCAAACTGATAAAGGATCTTCAGTTTCCTCTGTGGGTTTTATGGACACACTACCTGTCTCACTGTCTACCTCTATTTCGGTTTGGGTTAGCTTTTCAATTTCTTCCTTACTAATCCCCCCTTTGCCAATAAAGACTCCTACTCTTTCCCTGGGGATTTTAAGGTATTCTATACTGCTCAAATAATGTTCTCCTTGTAGTTAAATTTGAAAAAAATGTGAAGTAATATGAGGACCACGAGAATATATTTATTATCCACTATTATAAAGTTTTCTATCCTCAAAAATCTATAATTTTACTTTTTATTTCATCTTCAGATATGTGGATACCTAATTTTTTAAAATCTTTAGATAAATTACCAATATCTCTGTTTAGAAGCTCCTCTGCTATGGGATGATCTACCACAACACCCTGAGAAATATCGATGATAACCGGTTCATCATCTTTAATTAAGATATTAAAGCCGGATAAATCTCCATGAACCAATTTAGCTTTATTATAAAGAATTTTAACATATTCTATTAATTTATCCGCTACTTTTTTTGCATCGTGTACATCAGCATTCTTGAGTAGCGGTGCCGGGTTTCCTTCCGCATCTCCTATAAATTCCATGACCAGTATGTTATTTTTAGCGACGATGGGTCTGGGAACTCTGACCCCAAATTCACAGGCTCTTTTAAGGTTTCTGAATTCCTTGTTAACCCACGTATAAATTACTTGACGTTTATTACTGGTTTTTACCTTGAAACGGGGGTCTCCCTGGATGTAATCCTGCATCTTTTTAAAATCAGAGGTGGTAACCCGGTAGATTTTAACTGCAACGAAGTTACCATCATCATCTACCCCTTTAAAAACATTAGCTTCCTTACCGGTGCTTATAGCGCCGTAGAGAATCTGTAAATATCCCTGGTTTGCTAATTTATAGAGGGTTTCCAGGGTTTTTTTGTCGAAAACCTCGCTTCCTACACGCCTGTCATCATCGCTTTTCATACGCTTCTCTGATAACATCTTTCTAAGATCTTCATCTGCCTTAGTTATTTTCGACATTTTAAAACCACAGAAAAAGTTGTATGATTTCGGAAAATGAGGAGAACAATCTTATCAAGTTAATATATGATATTAAAATTAGTGTATAAAAATAGGATATTTATAATTTAAGATATCCCCGGCGTTCTAACCAGTTAGACTCAGTTCTGGTGTATCTCCATATGATATCCGCCTTTTCATCACTCTGGAAATCCCACGGCTTTACTAAAACCACGTCACCTTCCCTGATCCATATCCTCTTTTTCATCTTACCCGGTATCCGACCGAGCCTTATTTTACCATCCGCACATCGAACTTTAAGCTTTCCATGGCCCATGATCTGTTCTACCACTCCTGGTATTTCCCCTTTACGGGGAGTTCTAACTCTCCTAACTTCCTGTGTATCCTGTCCACGACCTTTACTCAAACACTCTCCTCCTTATTTTAATTATGATTTCCAATATAATTCTAATTTAACTAGAAATATTTCAAATAGTAAGAATATTGGATTAAACTTGTTATTTATATAGTATTTAACAAGTATATAAAAAAGAGTATTTATTATCTAATCATCCATATGATTTAATGAACCATTGATTTAATAATAACAGATTTCGTTACCAGAATTAATTTTCAACTGAAACTTATATGGTGATTCCATGGGACAGGAATTTCTAAAAATCACAGACCCAGAAGAAGTAGAGAAGATCATCTCTAAACTCCCTATCAAGAAGACGGTGGAAAAGGTACCCCTGGAGGCGGCCTACAAACGAGTACTGGCGGAGGATGTATACGCCACCATAAATTTACCCCCATTCCGAAGGGCAGCTATGGACGGCTATGCAGTGATTTCAAAAGACACGTTCGACGCTTCCGAGGACGATCCGGTTGCTTTAAAACTCAAAGATGTGGTGTTAGCCGGTGAAATTCCTGAAAATAAGGTGGAGGAAGGGACCTGCATAGAGGTAAGCACCGGAGCCCCCATTCCGGAAGGTGCCGATGCGGTGATCATGATCGAATTTACAGAAAAAAAGGGTACAGACATTCTAATGCTTGAAAGTGTACCTCTAGGTGCCAACATAGCCCGTGAGGGTTCCGATGTGAAGAAAGGAGGGTTTTTACTTAGAGAGGGGGAACTCATCACCCCGGATAAAATCGGTGTTTTAAGCGCCATCGGACTACTGGAAGTCCCAGTATATGTAAAACCACGAGTGGTAGTGATTTCCACCGGTAACGAGGTGATAAAAGTCGGTGAAAAACTCGAGTACGGAAAGGTGTATGACATAAACTCCTACACCATCTCCAATGCTGTTAAATCATGCGGATGCATCCCCATACATTCCGATATAGTTAATGATGATTATAATTCGCTGAAAAATAAGATAAACGAATTTACAGATGCTGATGTTATTATCACATCCGGGGGGACGTCGGCCGGTGCTGGAGATATATTGAAGGTAGTCTTAGATGAAATGGGTGAAGTACTGGTACACGGGATAGCTGTAAAGCCAGGAAAACCCACATTGATAGGCGTAATCCAGGATGAAGAAGGGAATAAAATAAATAAAATAATATTCGGACTTCCCGGATACCCGGTAGCTGCTTTAATGATATTTTACAACTTCGTCGCCCCATTTTTAAGGAAATTTGCTTCTTTAAATGAATCCCCTGAAGGAAAAAGCAGGGAATTTAAATTATCCCGGAGATACGTACCTTCCAGGGGAAGAAGGCAGTATGTGCTGGTTAAAATAGAAGGTGATGAGGTCCATCCAATTTTAAAGGATTCTGGTGCTATTACTGCTCTGGCTGAAGCAGATGGTTATTTCATAGCCCCTAAGAATGTGGAGATATTGGAAGAGGGAACTTACGTTGATGTTTTTCCACTGAAAACTTACTAAGTTACTAATTTGGTTATTTGAATGAAATTTTTTTACAAATGTTCAATTAAACGGCAACGATTCAAATGGGATGATCAAAGAATATATTCAGATCAACAAGAAATAGACCTAATACCAGTTAACACTAAATCAGTAAACAAACAAACTTCATTTAACGTTATTAAACACCATATAATAAGTTTACAGCTCAAAAATAGCCTTACAACTCTCGCCCGAATTCATAGAAGATAGAATGGATTAAAGTTTTTTGAAATTCCAGTTTGTTAGTATTACTTTTTGGCTTAATTTTGATGTTTTGGTAATAATAATTTAGTAATGGAAAATATTATATATGGGTTGTTGATAACTATCTATTAGAAAATTTAATGGGTGAAAATTATTTAAGAAGATGTTTTTCATGTCAAGTAGGGTAGTTGAAGGTTTGTTAAGGTTTAAAAGGATTTTTGTATTTGTTTTTTTAGTTTTAACGGTTATAAGCATGTTAAGTTGTGTTTCTGCTGCGAGTTTGACTGTGGATGAGGTGGGTTATGGTTCCAGTGCAGTTAAAAATTACACCGAAACCCATAGCAATAAAATACCTGGTTATGTGAAGGTTAATGGTAAAAACAGCACCAGTCCTTCATTTTTAAACACCTTAACCAAGACTGTGGTGCAGGTGAATCAGAATGTAAAGACACCGGTGACCATAAGCAGTGTTAAAGCTGCGCCCAGTCCTTCTGGCTCGGCAACTGGCACACTAACTAAATCTGAATATGTTACCATTGCGGGTAATGTTAAATCTTTCATCAGCTCTAATGGACGCGCGCCCAATTACGCCAGCAGCTCTAAAGGTAACATTCGCTACGAATCCTTGGTATATTTCTATGCTAAGGTAATGAATTACTACCGAACCAATGGCCAATTACCCAGCACGATGAACGTACTAAACATCCAGGGAACAACCGGAGGAGTAAACATACAAGACACCACCCGCCCCACTGTACAGTGTTGACCCCGCCAATAATAAGGTAATTAATGTAGCCAATAAGGCGATAGTGATCACTTTCAGTGAGAATATCAAGGCGGGAAGTGCATTTACTAGTATTAAAGTCACCAACCCCGATGGAGTATCGGTAAATCCATTATATAAAGTCATAAATGGTAAAACATTAACTTTAACACGTAACGGTTACTATATAAACGGGTTAACCTATACTATAACTTTACCCACAGGCAGTATTACTGACCAAGCCGGAAACTCCATCACCACTTTCACCAGTAAATTCACAGTGGATAACACCAAACCCACCGTATCTAGTGTTGATCCAGCCAATAATAAGGTAATTAATGTGGCCAATAAGGCGATAGTGATCACGTTCAGTGAGAATATCAAGGCGGGAAGTGCGTTTACTAGTATTAAAGTCACTAATCCTGATGGAGTAGCGGTAAATCCATTATATAAAGTCATAAACGGCAAAACATTAACTTTAACACGTAACGGTTACTACATAAATGGACTTACCTATACTATCACTCTACCCACGGGCAGCATTACCGACGCAGCCGGTAATGCAATCACCACTTTCACCAGTAAATTCACCGTAGATTTCGTTAAACCTACCGTAACTGTCAACCTGGTATCAGGAGTTTATAATACCGCTAAGTCAGTGATATTAACCGCCAAGGACAATCTGGATACGAAACCTTCTATTTATTACACCACTAACGGGAGTACACCTACCACTTCCAGTACCAAGTATACTGTTCCTATTTCTATTTCTAATACAACCACGTTGAAGTTTATGGTAAGGGATAAGGCGGGTAATCAGGCTACTGTCAGGACAGTTTACTACATATTTTCATCCGTGGGGAATCTCAATTCAGGTAAGGGTTATAACAAAATTCAGGATGCTGTAAGCGATTCATTGACCTTAAATGGGCATACCATTGAAGTGGGATCTGGAACTCGTACAGAAAACATTATCATTAACAAAAAACTCACCATCAAACCAGCATCCGGCGGAACTGTAACTGTAAAAGCATTGAATTCTTCAAAACCTATTTTCACTATTAATAGGAGTGGTAGTGGATCCCTGATTCAGGGCTTCGTCATTTCCGGAGCTTCGAATAGTTATGGATTACTTCTGGATGGATGTTCAAACTGCACAATCAACAATAACACCATAACCAACAATTACTTTGGAATCCTCACCAACACCACAAAAACTACGAATAATACTATAATAAACAATAACATAACCCTCAATCAAGAACTTGGAATAGGCACCTGGAACAGTGATAATTGTGTGATTTATGGCAATACCATCACTTACAATGGGTATGGTGGTATGACTATCTTTGATTCAAACAACTCTATTATCCATACTAATCTGATAATGGAGAATTTCGGTCCAGACACTGATTATAGTTCTGGAATTTTAATTTCTGGTTCAAATAATATCATAATTGAGAATAATCTCATCCCTAAAAACATATTTGGGATATATATTGATTATTGTGAAAATTGCACAGTCTATGGGAACTTAATAGCTCAGGGTATGGTGGGGATATACACTGATTATTCATCGGTTGACATTAATTTTAACAGAATCGCTATAAACCTTGATTATGAGCTCATCAATGAGAATGGAGATGTGGATGCGACCAATAACTGGTGGGGGTCAAATAGTAATCCACTGAATTTAGGTGAAATTATCTCTGAGAATGGATATACAGATTATAATCCATGGCTCGTGCTGAGCATTGATCCTACTTCATCTGTTAATTCGGGTGGAAATACCAGTATAACTGCCGATTTAACCCATAACAATCTGGGAGAGGATACCTCATCCCTAGGTCATGTTATAAAAGGCATACCCATCACTTTCAGCACAAGCTATGGGACAATTAAGAGCCCTGCCCTCACGTTCAATGGACAGGCAGCGGCCATCCTGAACCTGGGCACCACTGCATCCAAGACGGTCACTGTTAACGCTTACCTTGATAATCAGACAGTGTCCAAGCAGATGGTTATAGCCCCTGGTGTGGCAAAATTAAATATTACGAGTTCTGCACGAGATAGTTCCAACAATCCCATCAACTTTACTTATAATGTGCCTTTGAACAACTCTGTAACCTGGATCAGTGTTCTATGGAAAAACACCAGCATATTCCACGGTCAACTGCAAGTAATAGTAAATGGAACTGTGGTAAACAGCAAAGGATACGTAAACCCCGCTTACAATAAATGGAAGAACAGCTATCGTAGTGCTGTTTTCAGTGCAATTATATACGCAAACAACTACATACTACAAGACGGAATGAACCCCAAAGCGATACCAGCAAGCTTCTGGAACGAGCTAACATCAATGTATGATTTAACCAGCACCGAACTACAATTTATCAAGACCCACCGACTGGAATTTGTAGACGACCTGACAGTAAAATTAACCTATCCCGGAGTGGATGCTCCAAATATTACAGTTACTGATCCCTGGACGAATAGTACCATTGATCTTAACTTCACTGGAAATACTATCATAAGAACTAGTCCTATCATGTATATGGATGGCTTATTCTCGGCGGGTTATGAGGGTGTTAAGAGTTTCGCTATTGCCACTACCAAAGTCACCGACAGCATTGCCCAGTACTGGGCAAACCAGAAAGATGCAAAAGACGCCAATGGAAATCTCCTTTACCCTGCAGGTGGGATGAAAGCGGCTTATGGGACTTTCTTCACAGCGTTGATGATGATTTACTGCCATGATATTCTGGCAAATACAGCAGCAAGTGAATTTAATGTAACCTGGAGCAGAACACACCCCATAGCAGTTTCTGTGGGAGATGACGCCCATCAAACCTACCTGACCCTGGAATGTGATCATAGTATGGGTATGACTGTTATAGGATCATTAAAGTACATAATACTCTTCAACTCAGCATGTTCTTCCCATATATCCACAATTGAATACGGAATCATGCAAAACTTGGACTTCATTTATCAATATAGTACTGTCTCCATGGATGTTATGGGGTCTGTGATGAGGGACATGTTTTACGCCCTCTGGTTGGGGAGGGATCTTGAGTTATTCACGCAGAATAGATACATAGTTATGAAACTGGGGGGTCGTGACGACTTAGTATTATTGTATGATCCGGAGACGGGTATTATGAGGGACATTAATACGGTGAATGGTTTTTATGGAGCTTACTGTTTCCATGATCAAATAACAAACTGGGCTTATGATTTCTTTAACAATGCAAAGAATACAGCATCTGATTTTAGAGAGTGGGTATCGGATAGTTTAAGCCGGGTTCGATTCTCTTATGAATGGAGAGGATGGGATACTGTTTATAAACGTATCTATTATAGTAGATACATTTTTTTAGGTTCTTCAGGAATAATGGGTTTCATTATCGCCCCAACTTCTGGCGGCTACATATTAGGTCTAAGTAGTGGTGTTGGTGGGATTGATTCTCTTTGGATTGGTTTGAATGAGTATGCAGCTCATTTGGATGAGGTCGGTTCAATAGATTATAGGCCATTTTGATGATTTCCATTATATGAAAATGAATTTTAGGATATACTGATATGGAGGATGTAAATGACAAATATTTCAGGTCGGAAAATTTTTTGGATTATTTTATTTATTGCAGCTTTGATAACCAGTTGGGGTCCTCAAGGACCTTTTTTTCCTTCGTTTGTGTTAATGATAGCTGCTCTCTTTGCTATCATTTTCGAATCTTTGGATAAAAGTTATTACGCAAAAATATCAATCATAGCGCTTTTTTCATTATTAATCTTATGTTCCATCTGGATTTTATTAAAAGGAACATCTCCAGATGTGATTATTATCTTAATAATTTCCATAGGATATCTAATCGTTAAAATTCTAATATATTTAGGCTACATATCTAACCTAAAATGGTTTTCCAAAGGCAATGAAAAATAGAACCCGAAAGTTTCTAGAACGATCTGACATCAATGTATGGTTTAACCAGCACCGAACTACAATTTATCAAGAACCACCGACTGGAATTCGTAGACAACCTGACAGTAAAATTAACCTACCCCGGTGCAGCTGCTCCAAATATTACAGTTACTGACCCCGAAACCAACAACACAATTAATCTTAACTTCACCGGAAACACCATCCTTAGAACAAGTCCCATCATGTACATGGACGGCTTATTCTCAGCGGGTTATGAAGGTGTTAAAAGCTTTGCCATTGCCACCAGCAAAGTTAATGATGATATTCTCGCATACTGGCTGAACAAGAATTCCACTTACCCGGTAGGGGCTATGAAGGCTGCTTATGGTACTTTCTTAACAGCTTTAATAATGGAGTATGTTCATGATCAGGTAGCTGATCAGGCTGCAAGTGAATACAATGTTACCTGGAGCAGAACACACCCCATAGCAGTCTCTGTGGGAGATGATGCCTATCAAACCTACCTAACCCTAGAATGTGATCATAGTATGGGAATGACAGTTGCAGGATCACTGAAGAACATTATATTGTTTAACTCCATATGTTCTTCTGCTATTTCGCTCATTGAATATGCTGTGATGGATAATGTAGGATATGGACAGATTACTACTTTCGACATGTCCGTTAATTCTGTGATGCTAAACTTGATATATGACTATTATTATAATAACAAATCATTAGAAGCATTTATACAAAATGACTACCTTATTGTAAAAGCCATAGGAAATAATGATAACATCTTGGCAATTGACCTAGAAACATGCATTATGAGGGATATTAACACAGTTAATAATTATTATGGGGCTTACTGCTTCCATGACCAGATAACAGAATTAACTAGGTTCTGATAATTGTATTCATTATATCGAGATTCCAAAGAATTCTGATGGTACACTTAACTGGAATGAAGCGATTTATTATTAAGTTCTAAAATCTGTATAAAGAAATTATTTAAATAGGAAAAAACATGTTAAACCGTTCTAATTATATAACTTGTAGTATTTGTAGACTATTTATTGTACTGGGTTATTTTATCATATTTTTGGCTATTTTGGCCATGATTTTTGGTTATTACTTAAAAATGTGGAGTGTTACTAGTGTTTTAGCATTGTTGGTGGGTGTTTTATATTTTTCATGGTTGATTTTATTTAGGAAGGAAAAAGAAAATGAAGAAGTTAAGTTCCACTTCCAAATAATTAACTCAGTTTTTATTTTAGTTTGTTTTTTAATATTAATTTTAGGGATATTATGATTAAACATGGTAAATTTTAACCCATGATGAAGCCTATTCTACATAATTTGAACATGAACACAGGATGGACATTAAAACTTTGTGTATTATTTCAAACTAGAAAAGAAGGATATTGGACATGTAGATCGAACGGTATCATTCCTAAAGGAGAAAATAATGGTTAATAAAACTGATTTCATTAAATTTGGTTTATGTTTAATGTTTTTAATAGTTGCTGTTTTTATGTGGGTTGTCTTTAAATCTCCTTTATCTTTTATTTCAGGATCATTGGGATTGTTATTACTCATAAGATTCATTTATGAATATAAAACTCGAAAAAGAGATAGATATATTACAATGTTCGGTTTAGGGTTTATATTGTTATTACAGGGTGTATTGTTCTGGCCTTATAACCTATATCTATCGTTTATTTTTGGATTATTTGGAATAATATTTCTTATAATAATTTCATATGAATATGGAACTCGAAAAAAGAATAGAAATCCCTGATATTCCATTGGGATGTGAAATAATGGCCCGAAACAAGATTTTCATTGGATTAGGATTATCTTTGACGATGATTTTCATATCCATTTTACTATGGGTAATCTATAACTCTTTAGTATCCTTTATTATTGGACCGTGGGGTTTTGTATTCTTGATACAATCTGTTTATGAATATAAAACTCAAAAAAGGGATAGATTTTTTGTTATGTTTGGATTAAGTTTTATAATCTTATTTAACGTTGTTTTATGGTGGATAGTCTATAAATCATTTTTATCGATTATTTTCGGAGTATTAGGAATAATATTACTTATAATACTTTTATATAAATATAAAACTCAAAAAAGAAATTAAACCCCTTGATATTCATTGTAACGAACCATCGCATTGGGAATGACAGTTATAGGATCACTCAAAAAAATATGATACTCTTTAAGTATGTATTCTTCGGAGATCTCAACCATTGAATATGGGATCATGCGAAACTTAGATTTCATCTACAGTATGGCACTCTTTCCATGGATATTAGGGGTTCGGTGACAAGGGACATGTTTTACGTCTTCTGGTTGGGGACGGATCTTGAGTCATCCACACCGTACTGACACAGATAAGATCCTCATATTAATAAACATCAAATAAATCCCCTAAAACCACCTTTTTATCTGTTTTAACTAGCTGGGGGATTTTACCTACCATTCCTGCAGATTCTCCCACGATCACCAGAACACCTCTCATATGATCTCTGAAGTCTTCTGCCCTGGAGAGACCATTTTGGGTTGCATCACTGTTTAACTCTCCCTTTACTTCGTTGGCGATTGATGTGGCCAGGGCATCCGCTACGCTGGCTTCATCTGCGAATACGGTGACTGAATCCGCACGGCCGAAACTGATGGAATGCCCCACCGTACCTGAGGAGGTGCAAACGCCCATGGGGATCATTTCATGCTTTATTTTAAATCCGATCTGGCCAGAGAGGGATGAATCTCCGGCATAAACTCCCATGGTAACATCCTTATTAGTTTTAAGAGCCACATCACCACCGTTATCTACGATGGCCATTTTAGCCCCTTCACTGGTGAGATATCCCATGGAGAGCTGGGCTATGGTGCCGGCCACAGCTGCCATAGGACCTACCTCCGCGTATCTCCCGGCACGGGCCATCATCTTAACAACAACTGGTGCTTCTTCAATTATAAGGGGTTCCAAGCTTAGTAGAAAATCTTTATGTCTATATATATAGTTTTTAAGCTCTTTACGCTGTTTTAAAATAAAATAGTAAAGTTGGTGCTTTTTCAGGTCTGTTTTCAGGGTGATACGTGTCTCTTCAATGGAGATTTTTTCTTTCATCATCACATCTATATTTTGGAAATACCCATAAATATATCCATAAAAATACATAAAGGGGTTTAGGATAGAAAAGAGTGAGTATAAAATATTTATTTGTCTGGGAGAATATGAAATGGCAGAAAGAGATGAAAACTCCTATGTGGGGGAGAAAGTTCTATTTGAAACCCGGCCACGATTTACACTGAATCTGGGATCGACTATCGTTAAGTTCATAGTATTACTCCTACTTCTGTATTTCTTTAGCACCATACTGTCCTTATTTGCCTCTCTACAGGAGTTTTTGATTTATTATGTCCAGATACCATTGGTACAGGGTGTAAGCTACCTGTTGCTTTTTATAGTGGTTGTTCTGGTGTTTTCTATACTATGGGATGTTATCTCCTGGAGGGCCATCCATTACATGCTTACCACCCATAGAGTCATGATTAAAAAGGGAATATTCAGAAAAAGGAAGATTTACATGCCTTATAACATGATCCAGGATATAGATGTATCACAGGGACTTATAGAGAGGCTTTTCCGTGCAGGGGATATTGAAATCTACGGGGGACATGAACACACTCAGGTGGTACTGGAAGATGTACCCAATCCGTATCAGGTGGATAATACCATAAATCGATTGATGCAGGGAGAAGATATTGGATATCGGAAATATCAACGTGAAGTAGACAGGAAATCAGTCATAGAGGAATATGATAAGAAATTTAAGTTCTGATCTATTTGTGATTTTTTTTAACAAACTATATTACTTTTAATTCATCATTATTTTAATTGATACAATGAAAAAAAAACTATGGTTATAAGGGATATTCTATTGATATCCAACCCACTGGGCCAAATAATGCAGGGTATAGGTGTGGTAACCTTAATTCCCATATTAGTTGCCTTAATATACGGTGAATCTCATTTAATTGTTTTTCTGGGTGTTGGACTATTTTCAATTGCAGTTGGGTTTATATTAAGAAGAGTGCCCTTCGAAGATAGAAGATTACGATTAAAACATGGTATGATGATAGCTGCCCTGGCCTGGCTTTGGGCTGCTTTCATTGGTAGTCTTTGTTTAATGTACACTACTAATATCGATTTTCTCAATGCCTATTTTGAGAGCATGTCTGCTTGGAGTGGAAGTGGTTTGAGTATATTCACCAACGTGGAAATACTCCCTAAATCAGTTCTATTTTTAAGAAGTATAGAATAGTGGGTTGGTGGTTTAGGGGTAGTACTAATGGTTATTGGTATTTTGATAAGGCCAGGAACAGCTGCTGCTCGTTTATATAAGTCTGAAGTACGTGAAGAAAAGATAAAGCCCAGTATCACTAACACGGCTATATGGTGGATATATCTTTTATACACTATTCTGGGTATTGTGCTTTATGTATTGGCCGGTATGCCTCTTTTTGATGCAATAAACAACACCTTCACCAACCTCTCCACCGGAGGCATGTCTATTAAAAATAATAATATAGGGGCCTGTGGTAGCGATTTAATTACTCTGATAACCATTATATTGATGATCATAGGTGGTACCAGTTTTTTTTAGTCCATTATAAGGCATTGAAAGGTAGAGTTTTAGATGTTTTCCGTGACGTGCAGTTCCAGGCAATGATTATTATCGTAGCTGTATTTTCTGTACTTCTGATTGTTTGTGCTAAATTCACCAACCTTAATGCTATTTTTTATACTGTCTCTGCATTGAGCTGCATTGGTTCCAGCACACTTCCTGTAAGTACCATGGCAGCCTGGGCAGATTATCCTAAGGTGATACTTGCTATTGCCATGATTATAGGTATGGCTGCCGGTTCTACAACAGGTGCTTTGAAGCTTATTAGAGTTGTGACCCTGTTGAAATCGGCTTATTGGGAGATAAAGAGGATAATTTCACCAGAAGGATCCATTATAATCAGAAAGATAAACGGTAAATCTGTAGGTGATGTTGAGATTAGAGAAGCAGGGAGTTATACTTTCCTTTATCTGCTTTTCATTTCTATAAGTTGGGTGGTTTTGATGCAGTACGGTTACGGAGGAATAAGATTCACTTTTTGAGGTGGCGTCTGCTCAGGGTAATGTAGGGATTTTCTACGGGCATTACATCTCTTACAATGCCCATTATAGCAGAAATCCTCTTTATATTTAACATGTGGATTGGTAGGATTGAAATAATACCGGCTATGGTATTATTTAGGGTTTATGGGATATTTTCAGGAGATAAAATGTGTAAATCCTTTATTGGCTGGGAGTTAATTTAATTTATTTCCTACCTTACCTTAAAATTAAATATTATAAATCTAACAATCATTTATTGGTGGGTTAGTAAATGGATATGGTTAAATCTGTTCTCTTATTTATCATCGCCGGGTTCTTTGAAATCGGTGAAGGATACCTGATCTGGCTGTATCTAAGGGAAGGCCGGGGTGTGGAATTCGCTATCCTGGGTGCTATTATTTTAGTATTATACGGTATCGTTCCTACATTACAGCCTGCTAAATTTTGGAAGGGTGTACGCCGTTTATGGTGGTATTTTCATAGTCCTTTCACTTCTCGGGGATGGGGAATTGATAAAGTAAATCCAGACCATTTCGATAATTGAAGCATCCATCGCCCTTATAGGTAGTATTCATTATCATGTACTGGCCAAGAACCATTTGAATTTCTTGTATCCCCCAGTAAACATGGTGTAGTAACTAGTAGAATCAATTAAATGGAAATAAATAAATGATGTATGATGTATTGATAGTAGGTGCCGGGCCTGTGGGCACCACCTTCGCCAGGTATATGGTGGAGAAAGGATTTAAAGTAGGAATAATCGAGAAAAAAACCAGGATAGGGGTGCCCCTTCAATGCGCTGGACTCCTGGGTAAGCAGATAAAAGAGGTAAATATATTACCAGATAAACTTATCATCAACCCCTTCTACGGGGCCTACCTGCATTCCCCCTCAAATCATGTTCTAAAGGTTGCCAAAGATAAACCAGCAGCTTACGTTATAGATAGGGTTGCTTACGACCAATTTCTTGCTGAGCGAGCAGTAGATGCCGGGGCAGAACTATTTTTGAAACAAAATGTAAGGGATTTAAATCTTAAAAATACTGGTGTTCTCCTGACAAATGGGAAAAAGGATTACAGTGGAAGAATTATGGTAGGTGCTGATGGAAGCGATTCTATTGTTTCCAGGAAATTATCCATGGGCTCATCAGATGAAAAACAGTTACAGGCAGCCCAATTTCTGGTGGATTTTGGTCGAGACTTATTTGACATGGATTGTGTGCATCTACATACATACTCCATAATATCCCCTGGATTTATCTGGGTAATCCCCCTAACAACATCCACCGCACGGGTGGGATTGTTTGGGAACTTTGATTATCACACTTTAAATAATATGTTGAAAATGTTTTTAGATAGTGATCAGGATTTTGAAGGTTATAGAGTGATTAAAAAGTACACTGGAAAAATCCCAGTATACAACAATAAAAAGAAGATAGTAAAGGATAATGTTTTACTCTTAGGTGATGCTGCTTCCCAGGTTAAACCAACCACCGGGGGAGGGCTTATAATAGGATTTAAATGTGCGCAAATCGCCGCAGACGCGGCAGAGAAAGCCCTGGAAAAGGATGACATGGGAATTTTAAGGGAATACAATGCAAATTATGGTAAAAACTTTAAAAATGAACTTAAAACCCAGTTAATGGTACAGAAGATATTTAGTTCATTATCAGATGATGATCTGGACTTTATGTTTCGTAAACTTAAAGAAGAGGGAGCTGAAGATATCATCTCCAAATATGGTGAGATAGATGACCAGTCCTCCCTGGTAAAGGAATTGTTTAAACGGGGTATTCTATTCAAAATACTTCCCAAGATACTTACCAGGGGACTGTCTGTTTTACTTGGATAACACCCAACAAGTGATACCATGGAAATAGCTTTTATATTATCACTCGAGCATGAAACTCTACCCGAAGCAGAATTAAACGCTGTTTTAAAGACGGAGGAAATTCCTTACACATTTAAACAGAAGTGTAATGGTTTTGTAACCATCGAGGTACCGGAAGAATATCTTCAAAACTCTCTAGTAAATTTCAAATCATCGTTAAGCAGATTATCACTGACCCATGAAGTCTTCCAATTATTGATAAGTACAGATGCGGGTGATCTTCTAACCAGAGTTAAAGATTACCCCTGGAAAGATATAGTAACCGATGAATACATGGTTAGAGTTAAAAAAAAGGGAACATCTGAAGTTAATACCTTAGAGCTTGAAAAAGCTATTGGTGGCATTATCAGGGAAAAAACAGGGGATAAATTTAAGGTAAACCTGGAAGATCCAGGGATATTCATAAGAACCATTTTAATGGATGATAAAGCCTTTCTGGGGTTAAGGATAATTAAAATTCCTAAAAAACATTTTTTCGATTTAAAACCACATAAAAGGCCCTTCTTCTACCCGGGCTCCATGAGTCCCAAGTTGGCCCGGTGCATGGTGAACCTGACCATGGTAAAGAGGGGGGAGAGACTGCTCGACCCCTTCTGTGGCACGGGAGGGATACTCTTAGAAGCAAGTATCATAGGTGCCAGAGTGGTAGGGACAGATATAGACTATAAAATGGTTAAGGGAACCATAGAAAACCTCAAATACTGTAACATCAGTGATTACGAAGTTTTCAAGGCAGACGTACGGAAATTAGAACTCCCCTACCAAGTAGACGCTGTAGCCACCGACCCGCCATATGGTATATCTGCATCAACACGGGGCGAGGAGAGCCATAGGCTCTGTGAAGAGGCTCTTATCTCCCTGGAAAGCCTGGTCAAGGATGATGGACGGATATGTATGGCAACACCCCATTACATGGACATCACCGAGTTTGTAGGGGGAACAAAATTTAAAATAATAGAACAACATCATATAAGAATGCACAAGAGTTTAACCAGAGTAATTTCTGTTCTAGTAAGGGATTGAATAATTGGTTAAAAATTTATCAAAAAAAGGAGAGGGATTCCCTTGGACGTTAAAATATTCGATACAACACTTAGAGACGGTGAACAAACACCAGGAGTATCACTTACTCCCGATGAGAAATTGAGGATAGCAACCATACTCAGCGATCTAGGTGTAAATGTCATTGAAGCTGGATCAGCCATAACCTCCGAGGGTGAAAGAGAAGGAATAAAAAAGGTCGTAGCAGAAGATTTACCAACAGAGATATGCAGCTTCGCCCGGGCAGTGAAAATCGACGTAGACGCCGCCCTGGAATGTGGAGTGGACAGCGTACACCTGGTAGTACCCACATCTGACCTGCACATTGAACATAAGCTACGTAAAACCAGGGAAGAAGTTAAGGATCTGGCCATCAACACCACAGAATACGCGGTGGACCAGGGTCTACTCGTTGAATTATCAGCAGAAGATGCAACCAGAAGTGACCTGGATTACCTTACACAACTGTTCCGTGAGGGGATAAAGGCAGGAGCAGATAGGATATGTGCCTGTGACACCGTGGGCATGCTGACACCTGATAAATCCCAGGATTTCTACAGTAGACTATCAAAACTCAAAAAACCGTTAAGTGTGCACTGTCACAACGACTTTGGACTGGCAGTTGCAAATACACTGAGCGCCCTGCAGGCCGGGGCAACACAGGCCCATGTAACAGTAAACGGAATAGGAGAAAGAGCAGGGAATGCCTCATTAGAGGAAACTGTGGTTTCACTATACTCACTTTATGATGTAAAGACTGATATAAATATTGAAATGTTATATGACGTCTCCAGAACAGTTTCAAGAATCACGGGTATACCTTTACAGCCCAACAAGGCCATCGTGGGGGAAAATGCATTTGCTCATGAATCCGGAATACACGCCGATGGGGTGATGAAGAAGGCAGAAACCTATGAACCCATAACCCCTGAACTGGTGGGTCACAAGCGAAGATTTGTAATGGGAAAACACGTGGGATCCCACATCATCAAGAAAAGGATACAGGAGATGGGCTTGAAGGTGGACGATGAACAGTTCAAACAAATATTCACCCGTATAAAGTCCTTAGGCGATAAGGGTAAATGCGTAACCGACGTAGATGTACAGGCCATCACTGAGGACGTACTAGGTGTGATGGCCGAGAAAGTGGTTGAACTTGAGGAACTCACCGTAGTATCTGGAAGTAAAGTAACCCCCACAGCATCCCTACGACTGAACATAGAAGATAAGGAAGTACTCGAGGCAGGTATAGGCATAGGACCTGTAGATGCCGCGATAGTCGCAGTTAAAAAGAGTATAAAGGACTTCGCAGATATAGAACTGGAAGAATACCATGTAGATGCCATCACCGGCGGTGCAGACGCCCTTATCGATGTGGTGGTTAAGCTCAAACACAACGGTGACATAGTAACCGCCAGGAGCACACAGCCAGATATCATAATGGCCAGTGTAGAAGCATACCTCAGTGGAATAAACAAGATACTCAGCACCAAATATGTTAAAAAAGTAAGAGAAGGCGACTTATAATCTTACTTATAACTTTTTATTTTTTTGAGGATTTATAATGGAACACGAAATTCAGGTTTTAGGATTTTCCATAGTTGTAGAGGACATTCCAGGTTTAATAGGAAAATTATATGATATAACCAGTGATTCCTGTGTTATACAACTATTAAATGCCGAAGGCATAGCCGGGGAAGAACATGTTCTCCACGCAGCCCAACAGGCACTTCACGCCTTTAAACGAAATGAAAATCTTGCAAAGGATCTGGGACTGGAAATCTGTGTACGGGCATCGGCCCAGAGGCAGATATCAAAGGCACTCCAGATATTAGGGTTAAAAAGAGGGTTAAATAATATCTGTGCAGTTCTAGTAGATTGTAACAGTAGTGTGGATAAAGAATTAGAATTACTGCTTGGAAAAAGGGACGATGAAGTCCTAAAAGCAGATGAGAATCACTTAAAGGATCTCTATCAGATCTCTGACGAAGAGATAGAAAATTCCGGCGGCATAACCCGGGCGATGATAGAGAGAACCTCGTTACTCGTTTTAGAGACATGAATTAGGCTGTTTTTAAATCATTCACAAATTCAATCATCCTATCCAGATTTTCACGGGTTAAACAACGCACGTCCAGGTTTTTTATCTCTAAAGCCACGGCATCCTCCAGTATCCTGTCATACCTGGGACACTTGGATATCATACCACCTTTACGTACCTTCAGGGCTGTCCTTAATTCGGTCGCTAATTTTTTAGGGCTATCCGCCTTACAGATAACGTTTATACCCCTCTTATCTTCATGGAATACATCCTCCAATTTTTCTTTCAAATAGGAGCAGGATGAAATAGTCTTTGATAGTATGGATGGGGCATTTTTTATTTCCTGGGAGATACCAGCACAGGTGATATGGTCTGCCTGTAAAAATTTGAGTGGTGTTTCCAGTACTTCTTCCTGGTCAGTGGATATGAAACCCCCGTTTCCCACGTTCACTATTTTGGGAGAGCCTGTAGAAGCCACTATGATATGGGAATGTTTTCCATTGGCCAATTGGCCTGTCTCATCACCTAAAGCTCCGGAGGCATCCTCCACCAGCACAACTCCCTCTTCATCACAGACATTATATATTTCTTTTAAGGGTTGTTCAGCTGTGTATCCTGCGAAACTGGTTAAAAATAGGGCTTCAGGGGTTTCTTTTATTAATATATCATCCAATAAATTGGGATTTATTAAACCCTCATCTGTGGGTAGGTAAATTATTTCAAGTCTCAGATATTCAGCTATTTTAATTATACCAGACCAACCACCCTGGTCCGGTACCATAATTTTACCTTGAAAATTGCTCATAACAGTAAATATGGCTGAATTACCACTGTTTAGAATCTTTGAGTATTTATGATGGGTTAAATTACATATGTCCTTCTCTGCTGATTTAATCAACTGATTTTTTGAAGGAATCTGATTAACCGCTTCGCACATTGCCTCCCTGGCTTCCTTTGAAGGTTTTTTATGGTAGAGTTCCATCAGACCACTCTCAAAATGGGATAAAGTCCATTTAAATTTATGAAAATAATATGTATAAACTTATTTAAAAAGAAAAGACTTTAAACTCTGAAAAAGCTGTCCAAGGTGGTCTGTCTTGATTGTAGAAGCTCTTTTAACAAGTCACTGGTCTTGATGAATTTCTCCAGTGGCAGGGTAAGATTACTGGATATATAAGCTAAGGCGGTCTTCATATCCTCAAATTCCCTGTAGGGCTGGTTCATGGCACTTCTGATATTTTCCCTGACGTTGAATACTCCCAGGGGTATGTAGCCCTGGTAGGCTTCTCTTAAGATAATAGCTGCTGCCTGTTTTTTCTCCTGGGCCAGCTCCTCCAGGACGGCCATCTTGGAGGTGTAGTAACAGCCACCCACCCGGGAGTAACCTTTCTTGCCCGAGTTATTTTCATAGTCGGAGAATATCAACTCTTCCCTTCCCAGTACATGGAGGAAGGCTTCCATCCATTCAAATTGCCATTCCAGGGGCAGTAAAAGCACGGCGTAGTAGTTATTAAGGCTACTGTACTCGTAAACCCGGTGGGTTTCAATCATATCGTAACTTCTGATTTCCCTTAGTAATCTGTCACCTATGGTGCTGTCGCAGGCTGTGATGGACCATCTGGTAGGGACCATTTTCCTGTTTTTACCTACTCCCATGGTTCCCACAGAGAAGGCTTTCTGTATATGTGAAAAGGGCACTTCTTTATCATGGAGTTGCATCACTGCATCAGCCGCCTTCAGGTCACTGTCGTAGTAGGCTTTCTCCAGTTCCCGATCCCATTTGACGGTTTCTATATCGAATTTTTCAAGAAGAGCGGTGGGGCCGTGAGGGGCGTGTTCTTCATTAAAGGATCTTCCTCGTGGTTTGCTACTGAACTCTGCTTCGCTGTTGATGGAGGTAGAGGCCAGTGATATTTCCTGTAATTTTTCAACGAATGGATTCTCCAGTTCGGTTACCTTGTTGGTGAGTTTTCCCCGGACCAGGTTAAGCCGGTAACCTATGATATCTTCCTGGGTTTTATCATTCTGTATCCAAACCTCGGGGGTGTCCATTATAGCGGTATCACCCTGTATTGGGGTTATCATAGGGCCGGCGAATACTTTAGGGTAGTTCCAGCTTCCAATAAAAACAGAGGGCGGTGTGCTGCCGTCTAATTCCCGGCCAACATCCACACTTGGTATCTGTATTTTGGATGTTAGTCGTTTTAGATAGGCTGCCTTTCCTTTTATCATATGGTTTCCTATATATTTTTACTTTAATAAAAAGTTGATGAGAGCAGATGAAAAGTAAAGTTAGTGATATTATTTTTAATGTTACCTTCATTTAATTAAAGTGTTATCGCTAGTGATGACGTAAATAAAAATTTTGGTATATTTGAAACTAATTTTTTTTTATGTGTTCCTGTATATCGTTTATGTTAGTTTTTACTTTTTCTTTCATGGATTTTTTTCTGGCAATGTTATCTACATTATGACTGTTCCCATTTATCGTAGTTTTCTATAACCTCTGAAACTATGGTGGGATTAATATCTGATCTTATTACGCTCTGATTTATGCCTTCGTTGATTACGTCCTTAATAAAATCAAACATATTAGTGAAGAACTCTGTATAAATTTCGCTTATCATATCATATTTCTGAATACCTTCTATCAATAGTAGGTGTAGTGTTTTATAGTCTATTTTTTTTGGGACCTCCCACAAGTTGAGTGGTTTCATTGATGACTGAATCATCACCAGTTCATTGATAATATTGCAACTTCTAATTTTTCTTTTTTTTGGGGGGGGGTGCCTTCAAAAATTTTTAATCTGTTTTCATGGTTAAATAGAAATAGTTAAATAAGTATTTTATTTATTACTTCAACTATCAATGTGTCTTTACTCTCAAAATGGTGATAGAATCCGCCGGTAGTGATGTTTGATTCTCTTTTAACTTCATTTATGGAAACATTATCAAATCCTTTTTTTTAAGTAAAAGTTTAAAAGCTGTTTCCATGATCCTTGATTTTGTATCCATAAATTATTCCCTTTTAATTTATATTTAACTTCAAATAATCCCCTAATTGAAAAATATGTTTTTTTTAATCATTGCAAGAGTAATCAGTGATCAAAATTTGGTTTAAAGATTTACAAATTTATAATATAAGAATTGCATTATTGGAATCACAGACAGACTAGTATGTCTGGCATAATCAATAAGGAGACATTCTTGGAAATATTAAAAAATAGGATATGATAATATGAAAAACCTATTTGACTTAAATGGAAAGTTGCCCTGGTAACAGGTGGTTCATCTGGTCTAGGAGTTCAACTGGCAACAGCTCTTGGTGAACAGGGTGCAAAAATTGCATTATTTGCAAAAAGGGAAGAAAAACTTAAAAATGTTCAAAAAGACCTTGAAGCCAAAGGTATTGAAGCAATGTATGTAGTTACAGACATATTAGATAATGATAACATTGCTGAATCCGTAGCTAAAGTTAAAGATCGTTATGGTCGTATTAATATTTTAGTTAACGGTGCGGGTGTCGTTGTATTCCACCCTGCCGAAGAACAACCCATTGCTGACAGGGACAGAACAATCGACACCAATTTAAATGGCGTATACTACGTTGCCAGAGAAGTTGGAAAAGTCATGGTTGAACAAAAATATGGTAAAATCATAAACATCGGTTCCATTCACAGTACGGTAGCAATGACCGGACTGGGCCTATCTGCATATGTTGCAGCTAAAGGTGGAGTTAAACTATTAACCAAAGCTTTAGCAACTGAATGGGCAAAATACAACATAACAGTAAATGCAATTGGGCCTGCTTACTTCGAAAGTGAAATGACAGCTGATATCATAGCTGATAAAGAATTCGAAGATGTTGTTAAAACTTACTGTCCAATGGCTCGTGTAGGCGCACAAGGCGAATTAAACGGAGCTGTCATTTACTTTGCTTCAGATGCCTCTTCCTACACTACCGGACAACTACTCTCAATAGATGGTGGTTGGACCTGTATCTAGGTAATAACCTAGATACAATCCTTTTTTAAAATAAGGTGGAGTATAAGAATGAAAATAGCGATAATAGGTGGAACTGGTGGTCAAGGTTTAGGGATTGCCATACGGTTTGTGCAAGCTGGAGAAGATGTTATAATCGGATCGAGAACGATGGAAAAAGCACAAAAGGCCGTAGATAAAGTTAAAGACCTTTTAGATGATGTAGAGAATTTGAAAGCTGCTGAAAATCCTGATGCTGCAAAAGAAGCTGATGTACTGGTTTTAACCGTGCTTTTAGCCTCTCAAAGAGCAATTCTCCTGTCTATTAAAGAGGGAGCTACTGGAAAGATATTGATGGATGCTACTGGACCTTTAGAGACTGCAATTGGCGGATCTCTCACCCGATGTTTATACCTGCCTGAAGGAGCAGCTTCTGAAAGAGCACAGAAGATCTTACCTGATACCAATGTCATCTGCGCATTTAACAACATCAGCAGCGGAGCTTTAATGAACTACAACGAACCCATAGACTGTGATTGTCTTATATCTGGTGATAACCAGGAATCTAAAATAACAGTGGCTAAATTAATCGAAAAAATACCCGGAGTACAAGTTGTAGACTGCGGGCCTCTAGAAAGGGCACAGATCATAGAAAAGATCACACCACTACTCATTGGGTTGAACATCAAAAAAAGCCTGTAAAATCACTGGTATAGACCCTGAATGCAAATTATATTAGTAAAATCCAGTTTATATTGACCAAGTAGCCCTAATCTTTGACTGTGAAGATGTTAACGCCAAACCATACATCACCTCCCTTAGGCTGATGGCTGAAGTAAATAGGGTGTCTGAAGATCATTTTTCGCTCAAATGTATCCCCTATCTTAAGATGCCCTATTGAACTTCAAGACAAACATAAACTGAGAAGGAAGCATGTAGATGAATGAGACAGCATTGTATGAATTTTTAGAGACGGAACATAATGAAGATTCATTTTCTAGATCTAAATCAGGAAATCTCATAAAAAGAGATGCTATGAAAGTAGGTATTTTAGGATGTGGTGCCATAGCTGATGTAATCACGGATTTCGCTTTAAAAGGTAAAGTGGGCGTAGATCTAGCATGTTTTTACGACATGGACACGAAAAGAGCGGAAAGTATCGCATCTAAAGTTGATGGAACAGTCACCATAAATTTAAAAGACATGTTTAGCCCCTTAGATTTTTTTTGTATGAAAGATTTGTTTT